>CAVBGA010000172.1:0-4285 GCA_963594675.1 Lachnospiraceae bacterium
TCCTATATGTATGGTCTGGTAGCCGATAACCCTGTAGACAATACTCCGGAGAAGTATTTCCATGTCTCTGAGGGTAATCAACGCGTGGATGAATTCTGGAATGATCCATCAACCTATGATAAATACTTTGATAACAAAACCTATGAAGTAGACAGCAGTGATTTTGACACCTTCAATGTAAGCGATACCTTTACTGCAACAAAAGGTTACGTCTATATGAGTAATGAGAAATCGACATATACAGCTGATGGAGAGACCCTTAAATTCTACAACAGTTTCACCAGAGTATATAATTCGAAGAAGGAAAGGGCTGAATTTCTGGAGAATATCGGAACATCAGATACCAGACTCAACATGAAGAGAAACTGGGTCTATGGTTCCTGTGTAAAATCACAGCAGTCTGGAGAGACTCCGGTCTTTGCCAAGGCTGATATCAAATGTATAGCAAAAGACAAAACAAACAGAACGGCGACTTTCGCCTTTGTGGTAGAATCCAGTACGGCACAGTGGAATGCTGGATGCTTTACTATTAAATTCAAAGAGAACAGTGGATGGCTCTGGGGCATAAAGAAATCATCCTGTAAGTACGCTGAAGATAATGACAGATACTCCATGAAGGGCCTTGCTTTCATCGTTTACGAAAACAAAGCTTGTACAAAAAAAGCTAAGGATGTTAATGGCGATCCGGCTGTTCTGGTCATTGGTTATAACGATGATTATAAGGACTATCAGTCACAGAAGATCCAACTGAAAGTTGGAAAATACTGGGTACAAGAAGCTGATGTGCTGTATAAATTGGATGATGACGGCATCCCAGTGGCAACAAAAACTCCAATAAGTAAACACTTTTGGACACAGAATGAAGAGAGCAAAGGGGTAACCATCACAAAGAACCACACTCACTTAAATGATGCTATCAAAAAGGTAACCATCATAAACACACCGGATTCAAGTCATTTTGTCCCGATCAATATTTTGCTCACAAAAATAGACAAGGCAACAGGAAAAGCAGTTGCTCAGGCTGACGGCAGCCTTGCAGGTGCACAGTTCGAAGTATGCTATTATGACAACATTACAGCTACGGGAACGCCAAAAGCCAAATGGGTATTTGAGACGGATGGCAGTGCTCAGGTCAAATACAAACCAAAATATAGGATTTCTGGACCTTCTCTGTATAAAGATTCAAAAGGATGCTATGGTCTCCCCACTGGTTCTTATACTGTGAAGGAAATATCAGCTCCGCCAGGATTCAAACTGAGGACTACTAAGTGGAAATACAAGATAATAACACCCACCGGAAAAACAAAGGCAGTAGTCAATCAATTAAACGATGATGGAACAGAGACTTTAGTATCTAGCACTTTAGTCGGCAATTATGCAGATCTTTCCGTACAGATAGAAGAGACCCCCATCACCGGCGGCGTATCCTTCCAGAAGGTAGATGCGGAGACCGGCAAGGCCACCGCCCAGGGTACGGCAAGCCTTAAGGGTGCGAAGATCGCCATCTACAACGAGAGCGATGCGGCTGTCACTGTAAACGGAAAAAGTTATGAAAAAGGCGAGAAATGCCTGACCCTGACCACCGATGCCAAGGGTAAGTGCAGCAGAGAGCCATGTCATCGTCACTGACGAAAACGGCGCCCTTAATACCGCAGAGCGTCCTAAGAAAGGAGATAAGATCAACTGCCTAGACAGCTATGAGGAGAATGGTATCAGTCCAATTCTCGTATCACTTTGTCCCAAGAATATTTAAACTGCTATGCAAAAGATCTACCTTGACTAATGACTAACGCTTTATATTACAAATTTTTCTTTTTGTATATAAATACGACAGATAAAGCAGAAAATACAAGCAAATAGGCCAATAGAATCAAATATCCTCTGGTGTCATAGCTTTCTCCCAGGGAGATGGCACGAATCATATTGCTAGTCTGGGAGAGGGGGAGTGCATTTACGAAAATCCGAAACATTCTTGGCATTGACTCTGTAGAAAAGAATGTATTGCAAAGAAAGGACATAGGCACGATGATATAGGAATTATATCTAGGTGCGTCCGAGTAACTTTTGGCCAAAAAGGAGAGTGTCAGTCCCATAGTTGCGAACACCGTTCCATTTAAAAACATGATCAATACAGACCAGCCATTAAAAATTAGCCCTGTGTTGATCATAGAAGTCAGCAGCAAGATAATACCACCGGCATACATGCCCCTGAGGCTTCCTCCGATGATCTGTCCCAGAATAAATTGCCATAGGGGAGTGGGAGAGATCATCACCTGATCCAAGGCCTTTTCATATAGCCTTTGCACACTCATATTTTGCGCTACAGCTCCAAAACTTCCAGTCATGGTGGACATGGCCACGATGCCAGGAATCAGATAATTCAGATAGGGCTGTCCGTGGGAAGTTGTCTGAATTCCCATGCCAAATATAATTAGATACATCAAAGGAGAGATCATTGCTGCGACTGTGATCTTATAAAAATCTCTTTTGAATTCTGTCCATTTTTCCCATAAAACGGTTATGATACCCATGCATTTATCACCTCATTTTTTTGTTAGGGATTTACCTACGCGTTCTACAAAAACATCCTCCAGAGTGGTATTTCTAAGGGAGGCGTTTTCTGGTATCCCGGAAAGGTAAGTAATAGCTTCCTGACGATCATGGAAATAACGACTGACAGTTTCTTTTTCATCCACCACATCAACAGCATAATTTCCCAAGGCTTTAATTAAAGCATCTGGTGTGTCCAGACATGCCAGTTTCCCCTTGTCAATCAAGGCAACTCTGTCACAAAGACTTTGCGCCTCGTCAATATAATGTGTCGTGAGAACAATAGTAAGATTGCGATTATTTAATTGTCTCAGTAGATTCCACATCTGTCTGCGGGAAACAGCATCCATGCCAGCAGTGGGCTCGTCAAGAATCAGGATCTCCGGATCAACTAAGAGAGCACGACAGACCATCAGCTTTCTCTTCATACCGCCAGATAAATGACGAACAACTCGCTTGCGATATTCTAAAAGGCCGGTAAATTCCAGAAGCTCTTCACTTTTTCTCTTAATTTCTTTGCGAGGCATGTAATAAAGGCGCCCTTGATATTCCATCACTTCATCGATGGTCATATCCTGGCGCATGGAATATTCCTGTGTGATAACACTTAGTTTCCTTTTTTCAGTTGATGCTGTTCTGGTCAAAGGCTTACCATCTAAAAGAATCTCGCCTTCGCTTGGCAAAAGGACAGTGGACAGCATGCTGATAGTAGTAGTCTTTCCCGCACCATTTGGCCCTAAAAGGCCAAAAAATTCACCAGTATTTATGGTGAGAGTTAAATGATCTACAGCGGTAAATTTTTCATATTTTTTTGTAAGATTATGAATTTCTATCATTTTTTATTTTCCTAAGATAAAACATATATATAACAACATAAATTCTATTATACATGAAATTAGCTTTTCTTAATACCCCGTGCTATAATAAAAAAAAATAAATTTTTTCAGATGAGGAAACAAAAATATGAGGAAAAAAAGAAATAAAATATTGGGAATTTTCATACTTCCTTTTCTACTGATTTTTCTAATGCTGGATTCCACAGAAGTTGTATGGGCAGATAGCAATCTATCTATTGCCACTTATGGAATGACACCTATTTATGGAGATGCGCTTAAGGATGGCAGCTATTCCATAGAGGTAGAGTCCAGCTCTCCGTATTTTAAGATAGAGGATTGCCAATTGACGGTTAAAGATGGAAAAATGCAGGCCTCTTTAACCATTTCCAGCAAATCTTACCTTTACATTTATCCAGGCACCAAGGAAGAAGCACAGAAGGCCTCAGAATCTGATTATATTGCACCGGAAAATGAAGACGCTGATCAGTATACATTTACTTACTCGGTTGAGGCATTAAATCAGGATTTACCTTGTGCTGCATATTCCAGAAGAAGGAAGAAATGGTATGACAGGGTGATTCTTTTTGATGCATCCTCTTTGCCGGAAGGTGCTTTATCCTATGAACTTCCTGACTATAATTTGATTGACAAGGCGATAACGGAATATAATAAAAATAATGGAAGTGATGAGGACAGCAGCAGTGTAACGACAACAAACTCCGATGATCCAGCCATGGTAAAAACAGAGGCGATGGATGTAGATTTGGACGATGGTGAATATTCCATTGAAGTCAGCATGACAGGCGGAAGTGGCCGAGCCAGTATTACTTCTCCAACACTTTTAATCGTAAAAAATGGAAAGGCCTATGCGAGAATTGTATGGAGCAGCACTTACTATG
>CAVBGA010000173.1:0-14322 GCA_963594675.1 Lachnospiraceae bacterium
CCAGGAAACGAATGGTAACTGGATCTCCCTCCATAGCCTCATAGAGTTTCTCAAAATCGCCCTGCTGTTGGGGAAGTAATTTATCTAAGGCCACCTTTCGCTCTTCCACTGTCTCTGAACAAATCATCTCACGGAAAGCTGCAATTCGATCTTCTCCAAAGAACATATGCTCCGTTCGGCAAAGTCCGATTCCCTCTGCGCCAAGTTCTCTCGCCTTAAGGGCATCAGCAGGAGTATCGGCATTGGTGCGCACCTTCATAGTTCTATACTTATCTGCCCATGCCATAATTCTTCCAAATTCACCAGCAATTACCGCATCCACGGTAGGAATCAAACCATCATAAATCTTACCGGTAGAACCATCAATAGAAATTTCATCCCCTTCATGATACGCCTTGCCTGCAAGAGTGAATTTCTTATTTTTCTCATCCATAGCGATATCACCACATCCAGATACGCAACACCTGCCCATACCGCGGGCAACCACTGCTGCATGAGATGTCATACCTCCACGAACCGTAAGGATTCCTTCTGCGCTCTTCATACCTTCGATATCCTCTGGTGAAGTTTCCAGACGAACCAGAACAACCTTTTCCCCTCGGCCTGCCCATTCCTTGGCATCCTCTGCCGTAAATACAATCTTACCGCAGGCTGCTCCCGGTGATGCGCCCAAAGCGGAAGCAATAGGTGTAGCTACTTTTAACGCAGCAGCATCAAACTGAGGATGAAGCAGAGTATCCAGATTACGAGGGTCAATCATAGAAACTGCTTTCTCCTCCGAAATCATTCCCTCATCTACCAAATCGCAGGCAATCTTAAGAGCTGCCTGTGCTGTACGTTTTCCATTTCTCGTCTGCAGCATATAGAGTTTTTTATCTTCAATGGTAAATTCCATATCCTGCATGTCACGATAATGATCTTCTAGGATATTACAAATCTTCAAAAACTGATCATATACCTCCGGCATAATCTCTGCCAGTTGGCCAATCTTCTGCGGAGTACGAACACCAGCTACAACATCCTCTCCCTGAGCATTGAGAAGGAATTCACCCATCAAGTGTTTCTCTCCCGTAGCAGGATCCCTGGTAAATGCCACACCTGTTCCAGAGGTATCTCCCATATTTCCAAAGGCCATCATCTGTACATTAACCGCTGTACCCCAGGAATAAGGAATATCATTATCTCTTCTGTAAACATTGGCACGGGGATTGTCCCAAGAACGGAAAACAGCCTTGATAGCCCCCATCAACTGATCCTTAGGATCTACAGGAAAATCCTCCCCAATCACTTTCTTATACTCATCCTTAAACTGCCCAGCAAGAATCTTCAGATCCTCTGCGGTAAGTTCTACATCCTGAGTCACTCCTTTTTTCTCTTTCATCTGGTCAATGAGCTCTTCAAAATACTTCTTGCCCACTTCCATAACGACATCAGAATACATCTGAATAAAGCGGCGATAACAGTCCCAAGCCCATCTGGGATTACCAGATTTTTCTGAAAGAACCTCTACAACATCTTCATTCAAGCCCAAATTAAGAATCGTATCCATCATACCCGGCATAGATGCTCTTGCACCGGAACGCACAGATACCAAAAGGGGATTCTCCTTATCACCAAATTTTTTCCCAGTAATCTCCTCCATTTTTGCAATGTATTCCATAATCTGGCCCATGATCTCTTCATTGATGGTCTGACCATCCTCATAATATTGCGTACAAGCCTCTGTCGTAATGGTAAAACCCTGAGGCACCGGCAAACCAAGATTGGTCATCTCAGCCAGGTTCGCTCCTTTTCCTCCAAGGAGATTCCTCATGCCTGCATTACCCTCTTTAAAGAGATAAACCCACTTATTCATCCTATAAAACCCTCCTTACTTCCGTTTACCTTTTTGTCTATTTTATCATATAAAGAAGGATAGTCAATGAATGTCCATGAACTTATTAGTCATTGTGCACATGCACGCAACATTTTGTCTGTATTATTTTGTTTATTATTTGTTTTTCTCTAGATTTTCATATTTTTATTTTATGTATTTTGTTGATTAGGATTCTGTTTTTGAAGCATTTTCTTTCAAGAACAGGCCTTCCTGGATCGTCAACTCCATACCACCGCTATAATTTAGAAACGAGAAATTCTCTCCTAAGATAAAAAGGACTGCGCATATACACACGCAATCCTTTCCCAATAACAAGCATAAAACTAATCTACTAATACTAATTTTTATTAATATTTAAATTTCTCTGCGAAATATGCCTCAAGATCTTCGATCTTAATCCTCTCCTGCTCCATACTATCGCGGTCACGTACAGTAACAGCTCCGTCTGTCTCAGACTCAAAGTCATAAGTAACACAGAAAGGAGTTCCAATCTCATCCTGGCGGCGATATCTCTTACCAATGTTGCCTCTGTCATCATACTCGCAGTTATAATCTTTGGACAGAGTCTCAAATACCTTCAAAGCGCCCTCATTCAGCTTTTTTGAAAGAGGAAGCACACCGATTTTCACAGGAGCCAATGCCGGATGGAAATGCATTACCGTACGAACATCGTTCTTCTCTGCATCCAGTACCTCTTCATCATAAGCGCTGCAAAGGAAAGCCAGAACCATACGATCTGCTCCAAGAGAAGGCTCAATTACATAAGGAATATATCTCATCTTCTTTTCATCATCAAAGTAGGTCAGATCCTCTCCAGATGTATTCTGATGCTGTGTCAGGTCATAGTCTGTTCTGTCTGCAATTCCCCACAGCTCACCCCAGCCAAAGGGGAAGAGGAATTCTACATCAGTGGTAGCCTTGCTATAGAAGCTCAACTCCTCTTTGTCATGGTCTCTTACACGAATTTCCTCCTCGGAAAGGCCAAGTTCTTTCAGCCAGTTCAGGCAGAAGCTCTTCCAGTAAGCAAACCACTCCAAATCTGTGTCCGGCTCGCAGAAGAATTCCAGTTCCATCTGCTCAAATTCACGGGTACGGAAGGTAAAGTTACCTGGTGTAATCTCGTTACGGAAGGACTTGCCAATCTGACCGATTCCAAATGGAATCTTCTTACGGGAAGTTCTCTGTACATTTTTAAAGTTAACAAAGATACCCTGTGCAGTCTCCGGACGAAGATATACGGTATTCTTTGCATCTTCGGTAACGCCCTGGAAGGTCTTAAACATCAGATTGAACTGACGAATCTCTGTGAAATTATGCTTTCCACAGCTAGGACAGGGAATATTTTTCTCATCAATAAACTCTTTCATCTGGGTCTGGCTCCAAGAGTCCACAGATCCCTCAAGGGCAATGTCATTGTCCTTACAGAAATTTTCAATTACCTGATCGGCACGGAATCTCTCGTGGCATTCACGACAGTCCATCAAAGGATCGGAGAAACCGCCCAAATGTCCGGAAGCTACCCAGGTCTGAGGATTCATAAGAATCGCACAGTCAACACCTACATTGTAAGGATTCTCCTGAATGAACTTTTTCCACCAGGCTTTTTTTACGTTGTTTTTCAGCTCAACACCAAGATTTCCATAATCCCAGGTATTAGCAAGACCACCGTAAATCTCACTTCCCGGATAAACAAATCCTCTTGATTTTGCCAGAGCAACGATTTTCTCCATTGTTTTTTCCATGACTTTTCTCCTCTTTTATCAACTTTCATATATGATAAAGGCATGCTGGGAAGTGCTGGTATTTCCATTTTCATTTCCCTCTGCCTCATCTTCTTTTACCTGCGCCGTGGTATCGTCTACAATGTCAACATTGTCGCTAACATAAAGAATATCCCCAGACGTTTTTACCTTCATAGCTTCTTCTAATACAATTATCTCCTTGCTTGTATCATCAGAAGTAATCGTATCCAACCCTGTCTCATCTCCACTTGTGGAAATAAAGGTTGATGGCAACTCATAGCTGTTCTTTGCATCTTCGATACTACCACAGAAAAAATCTCTTTGATTAAAGGTGGTATATGCATTCGCCGATGAATATACAAGCTTTACATATACAAGTTTTTTCTTTGTATCCTCCTTACAGGTCTTCAACTCAATCTCTTCATCTTTATTTGCTTTGTTGAATGCATCCACAGACTCCTGAACCGATGTATTCAAGTCATCCACATTATAGTCATCACTATCGAAATCATCCACAAGTACGGAAGTAACCTCCCCCTTGTTATCCACAGAAATCGTGCTGCTACTATAATTGCTCAGACCGCATCCGCCAAAGGCAAATATCAGAGTCAGAAGAATGAGAGACCATCGGATTCTTTTCACAATAGTTCCTCCCATCATACTGATTTACGTTCTTAATCTAGAATTATAACGGTTGACAGACTCTTTGTAAAGTCGTGAAATGCTGCGATCAACTCATCATCTCCAATATATCCAGACTTTTGAACTTTCGATCAATGTAGCAATCCATATAACGATCCATGAAGGATTCGAATTCACAAAGAACTTCTTCTTTTACATTAAAGGAATATAGCTTTTTTAAATCTGCTCCTTCTACTACCTGTAAGGTATACAATAGGGTCGCACTAATACTTTCCGCATCTGCTGCCTTCAAAAAGCAATCTCTGCATACCGTCCCAGCTTTTTTCATAGAAAATCCCACAAGATCCGCACTTTTCCCACAGGAAAGGCAGGAAAACACATTAGGATATTCCCCATTGATCACCATGAGCCGAAGTTCAAAGATTCTTCTGATCAGTCTAATATTTACCGTCTTTTTTACTACAGCCCGAAGGGTGACATAGAGAAGATTTACCATCTCTGATCCATCCACACCTTCCCTGGCATAATAATCTGCAAACTCTAAGAAATAATAGCCATAATAAACTCCGGGAATCTCCTTGGCTAAATCTGTAAAGTATTGACTAACCTCCGCCTGATAGAGATTGTAAGCGGACCGCCCCTCATACACCTCAAAACTCCCCAAAACAAAGGGATTTGCCGCTGCCAACAGCCGACTCTTACTTTTTCTTGCCCCTCTGGCAAAGGCAGTAATTCTGCCCCTTTCTTTTGTAAGCAGAATCAGTCTTTTGTCATAATCGCCTACAGGAGCTGCAAAAAGCACGATCCCGTTAACCGATAATGTTTCACTCATGACTTAAACTTCTTTCTTGTCGTAACCAAAGTTCTTGATCAGGAAATCGCTTTCCCTCCAGTCCTTTTTCACCTTAACCCAAAGGCGCAGATTTACCTTACCTTCAATCAGATGCTCTATCTCATAACGAGCATTGCTTCCAATCTTTTTCAGCATGGCTCCCTGTTTTCCAATGATAATTCCCTTGTGAGAATCCCGCTCACACACAATGGTGGCCTCAATATCTGTGATATTTCCCTTCTTTCTTTTTTTCATCACATCAATAGAAACTGCAATGCCGTGGGGAATTTCCTCATCCAGTGCATGCAAAGATTTTTCACGAATGATTTCTGCCACAATCTGACGCATTGGCTGGTCCGTCACCACATCCTCATCGTAATACTGTGGTCCATAAGGCAAATATTTAAAAATCGTTTTAATAATATCATCGGTATTGTTGCCTCTAAGCGCCGATGCGGGAATAATCTCATCAAAATCATAGAGTTTTCTGTAGGCATCAATAAAGGTCAGGATTTCCTCCTTCTTCACGGTATCAATCTTATTGATTACCAGAATCACCGGAAGATTTACATTCTCCAATTGGCTGGCAATGTGCCGCTCTCCCGCTCCAATAAAGGTACTTGGCTCCACAAGCCAGAGAATGACATCTACCTCTTTTAAGGTGCGATTGGCCACATCCACCATATATTCTCCCAGCTTGTTTTTCGCCTTGTGAATTCCCGGGGTATCCAAAAATATAATCTGTCCATCATCACAGGTATATACCGTCTGAATCTTATTTCTCGTAGTTTGCGGTTTTTTTGATGTAATGGCAATCTTCTGGCCAATCAAATGATTCATCAAAGTAGATTTACCTACATTTGGTCTTCCTATAATGGCCACAAAGCCTGATTTGAAATTTGAATCCATAAATTTATCTCTATTCCTTCTTGTTAAGTCTTTTTCCTATCAACTTCATCCAATCAAATGTTTTATTTCTTTGAAGCAGTCCTTATCCTTTTCCACTACTGCTTCGCTGCCTACAGCGCAAAGAATATTCTGGTCCAGAACGGCCTGCACAAGATCCGCCAGATTTCTTATATCCTCCGGCTGGGCTGTAAGAATTTCATTTCTGGATTTTTGTACCATTTCCTCCGTAATGCCGCAGAACCAGGCATTTAAGGAACGAGTGCCTACCGCTTTAGGAGTGAGAGGCGTATCAATGCCACTAATGGTTCCAATAATATATTTTGTCATCTGTCTTTCATCGGCAGTGAAATTCCGGATATAGTCCGGAGTTTTTCTATAAACCTCCAAGGTCTCCGCAATATTAGGATCCCGGTAGGATACCAGATACATATCTCCAGATCTCTTAAATCCACTCATACAGCCATAGGCACCGCCCTTCACGCGCAGATTCATCCAGAGATAATCATAATTCAAAATCATTTTTAAAATCTGCATAGAAGCACAATAGTCAAATCCCGCCTTGCGGAAATCTCCACCTACCGCTACATATTGCACCTGACCTGATGTCATAAATCCCTCATTGGACGCAAGCGGGGTAAAATGGAAAGGCTGTCCATACTCCGCTGGCTCATGCAGAAAACTTTCCGGTGAGGGGAAGCTCTTTTGCAGACAAGCATATCCCTCTTCGTCAGCTGTATAATCAATCATGAGATTTTCTGTGCAGAAGATCTGTCGGCACAATTTCTCAAGCTCAGCAATTAAATTCTCTTTTCTTTCTTCAAAATGCTCTTCCAGCTCTTCAATAAATTTATAATAATCAATTCCACTTAAGAGTTCAGACAGAGCTCCCGCTGCTGAATAATATGATGCCACTCTGGATACCGCCGTTTGGTGACCTGCGGCAGGAATGCTCATTTGCAGACGGGATTTCTGCTGGGCAATAATTTCATAGAGGCGTTTTCCATCATCCAGTTTGGAAGCCGTGATAATCTCCCGAATCATGTCAAATACAAAAGGAAGTTGCTGATATAAGCATTTTGCTCTGATGGCAAATTTCAGATTCACATCATCACTTTCATCAATCTTAGAAAAGGTCTGCAAACCGCAAGCAATGCCACCTGAATTCCTATTAATCTCATTAAAAAGTTCTCTGTAGCTATATTTTTCTGTATCCACATAAGCCAATACGGATTTTAATAGGGAAAGATAGGGCAATTGCTCCTTAGCTACTCTGTTGGCATCAAAGAATAAAGTGACATATGCAATTTTATTTGTATTCACCTCATGGAATAATACCGAAATGTCCTGAAGCTTTCTCTCCTCATTGTAGAAGGGAGCTGATTCTTTTCCAATGTCTTCCCTTGTTAACAAAGGTATGCTTTGAATTGCCTCCGGACTGTCTTCTTCCTCTTGATAAGCCTTTAAATGAGCTGTTTTCTCTACCAGATTTTGAATCTCTTCCGGACTAAATCCTGATTTAATATCTGCCAGCTTTGCTGCAAGAGCCTCGTCCTGCTGTTTTGCAAGTCCCCGTTTAGGAATAGCCGTTACAATAGCCGCATGCTCATTATGTAGGAGTTTTTCCTGAATTAAATTCTCAAAATAGCCTGTTTTGGTCTTTGCCTTTAAATTCTCGAAAATCTCCAATTGTTTCAAATAATCAAAAGGTCGATTCTCATCATAGAGCCAACTGTCAAAGATGTCCAATCCATAGATTAATCCCTTAGGATAGGAAGCATAATCCGCTTCTCTATAACGGAATTCAAAATAATTGATTCCTGCCTCCAAGGCTTTTTGATCCATACCTTCACGAACAATCTTCTCCAAGGTCTCCCGAACCAAACTCAGGAAACACTCTTTATCTTCCTGGTTTGCATTTTTTACTGCAATGCTGAAGAAGGGCTGCAAAATACCATCCTCAAAAGAGCCTATCACATCTTTGCCAATGCCGGCATCCAAAAGTGCCTGTTTCACCGGCGCCCCGGGTGCAGATAACAAAGCATACTCAAGGATCTCAAATGCCATAGTATTCTCAATATCCAGGGTGCTTCCTGTTACCACATTCCAACTGAGATAGCTATTATTTTCCTCGGATTCATTATCTCCAACAGGGTAATAGATCTCTTTTTCTATAGGACTGGAAAATGCTTCCTGCCATGGTATCTCAGAATCCACTGAAATCTGAGAGAAATGGCTAAGATATTCCTGGTCCATCCACTGTAGCGTCTCTTCAAAATTCATATCACCATAAAGGTAGATATAAGCATTGGAGGGATGATAATATTTCTTATGAAAATCCAAGAAAGCCTCATAGGTCAGATCTGGGATATTTTTCGGATCACCACCTGACTCCACGCCATAAGGAGTGTCTGGGAAGAGAGTATTAAAGATCTCACGATCCAACATCTCTTCTGCAGAGGAAAAGGCTCCTTTCATCTCATTGTATACAACACCATTATATTTCAAATCATCTTCCGGAGTTTTCAGCTCATAATGCCATCCTTCCTGACGGAAAATCTCCTCTTTTTTGTAAATATTCGGGTAAAAAACTGCATCTAGATACACATTCATCAGATTTCTAAAATCTGTAGCATTGCAGCTAGCCACTGGATACATAGTCTTATCCGGATATGTCATGGCATTAAGGAAGGTATTTAAAGAACCTTTTACCAATTCCACAAAGGGATCCTTCAGGGGATATTTCTCAGAGCCACATAAGACACTATGCTCCAGAATATGAGCTACTCCACTGCTATCAAAAGGCGGTGTACGGAATGCAATATTAAAAACCTTGTTCTCATCAGAATTTTCAATTACAAGAATTCTAGCCCCACTTTTTACATGACGAAGCAGATATCCTGTGGATGAAATATCGGTCAAATCTTCCTTTTTCAATAAGCGATACTGCGTTAACGCTTCTATATTCATATAGTCATAACCTCCAATACCAATCAAATAAAGCTATAATGAATAATTGTACCTTATTTTCCTCCATATTCCAAGGAAGAAAAAAAGCAACTCCATGAGCTGCTTTTTCTATACTATTCAAAATATTGTTATTTTATTTTTTATCATCCACAAGGGCCTGCCCTGGACTACCTTCCATTCCTAGATTTTCATACAAAAGTTCCACTTATTACACTACAATGTCGAAGGCAGTTGTCTGAGCATTGGAATCGGTAAATACAAGGGTTCCTTCTCCAAAGGTACTACTTACACCAAAAGCGATCTGAGCATTGCCTGTCTCACCAGGTTCAACCAGTTCCGCTGATGTGAGGAATCCTGCATAATAAGGATCGCAGAGATTTCCATCTGCATCAAGAAGCTTAAAGCTCATATCATCAATCAACAAATTGTCACTGGATTCATTTGTATATACATAATCAATTACGATAACCATTTCCGGATCATCTTCATTGTTAGAATCTCTCTGGTCCGTAATCGCTGCATTTGTAACAGTCAATGTACAATAGGAAGAGCCTTCATTATCTGTAACCTCAGCATCTTCGTTGGTATTTGTGGTCTCGACTCCTGTCAAATCCGGTACACTGTCATCTGTAGTGCCTTCACCCTGAATCTCACTAACAGGCGTCTGCTCCTCCGAATCCTTTGATGTATCTGTATCATCACTTTTCTTATCGGAGCTTTTATCTGCCTCTTTCGTCGCTTCCTTTGTAACCTCTTTTGTGGTTTCCTTTGTCGCCTCAGCTGTAGCTTTCGCATCTTTCGTATCTGTACTTGTGCTGCTACTGGAAGAACCACATCCCGTCAGGGAACTTACGGAAAGACCTATTACTAACATTGAAAGTATTACCCATCTTTTTTTCATATCCATACATCCTTTCCGGTTTGAAACTATACCATCAAACCAATGAATAGCATTTGCCCTTCGGCAGATTTATTGTATCAAAGTAAGCATGGAGATACAATTAAAATTGTATTAATAAATGTATTAATACAAATGTAGAATCATTGAGAAATGTTATCATACTATTGCATTGTTTAGAACAAAGAGTTTCGCAAGCGAAACTCTTGCGCCGAGCGCGGTCGCTTGCGGCATATTTCTTCTTCGCGCGAGTGCGCATCCCCGCGGAGCTTTTTATCGTATAGGAACGAAGTTTCCTATACGATGAAAAAATGTTGCATTCAGGACTTGCTGCAACATAAAACCCCCCATTCACCATAAGAACAGGGGGCCAGATGCATTCCATTTTTTAGTTTTTACCGCAGCAGAATTTATATTTCTTACCACTTCCGCAAGGACAAGGATCATTTCTTCCTACCTTAGGAGCTTTGATAATTGTTCCGGACTTCTTCTGCTCAAGATACAGCTCGTGAAGCTTCTGCTCTGTAAAGATTTCTTTCCAAGCCGGAAGTTCATAGAGCCAGTCAGCCTTAGCATCAACCATGTTCTTGTAAAGAAGTTCTTTATCAAAGCCAAGATTAACCTGAGTATCCTCTTCCATCTCTTCGATATTGTTGGCTACCTTCAGACTGTCATTGATTCCATCCAAGAATCCTGTCATGGTCATAACATCTACTTTATATTTGTCTGCAAGCTCTTTAACAGTTCCGCTTACTACTTCATCAGGATTTTTAAGGAGTTCTTCATAAATTCTCTTCTCAATAAGAAAATAATTTGCCCAAAATTTCTGAAGTTTATTACGATCTGCTTTCTGATCATAGGCCATATCACGCCATTGTTTCAATAATGCCATATTTAAACCATCCTTTGTATCATAATTCTTATCGCCTTTTCAGCTCATTCTAGTATATAGGAAAGCACCGCATTTGTAAAGCTTTCCCATGGGAAAGTTGCAAAGTTGCAATATTGATATTACTTTATTGTTTAAACAAGCTGCTTAAAAATCCTCTGGCAAGACTAGCTCCCATATTAGGTCCTATAAAATTTTAGGTTGTCCTGCCATTTTTTAATTATCGCGAAATGCTTCTTTTCTTTTTTTTCAATATAGGTATAATGAAAATAGATTGAATTTTCGGAGGAAATATTTATGAAACGCATTCTTGCCATACTTGCTATTATTCTGCTCCTTTTTATGTACGGAGCCACCATGTTTTTTGCACTTTCTAATTCCGCAAATGCCCTTGGTTGGTTTAAAGCATCTGTAGCTCTGACTATACTTGTCCCTGTGCTTATCTATGCTTTTATGTTGGTTTACAAGAATCTTACTGGTAAGAATAAATAAAGGGAATGTGCACATTATGGGCAACTAATGCCGTTTTGTGTACGAAGAAAAGCTGCCGCATACGCGACAGCTTTTTCTTCTGTATTGAACTATTTCTGCAGCAAGTTATTATTTTTGACGATAAATAATATCCTCACGTCCTGGTCCATTAGAAACCATAGTAATTGGGAAACCAATCTTCTCTTCTACGAATTCTACATATTTTCTACAGTTTTCTGGAAGATCTTCATACTTCTTAATACCACGGATATCACACTTCCATCCAGGAAGAGTCTCAATCACAGGTTTTGCCTTCTCAAGCTTAGCAGTAGTTGGGAAGTCTGTTGTAATCTCACCGTCAATCTCGTAAGCAGTACAAACGGGAATCTCATCCAGGTAGCCCAGAACATCAAGTACCGTAAAGGCTACGTCCGTTGTTCCTTGAATACGGCAACCATATTTGGATGCTACACAATCAAACCATCCCATTCTTCTGGGACGTCCTGTGGTTGCACCATACTCACCGCCATCACCACCACGTCTTCTCAGCTCATCTGCCTCATCTCCGAAAATCTCGGAAACAAATGCACCTGCACCAACAGCACTAGAATAGGCTTTACAAACCGTAATGATTTTCTTAATCTCATAGGGCGGAATTCCTGCACCGATTGCACCATATGCTGCCAAAGTAGAAGAAGATGTTACCATAGGATAAATTCCATGATCCGGATCCTTCAATGATCCCAGCTGACCCTCCAGAAGGATTTCTTTGCCATTATGGATAGCATCCCAAAGGAATGCAGACACATCACATACATAGGGAGCCACCATTTCCTTATAGCTCATCAACTCATTAAAAATATCTTCCGCCTTCAGCAAAGGTTTGTGATAGAGATGCTCCAATGTCACATTCTTCACAGCCACAATACGCTCAACTTTTTCCTTCAAGGCTTCCTCATCGAAAAGCTCGCTTACCTGGAAACCAATCTTTGCATATTTATCAGAATAAAATGGCGCAATACCGGATTTGGTTGATCCGAAAGATTTGCCAGCCAGACGTTCTTCCTCATATTGATCAAAAAGCACATGATAGGACATAACCATCTGAGCTCTGTCAGATACCTTAATCTTTGGCATGGGAACACCCTGATCCACAATACTCTTGATTTCATTAAAGAGCACTGGAATATTCAAAGCTACACCGTTACCGATTACACTTGTTGTATGTCCATAGAAAACACCTGACGGCAGAGTATGGAGCGCAAATTTACCGTAATCATTTACAATCGTATGTCCAGCGTTTGCTCCGCCCTGGAAACGTACGATGATATCGGCTTCCTTTGCCAGCATATCGGTGATCTTACCCTTTCCTTCATCACCCCAGTTTGCTCCAACTACAGCTTTCACCATTTTCATTACCTCGTCTTTCTCAAGTCATCGCAGGACCCATCTCCTGCACTTTAGAACATTACCGTAACGAGTATACTACATCACGTTAAGTATGCACAATACCATTTTCTACATTTATAAGGATTATTACAAAATTAATGAAATCAAACATTAATCTCTGCTGTCATACCCAGGAGTTCCTTATTCTCCTCCAATACTGGGTCTACAAAGTCTTTTAAATATTTCTCTACCTGAATTGCTGCTCTTCCTGTATATTTGGAAGGATCCATTGTCTTCTTCAAATCTTCAAGAGAAAGATTGAAGGTTGGGTCTGCAGCAATCAATTCCAGAAGATTATTATCTTTTCCTTCTGCTTTAACTGTTTTGCCTGCTTCCATTGACAGCTCACGGATTCTCTCATGCAGTTCCTGACGATCTCCACCAGCTTTTACTGCATCCATCATAATATTTTCTGTTGCCATAAATGGCAGTTCAGACATAAGGCGTTTCTCAATAACCTTAGGATATACTACCAAGCCGTCTACTACATTCAGACAAAGATCCAGGATACCATCAATAGCAAGGAAACCTTCTGCTACAGACAGACGTTTGTTGGCAGAATCATCCAGAGTTCTCTCAAACCACTGCGTTGCAGAAGTAATAGCCGGATTCAAAGCATCGATCATTACGTATCTGGACAGAGAAGCAATTCTCTCACTTCTCATAGGATTTCTCTTGTAAGCCATTGCTGAAGATCCAATCTGGCTCTTCTCAAAAGGCTCTTCTACTTCTTTCAGGTGCTGAAGAAGACGAATATCGTTGGAGAACTTATGAGCTGATGCGGCAATGCCAGCCAGAATATTTAAGACGCGAGTGTCTGTTTTTCTGGAATATGTCTGTCCTGATACCGGAACACAAGCCTTAAATCCCATCTTTTCAGCAATCATAGGATCAATCTTATCAATGGTCTCCTGATCGCCGTTAAAAAGCTCAAGGAAACTTGCCTGAGTACCTGTAGTTCCCTTGGATCCCAGCATTTTCATGCCATTAAGAACATAGTTAAGATCCTCAAGATCCATCATAAACTCATTCATCCAAAGAGTAGCACGTTTTCCTACAGTTGTAGGCTGCGCCGGCTGGAAATGTGTAAAAGCCAGTGTGGGTAATGCCTTATTTTCATTGGCAAACTTTCTCAACTCAGCAATTACGTTTACCAGTTTTTTCTTAACCAGTTTCAGACCCTCTGTCATGATGATAATATCGGTATTATCTCCTACATAACAGGAAGTTGCTCCCAAGTGAATAATTCCCTTTGCCTTCGGACACTGAACGCCATAAGCATATACATGAGACATTACATCATGACGTACCTGTTTTTCACGTTCTTTTGCCACTTCATAATTAATATCATCTTTATGGGCTTTCAATTCATCGATCTGTTCCTGAGTAATGTTCAGACCCAACTCTTTTTCTGTCTCAGCAAGAGCAATCCAAAGACGTCTCCAGGTTCTGAATTTCATATCCGGAGAAAAAATATATTGCATTTCACGGCTGGCATAACGCTCTGATAATGGACTTACATATCTATCTGTGCTCATAAATACTACCTTCCCTTTCTCTTCTGGTATCAATTTTTTATCTTCTATGCACTAGGGAATTCTATCAAAATTCCCTAGCAGCTAAATTATTATCATTTAATGAATATAC
>CAVBGA010000174.1:0-13338 GCA_963594675.1 Lachnospiraceae bacterium
GTATATCCATGGGATATCAGTTGGCTTTTCTTTATTTCTTTTTGCACTTGCGGAAAAATAAGGGTTGGGTTGTATTTTCTTTGGTTGTCAGTTATCTCTTGACCTCCTTTTTGGATTATTTGAATTTTTGCGGCAACTTTGATACGATTCCTGTCATCAATACCATGGCTCAGACCCTGCTTTTGTTGGGTACGGCTTTTATGATTAGTCGCTATAAGGACTGGCGGGTAGTATTTACCACTTTGTGCTCCAGTAACTTTGTTTTGATAGGAAATTTGGTTATCAGCAGCCTGCGGATTTTTGGAATGGATTTCTACAAGGCGGCCCTATGTGGCATTTTGGTGCATAGCTTAGTCTTTTTCATAGAAATTCATTTGATTCAAAAATATTATCTGATTGAGATGGAAACCATGCATCGAAATTGGAGAAATCTCTGCATTCTTCCCCTGCTTTTCTATCTTGTGGTTTATGGCATGGCCGTATGGCCGGCAAAGCTTTCTGAGCATCCTCAAAATTGTATTTCCCTTTTTCTTGTCCTTCTTCTCATGTGCGTTTGTTATGGACTTATCGTCAGAGATGACCTGAAGCTTCATGGGGAGGAAGAGAAGATTAAGCAAATTTCTGTGATGGAAAAGTATACAGAGGGTGTTCTTCATGAGGCAGAATCCATTCGGAAAATTCGGCAGGAGATTGCCATCCAGCGGCATGATCTCCGACATAGTTATGCCATGATCTTGTCCTATCTATCGGAAGAGAAATATCATCTCATTGCAGATCTTATTAGGGAATCCAATCATGAGTTGGATTTGATGAAAACAAGGGAGACTCATTGCTGTGAGAATATTCTGGTGAATGGAATTGTTGGCAACTTTGTGGAGAAGGCAAAAAACGAAAAGATTACTTTCGACTATCGCTTGGATGTGCCTTCGGATTTTGACAACATTACAGATTTTGGGTTTGCTACCATGCTCAGCAATCTTTTGGACAATGCCTTTGGGGCGGTGCTGGAGATTCCCGATATAAATAGAAGAAATGTTTCTATCAGAATACAGCCCCGCAAGGAGCAATTGATTGTCGAGGTGCGCAATACCTATCAGGGGAACTTGGAGATTTCCGGAAAAACCGGTCTGCCCTTGTCAAAAAAGGGAGAGGGCCATGGATATGGTATGGTAAGTGTGGCAAATTATGCAAAGAAAAGTGGGGCTCTACTAAAATTTAAGAAAGAAGATCAGCAGGTGGTGGTGCAATTTATTAGCAATCGGTCCTGCTGAAAATAGGAAATAAGTAATCCGTTCAGAAGTATTTCTGAGCGGATTTTTGCTATTATATAGCATAAAATAGCTGCTAGTGGCAAATTTGAAGGAGAAGTGCAAAAACGGGTGGATTTGCACAAAAGTGGAAAATGTTTGACAAAGAAAATATTTTATAATAAATGAGACTGCGACTATAAGGGAGTTGTCTTGCAGTTATGATCTTTCTTCATGCGATCATGGCTGTGCAATGTAACTGTTCCCGGCTTAGTTTTTGATGCGCGGGAGCGTTGCAAAAATCTTAAGAAAGGAAGAGACAAGCATGAAACAATTTGATAAGTTCAAGCGTTTCCTGGCTTTTTTGCTTTGTGCCTTGATGCTGCTTCAGCAAAGCAGTGTGACCACTCTGGCAGATGAGATTTCTCAGACAACAGAGACGACACAGGCAGATGAAAATGCAAAGGCTACAGCGACACCTACCGCGGCAGCTAAAGCAGAAGACAGTACGAATGAACAAGCAGACACGAAGCAGGAAGCTGCTAAAGTGGCCGAGTCAACGCCGACTGCCACCCCAACAGTCACCCCGACGGTAACAGCAGGTGTCACCGCCGCTCCTACAAGTGAGGCTTCAGAAGACGATGCAGTAACATCAGATGATGATGCTGTATTAACCGCCGATGCCGGAACTTACAACATGAGTGATTATGCAACTCTTAGTGAGTTCAAGGTAAACGACACAGTAGTTCCTGAGGGAACTACAACAGAGGTAAAGTATGGAGACAGTGTTTCTTTGACACTGGAGTGGTCTTTTACAGATGAGACAGATCCGCCATTTACCTCAGGAGATTCCTTCACCTATCAGATTCCTAATGGCATTAGCATTAATACCAGTGGATCTGTGTTGTTTGGAACCACAGTAGTAGGTACTTATACTGTAGTTGATGGTTTGATTACCATTACCTACACAAGCAACAATTTTATTAAAAATTCCGGTCGTAAAGGTCAGATGACATTGACAGGAAAGCTGACATCTGATGCAACACATGATAAGGATGGCGGCAAATACAGTTTTGTCTTCCCAGGTAATAAGACCTATACCATTGATATGGATCGCGATACTTCAGGAGACAAGCTAGAGATTACAAAAACCAGAACAAGTGTTGATTATTCTAAAAAGACGGCAGATTTCGTCATAGCAGTTACAGCAAAAGGAGCTGCACAGACCAATGTTGTGCTTACTGATACGATGAACTCCAATCTGAATCTTGCGAGTAATGTATCTTTCTATACCGACAGTGCTTGTACTCAGGCATATACAGGAAGCGTGAGCACGAATGTTACATCATCTAAGACGTTCACTTCCACAATTGCCAGCATGGCGGTAGGAGAGACCATTTATGCAAAGTATACGGTAGCCCTTGAAAATAAGGCTTTTGTTGGGGGCCAGTGGGATTGGAACAATAGTAATACAGCTAGTGTTAAGAGTGACTCTCTGCCAGAGAATTCAACAAATGCCAATGTTCAAATTGACCCTATCACGGCAGGCAAGGTAGGAAGCTATGATGCCAATAGTGATGAGATTACATGGAAAATTACCATTAATTCCATTGAGGGCCTTGATATCGCTGGAACTACCTTAAGTAAGGATGTGCTTAGTGATAGCAATTGTACTTTAGTAGATGGTAGCTTTGAGACAGATGTTCCCGGGCTGACCTATGAACAGCTGTTAGCTGGTGGATACACATTCCCCAGTGGTTCGGATCAAAAAACATATACCATCACTTACAAGACCACAGCTGGTACAACATCTTCTACCCAAAAGGTAACAAAAACAAATGACATTAAGGTGAATCCTTTTGGCGATACCAGTGATCTTGATGCAAGTGCTTCAGTGGGAATTGGTCAGGACCATGATTATGTGGACAAATCCTGTCTTACAGAAAATGGCACAGCTACAAATGTGACATGGCAGATTACGGTTCATGTGCCTAAGGAGGGAATGGATTCTTTAGATGTAAAGGAAACTTTACCTTCTGGTATGACCTATAAAGCAGACAGCTTGAAGGTTATCAGTGGCACTGACACGACGCCCACGGTGAACACCAGTGATTCAAAAAATCTGACCATTAGCTTTGGCAAAATGCCGGCAGCAGATAAAAATTATGATGTGGTATTTACTCTTGAAAGCACCATCGATAGTGTGCCTACCAAAACTACTTATTATAATAATAGCGCGCAGGTAGAGAACAGCACTGACTCTGCAACTTTTACCTATCAGGTTGTTGAGAATAATTATTTCACAAAAGGTAGTTCAGGTGCTTCCGGAAGCAAGCTTACATGGAACTTTAAATTTGATAAGCTTCCTAGCAATACCGACAGCATTACCATCGTGGATATCCTGCCGGATAATAATGCCTATGTGGACGGATCACTAACAGTAAAAGCTAATCAATGGTATGCAAGTGATGCAGATGCAGCAAGAGTTAGTGCTAATGATATCAAAGTGACTGACAACGGTGATGGCACCATTACCTTTCAGCTTACAGGCAAAACTCTGGCTTTTGCACAAGAAAAGTCTGGTTTGTATATCGAATATCAAACAGAAATTAAGGATCTTATTTCTGCAGTAGGAAATGTTACTTACAAGAATAGTGCGGATTTGAAGAACGGTGATCTTACCTTAGATCACAAAGACGTTTCACAGACTGTTTACATCAGTACAGATAAGATTCTTAATAAAACTCAGGAATATACGGAAAAGACAGCGCCATTTGTAAATTACACCATTACAGTAAATGAACTGGGTGCAAAGTTAAATAATGGCAATAAGCTGGAACTTACTGATGTTCTTGGCAGTGCTTTGGATTACTACATGGGCAGCTTGACAATTGATGGCAATGCGGCTACAGCCGATCAAGTTTCCTATGATGAGAATTCACACACATTAACTATTACCGTATCAGATGGCGAAAAGCATGTTATTGCTTACAAGGCAATTGTTAATCTGGCCGGTGGTACAACATTCCCGTCAGGATCTTCTACCAATCAGGTAACCTTGAAAGGTTTGGGAGACAGCACGATGGATAAGCAAACTGTCATTAATGGAAAGGTTCTGAAGTCTCAGGCGTCATCTGAGGCAGAGGGTGTAAGTATTTCCCTTTATAAATATGACAGCGAGGATCAGACCAAGGCATTGGAAGGTGCTGAATTTACTGCAACAGCTATGAAAGTAGATAGCGATGGCAGCTTATCCGTAGATGCAACTCGCGAAGCTTCCTCAGGAACAACGGAAAGTAATGGATATACAGAAATTTATAACTTAAATCGAAATATCCTTTATAAGTTGGAGGAAACAACAGCTCCTTCCGGTTATGCAAAGAGTAGTGATGTACAGTTCTTTGCTTTCGAGGAGACAAATGGAAAAACAGATGTTCCCAGCACCGTCACCTATAATGGAAAAACCTATGCGGTTTCCTTGATTGATGGTTCAAAGAGCAGCTTTAACTATCTTGTCCCTAATACGGAAGTGAAAGAAGGTAATTTGGTAATCACCAAGACTGTTGAAGGTGATATTACCGATGAAGAAGTAGAAGGTGCTCTTACCTTTAAAGTAACCAGTCCTTCTGGAACAGAGACAAATTATACTCTTAAAGATTTCACCAATGAAAATGGTGTGTATACTTTGACTCTGAACAAGGTGGAAGTTGGCAACTATACAGTAGAAGAGACGGCCTATACTGTTGATGGTTATACCGCAAGCGTAACTTATACGGTAAATGCTGGTGATGATCAGTCCGGCAGTAAGGTAGAAGGTGCTGCAGTTAATAAAAATGAAACAACAACTGTGGCATTTAAAGATACCTACACTGTTGATAATCATGATGTAACCATTAGCAAACAAGATATCAATGGCAATGAGATCGAGGGAGCAAAACTCCAGATCCTTGACAAAGATAGCAAAGTAGTGAAAGAATGGACCTCCAAAGAGGGACAGAATGAAACCTTTAGCCTGCAGCCAGGCACATACACACTGCATGAGGAGGCAGCTCCGGAAAGTGGTAAGTATGTAAAGGCTAGCGACATTACCTTTACAGTAGATAAAGCCGGAAAGGTTACTGTAGATGGTAAAGAAGCCGATGATGCAACGGTAACAATGACCGATGAGTATGCCGAGCATGATATTGTTGTCAGCAAACAGGACATCAATGGAGACGAACTTGCTGGTGCAAAACTCAAGATTACTGGAACGACAGCCGGTAATAAAGAGGTCAATATTGAGTGGACTTCTGGTACAGATAAAGATGAGTCTGGCAAAGTAATTGCCCACACCGTGCAATTAGAGCCAGGAAGCTATACTCTGGAAGAAACAGCCACACCAAGTAATAAATATATCAAGGCATCCAGTATCAACTTTACTGTTGACGAAGATGGCAAGATTACAATAGCTGATGAATCTGTAGATCAGATCACCATGATTGATGATTACAATGATGGAGACATTTACGTAAGCAAGCAGGACATTAATGGTGCTGAGATTGCAGGAGCACAGCTTTCTATTACAGGACAGACAAGTGCCGGTAAGGAGATTGATAAAATCACATGGACATCCGATGGCCTGTCCGCCCATAAGGTTTCTTTGAAACCAGGTACATACACACTGCATGAGGAGGCAGCTCCGGAAGGTGGTAAGTATGTAGCAGCTAGCGATATTGAGTTTACAGTAGATAAAGACGGTAATGTCACAAGAACAGATGGAACATCTGTAACAGACAGTACCGTGGTAATGACTGATGAATATGCAGATCGTGACGTAACTATCAGTAAACAGGATATCAATGGCGACGAGATTGGAGGAGCAAAACTCCAGATCCTTGACAAAGACAGCAAGGTAGTAAAAGAATGGACCTCTAAAGAGGGTCAGAATGAAACCTTCAGCCTACAGCCAGGCACATATACACTGCATGAGGAGGCAGCTCCAGAAGGCGGTAAGTATGTAAAGGCTAGTGATATTGAATTTACGATTGACGCTGATGGCAATGTGACAAGAACAGATGGTGTATCTGTAAGTGACAAAACCGTAGTGATGACAGATGATTACAATGAACATGATGTAGTTATCAGTAAAGAAGATATCAATGGCAAGGAGATTGCGGGAGCAAAACTTCAGATTCTTGACAAAGATAGCAAGGTAGTGAAGGAGTGGACCTCCAAAGAGGGTGAAAGCGAAACCTTTAGCCTGCAGCCAGGCACATACACACTGCATGAGGAGGCAGCTCCGGAAAGTGGTAAGTATGTAGAGGCTAGTGACATTGAGTTTACAGTGGATGAAAACGGCAATGTAACAAGAACAGATGGAACATCTGTAGAAGACAATACAGTAGTGATGACTGATGAATATGCAGAGCATAATGTGGTCATCAGCAAGCAGGATATCAACGGTAATGAGATTGCAGGTGCAATTCTTCAGGTTCTTAACAGCGATAACGATATTGTTGCTCAGTGGACTTCTGTAGAAGGTGAGAATCGTACGGTTTCTGTAAAACCAGGTACCTATACCTTGGTTGAAAAAGCATCTCCGGATGCAAGCAAGTATGTTCTGGCATCTAATATTACATTTACTGTAGATGAGGACGGCAATGTCACAAGAGCAGACGATGTAGCTGTTGTAGATGGCGTAGTTGTCATGACAGATAGCTATGCAGATCGCGACGTGATCGTCAGCAAGACAGACATTAATGGCAAAGAGATTAAAGGCGCACAGCTTAAGATTACGGGAACAACCTTAGAGGGTGATACCATTGATGCCATTACATGGGAATCCGGAGTTGATGGAGAAGATGAAGAGGGTAATGTAAAAACTCATACAGTTTCTCTGCAGCCAGGCAGCTATATCCTTGAGGAGACAGCTACACCTAGCAACAAATATGTACAAGCTTCTAGCATCGCGTTTACCGTAGATGCGGACGGCAATATTACCATTAATGATGAGTCTGTTGATCAGATTACCATGGTAGATGATTATGCAGATGGAAGTGTTTATGTAAGTAAACAGGATATTAACGGCGTTGAGATCGAAGGTGCACAGCTTACCATTACCGGTAAGACAACTGCAGGTGCAGAGGTAAATACTAGCTGGACCTCTGATGGAAAAGAGGCACGTAAGATTTCTCTGAAACCAGGAAGCTATACGCTTCATGAGGAAGCAACACCAGATAGCAATAAGTATGTTGTTGCACAGGATATTAACTTTACAGTAAGTGATGAGGGCAAGGTTCTTGTAGACGACAAGACCGTTGATGGCAACAAGATTGTCATGACGGATGAATACAATAACCATGACATCGAGATCAGCAAAGTAGATATCAGTGGAGAAGAGCTTCCAGGAGCACATCTTGCTATTGTTGATGCAGATAGTAAGGTAATTGATGAGTGGGATACAGGCGAGAAGGCACATACAACGTCTATCCAGCCAGGAACCTATATTCTGAAAGAAACAGCAACACCTGATGACAGCAAATATGTAAAAGCAGATGACATCACATTTACCGTGGATGCGGACGGAAAGATCACTGTAAAAGGTGAGGAAGTCAAGAAGCTTACCATGACAGATGCCTATGCAGAACGTGAAGTGAAAATCAGTAAAGTAGATATCAATGGAAATGAGATTGCAGGTGCAGATCTTGAGGTGAGTGGAACAACCGCTGCAGGAGAGACCATCACACCAATCGCATGGACCTCTGATGGATCTACTCATACCATTAAGGTAGAACCGGGAACTTACACATTGAAGGAGACAAAATCTCCTAATAGTGATGTTTATGTATTAGCTTCAGACATCACATTCAAGGTGGATGAGAACGGTAAAGTAACTATTGACGAGGAATCTGTATCTAAGGTTACCATGCAGGATGACTACGCTACTCATGACGTAGTAATCAGTAAACAGGATATCAATGGTGATGAGATCGAAGGCGCAGCGCTTGAGATCACAGGAAAAGCCTTAGGGGAAAGTGAAGATATTACACCAATCACCTGGAAATCCGGCGTTGACGGATATAATGATGATGGTAGTGTAAAAACTCATAGTGTTTCTCTGAAACCAGGTTCTTATACATTAACAGAGAAGGCGGTATCTGACGAGAATGTATATGTTCTTGCTAAGGATATTAACTTCACAGTAGATGCCAACGGCAATGTAAAAGTAAATCTTCAGGATGTTGATAAAGTTACTATGACAGATACTTATGCAGAGCATAATGTAACGATTAGTAAGCAGGATATCAATGGCGAAGAGATTGAGGGCGCAGAGCTTGAGATCACAGGAAGAGCTTATGGCGCAAATGAAGATATTGCACCAATTAGCTGGACATCCGGCGATGACGGAAAAACTGCAGATGGTACAGTAAAAACCCACGAGGTTTCTTTGAAACCAGGTGATTATGTTCTTACAGAGACAGCAACACCGGGAAGCAATTATGTTAAGGCTTCCAGCATTGCCTTCTCAGTAGACAAGGATGGCAATGTAACAGTTGCCGGAGAGTCAAAAGACCAGGTTACTATGGTGGACAAGTATGCAGATGGCAGTGTTTATGTAAGCAAACAGGATATTGCCGGTGCTGAGATTGCAGGGGCAATTCTGAGAATCACAGGAACTGCAAAAGATGGTACCAAAGTAGATACCGGAACATGGACAACTGATGGAATTAATATGACACAGTTCTCTCTGCAGCCGGGAAGCTATACACTCCATGAGGAAGCTGCTCCGGAAGGCGGCCAGTATGTAAAAGCAAGCGATATTGCATTTACCGTAGACGCCAAAGGAAAGGTAACCCGTGATGATGGAGTGGCAGTTACTGATAACACGATTGTCATGACAGACAAATATGCAGATCATGAAGTAGAGATCAGTAAACAGGACATCAATGGAGATGAGATCAAGGGCGCAGAACTTGCCATCAACGGAATTGATGCAGAAGGCAATACTATTGATGAGATTTCCTGGACATCCGATGGAAGCAGCAAGAAAGTTACCATCCAGCCTGGTACGTATACCTTGACTGAGACCAGTGCTCCGGAAGGATATGATAAGATTACCAGTGCAGTGGAATTTACAGTTGCTACTGACGGTACAGTAACTGTCAGCAAGAATGTAAGTGTATCTGTAGATGGTAAGACCATCGAACAGGCAAGTGTTGAGGGACAGAAGATTATTCTTACAGATACCTTGACAAAAACAAATATCACAATTAACAAGACCGATATCACAGGTGCTGAGGAAGTAGAGGGCGCAGTTCTTAAGGTAACCGCATCTAATGGTGAGGTAATTAAGACCTGGACATCTTCTAAGAAAGCAGAAGTGATTGAAGGTCTCACCCCTGGCAATGTATATACGCTGGAAGAGACAAGCGCACCCGATGGATACGATGAGATCACCAGTGCAGTGAAATTCACAGTGGATGCACAGGGCAATGTAACCATTAAAAACAAGAGTACAGTAAAAGTAGATGGCCAAGAGTATGATCAGGCAAGTGCAGAGGGCACAGAGATTACTCTGAAAGATTCTCTCACTAAGACAAATATCACTGTTAAGAAGACGGATATTACCGGATCTGATGAGGTTGCAGGCGCAGAACTTGAAGTAGTTGCTTCCAATGGCAAGACCATTGCTAGCTG
Source organism: Lachnospiraceae bacterium (assembly GCA_963594675.1). Lineage (GTDB taxonomy): Bacteria > Bacillota > Clostridia > Lachnospirales > Lachnospiraceae > Ruminococcus_G. The sequence continues at coordinate 9,924 of CAVBGA010000174.1, forward strand.
GACCTCTGATGGCAAGAATCCAAAAGAGGTGGAAGGCCTGACACCAGGCAATACCTACACATTGAAAGAGACTGTCGCTCCAGATGGATATGACAAGATCACCAATGAAGTAAGATTTACTGTAGACGCTGATGGCAATGTAACAATTGCTGACAACAGCAAGGTAACAGTAGATGGCGTAGAGTATAAGCAGGCAAGTGCAGAAGCAGCAGAGATTACTCTGAAGGATGCTCTTGCTCAGAAGAAGATTACTGTTAAGAAGACCGATATCACAGGTACTAAGGAAGTCGCAGGTGCGAAACTTGAGATTACTGCTGAAAATGGCAATGTCATTGACAGCTGGACCTCTGATGGTACAGAAAAAGAGATTACAGGTCTTACCTGGGGTAAAGTATATACCCTGACAGAGACCAGTGCTCCAGATGGTTACGATACCATTACCAATGCAGTGAAATTTACTGTAGACAAAGATGGTAAAGTAGCGATCAAAGAAAACAGTGAAGTAACCGTAGATGGAGAAAGCATTGATCAGGCAAGTGCAGAAGCAGCACAGATTACTCTGAAAGATTCTCTCACCAAGAAAGATATCACTGTTGACAAGACAAATATCACAAGTGGTGAAGAAGTTGAAGGTGCAGAGCTTACAATTACAGCTTCCAATAAAGAAGTAATTGCTAGCTGGACATCTGATGGAGAAAGTGCAAAAGAGATCAAGGGTCTTACACCTGGCAATGAATACACTCTGACTGAGACTGTAGCTCCTAAGGGATATGACAAGATTACTAATGAAGTAAGCTTTACTGTAGATACCGCTGGCAATGTAACAATTGTAGGCAACAGTAAGGTAACAGTAGACGGTGTAGAGTATGATCAGGCAGAGGCTGATGCATCTGCAATCACTCTGAAGGACACTATGACCAAGCAGAATATCACTATTGAAAAACAGGATCTGAATCAGAATGGCATTGCTATTGCAGGTGCGAAACTGAAAGTGACTTCTGAGTTCAATGATGAAGTGATCAAGACTTGGACAAGTTCCGCTAATGCTGAGACAATCGAAAACCTGACACCTGGTGTGGTTTATGTTCTCTCTGAGGACGAGGCACCGACAGAATTCGATGCTCTGACAAATGTAATTAGATTTACTGTAGATACAGAAGGCAAAGTAACTGTTATTGAAAACAGTATGGTAGAAGTAGATAAGGAAAATGTGAGTCAGTCTACAGACGGATCAAAGGATTTGATTATTAAAGATACCAAGACAAAGACTGGTATTACAATCAAGAAAACAGATCTTAGTGGAACTGCTTTGGCAGGAGCGACCCTCAAACTTACTGCTTCTAATGGTCAGACCATCGACAGTTGGGAGTCTACAGAGGAGACACATGATGTTTCCGGTCTTACTCCAGGAAATGTATATACCCTTTCTGAGGAAAAGGCACCGGCTGGATATGATGTATTGACCAATGCCATTACCTTTACTGTAGATGCTTCCGGTAACGTAACCGTAAGCGAAAACAGTGAAGTAACAGTAGATGGCACAACATATGAGCAGGCAGAGGCAAAGGGAACTGAGCTTACTGTGAAAGATGCCAAATATGGAAATGCAAGAATTAAGATTACCAAGAAGGTAACTGACTCTACCGGAAAGGCTAAGAATAGTACAGAAACCTTCTATGCAGGTGTCTTCACAGATAAGAATTGCACACAGCTTGCTAGCAATGTTGACAAGAATATTGTAGCCCTTAAGATGAATGGTGCGTCCAGCACAACAGCAACTGTTACTGTAACAGATACCATCACAGCAGGTACGGATCTTACCTACTATATCGCTGAGGTGGATGCTAAGGGTAATCTGGTAAGCAAGTCCAGCAGCTTTGCTTATACAGTTACGGTGGACAAATCTTCCGTTAACCTGACAGCAAATAGCAGAAGTGCTGAGGTTACCATTACCAACAAGGCAAAGACAACAACAACGGTTACCCCGACAACTACCAAGAAAACAACTGGTACAACAAGTTCGGGAACCACAACAAAAGCATCAGTTAAGACCGGTGATGAGACACCGATTGCAAGCTATGCTGAGCTGATCTTCGCAGCTCTTGCAGTGATTGCCATTTGCGCATATCGCCGTAAAGAAAACGAGGAATAATATCTCTGATAAAATAAAAATCGGCAGATAAAATTGAGGCCGGGGTGCTATACACCTCGGCCTCATTCTTTTAGAAAATGTTATTCGGCGCTCCAAAGTAAGCGGGAAGATTCCTCCATTTCTTTTTCAAGTTTCTGAATTTCTGAAGAATTGGTCTCATCTTTTGCTAACTCCAAAATTTTTTTCTCTGTTTGATAGGCAGTTTCACTAAGGTAATAAATTTTTTCAATACTACTTAAAATGCCATCATCTTCCGGAAGACTGTCTTCTTTTTTGGTAAGATCTTGAACTAGCATGGTTTTACCCTTCAAATCGGAAGTGCCTGCTGCTTTAGAATCAATAGCGCAAATAAATTCCGTTTTCTCGTCTTCGGAAATATAGATTTTTATGCGATTTACCAGATTTTTATCAGAAGATAGCTGCTTGCTTTCTACCTGCAGTCCACTTTCTTCCAAAGACCAATAACTTTCTTTGGTATAGAGATAGGATCCGGCTTCTAACACGATAAAAAGTACAATAACAACCGACAGGATACTAATGCCGATTTTCTTCATGCACAGCTTTCTTTTTATTTTTCGCAGGGCATTTAAGTCGTCTGTATGAAATTTTTTATCCTTTTCTTTTTCTTCTGCAGTAAGTGCTTCCATAGACTTTATTTTCTTTTGACAATTTTCACAGGAAGCTAAGTGGGTATCCAGCAATTGCTTGCTGTCATCACTTAATATGCCATCCATGTAAGAGGGCATTAGGTCTTGGATGATATTACAGCTGATTTTCATGTTCTAACTCCTCTCTAATCTTGTTTCGTGCCCGAAAATAGTTTACCCGGGCCCAGTTTTCACTTTTTCCAAAGATACCACCAATGTCCTTAAAGGATAATTCACCAAAGGTTCTTAAGCTAAACACCTCTTTATAGGGTTCTTTTAGCTTATGTAGGATAGTATGCACTCTGAGAGCAGTGCTGTGCTCTAAAAGAGCCTGCTCAGGATTGTTTTCCTTCTTCAGATGATCCAGCCAGAGCCTTTTGGCAATCTGGCAAAGCCAGCTTTGCATGCTACATTCCCCACGAAACTCTTTCAAATGCTTCATAGCTTTGAAGAAAGTCTCCTGAGTGATTTCCTCAGAGAGGGCTTCATCTCTTGAAATGGCTCGGATATAGCGGTATACAATGATAAAATATTTGCGATATATTTCGTCAATGGTCATTTTAATACTTCCTTCGGAACCTCCTTTCCATCGCTTTTACACTTATAAGACGACGGA
>CAVBGA010000175.1:0-3838 GCA_963594675.1 Lachnospiraceae bacterium
TTCTTGCACCGCTCTTCATCAAAGAAATAGTCTTCCAGAACATAAACAGAGATACCCAAACGATTTTTCAAATCATCCAAATCCAACCCGCTTACCAAAACACTGCTATTGCAGATGATCTCAGCCGGACGAAATTTCGCCATCTCATCCAGCAATTTCTTCTGGCTATCCAATTCGGTTAAGAAACACTCTCCCGTAGTTACATCAGCAAAGGATACTCCAAACTTATCATCACTGCACAGTAAGGCCATGAGGTAATTGTTCTGAGATTCATCAAGACTTTGGGTATTTAAGTTGGTTCCAGGCGTCACAATCCTGGTAATTTCTCTCTTTACCAGTCCCTTAGCAAGCTTGGGATCCTCTACCTGCTCACAAATTGCCACCTTATATCCCTTTTCTATCAAACGATTCAGGTAAGTATCCGCAGAATGATAAGGCACTCCGCACATAGGAGCCCTCTCCTCCAAACCGCAATCTCTACCGGTAAGGGTTAATTCCAACTCCTTGGAAGCAGTAAGTGCGTCATCAAAAAACATCTCATAGAAATCACCCAAACGATAAAAAATGATGCAATCTTTATGTTCTTCTTTTGTCGCCATATACTGCTGCATCATGGGAGATAATACACTAATATCCTTCGGAAACCCAGTGTTTATGCGGCTTTTAGAAGTCCCAGGTGTTGATTTGACCACATTATTACGATAGTTTTTTCCCTCGTTAGTGTTTTTGTTTATACTCAAGTATTTAAACCTCTCTTTGAAATTTTATCTCCATTTGCAAAATCAGGTTTCTGTTCCGTATTTTTGAATATACAGTTCGTATTCGTCATCTATATGTTCTTCTTCAATGTGTGTATAATAATTAGTCATTTTTTCATCAGAGTGTCCAGCTATTTTCTTTACTGTAGCGGCATCCATTCCCGATTGAATGCATCTTGTTACAAAAGTATGACGAAAAATATGAGGATGAACATCCATTAAATTCGGATCGCTATTCTCTTTTTCTGCCAGAGCAATTTCATGCTTATTAACAATCCCAACAATCCGCCTGCATTCTGTTTGAGCTGATGATGGAAGATAACTTCTTCCTGAAGATGTTGTAAAAATCAGACCGGGATATTTTTTAATAGTAGAATACCTTTCAGGAAGTTCATTTCCTTTCGAATCATAATATTTTGTAACTCTGTTTAAGGTTTTGTATACACGAAGCTTTTTATGCTTATAGTCAAGATCACACCATTCTAGGGCAAGTGCTTCCCCTATACGTAATCCTGTATGAAGAAGAATAAAAAAGAGTTCATAATACCGGGTATTCTTGCAACTCTCAAGGAAACGATGAGTGTCATATATGCTAAGACATTTTTCATCTTCTTGTTCCTGCGTTATCTTCTCATCAGGTATTTCACCCGGTTCTTCTTTAGGCAGTTTAATATCGGCTACTGGATCTATGGGTATCATTTTTCCACCATATGCCTTTTGAAAAAGCTGACGGACTACACTTAATGATTGTATTACCGTTGTACTCGCTCAAAACCATTTACATAGTTACTTAAAGTGGTTGCTTTAACAGAATGCACCACATAAATAAGCATCCATTTTTCATACCACTTTGAAACAGAAATTCTAGGATCATATCCTGCAATTCCGGGGGAAACATTAGCAAGGTAGGCATTTCTTTCTTTTTTTAGATTTTGTAAATTTGTACCATAAATTGAAAACGTTTTCCTGTACCGTGAACGAAAATTCTGGCTCATATCGTCCATCTTTTCTTTGGTATAATCCTTTTCCTAATTCTTTACTCTTTAAGTTTTTGCCCATAACACCACCATCCTTTCTGATGATAATGCATGGCACAGGATATATATTTTAGCACAACAAAAAAAAGCTTTCAAGACTGCCGATCTATCCAGTTACTGTCAAGTTACTGTCAAGTAATCGTTGGCAAATATTTCATACAGATCAATCATTGCACTGCACGTGTGAGATATGCCGTTAAAACACGCCATCACTCTTTGCAGTGTTGTCCTAGAATCCAGCCAGAATTTTTTCCGCAGTCAAATTCATAAAGCTGATTGATGCCTTCCACATAATAGCTTTTATATAACGGAGTGTATTTGGAAGAGAGCTGGATGTTCTTTTCCCCGCAGATCTTTTTTTAGATGTCAAATACGGTATCGCCCGTAGTAAATTTAACTTCCATTTCCGGAAGTATCCAGCCATCCTCCGGGACAAATTCTTTTTTGGTTTCTTTTAAATCGCCGATATTGTCAAGGATCGTCTGGCAGTCTATCGAAATGGTACAGACAGCAGGCTTTCCGGAATCCCCTTTTCCGATTCCACAGCCCGTAAGAAGACAGCTCCATAAAAGCAGAAAACAGCTGATCCCTACTGCCACAATCCGTTTCCAATCTAGTTTTTTCAGTTGCTTCATAATTACCCTCTATATGATGAAAAGGTATCAAAACATTAATTGATTTTTGATACCTTTTGCATCGTTACTCTGTTTACTTAACTGTAATTTTTATCTTTTTTGTCACCTTTCCAGATTTGACTGTAATGGTAACAGTTCCTTTTCTCTGGCCTTTGACCACGCCTTTCGAGCTGACTGTTGCAATCTTCTTATTCGAAGAGCTGTAGGTCACTTTCACCTGGGAAGTGATCGGGCTGACCACCGGTTTCAAAGTAACGCTCTTTCCCTTCTTGATGGTCAGTTTTGTCTTGAGGCCGCTGATCTTCGTAGTCTTTACCTTTGCAGTCTGGACTTTTACTTTCAGGGTCGCTTTCTTTCCGCTCTTTAAGGTAACGGTGATCTTTGCCGTTCCTGTTTTGGTTCCGGCTTTGATCTTTCCGTTCTTATCAACGGTCACAATCTTTTTGTTGCTGGAAGCCCAGGATTTTATGGAATCTCCATAGGCCATGGAAACCTTTACCTTCGTAGTGGTCTGTTTCCGCTGCATGGTAAGGGAAGATACGTTCAGTTTTATGGTCGCCTTTAATTTGCTTCCATAATTCCGTGTCTGTTTTTTACCGCAGAGGGAACAGGTTCCTTCCTGCTTCGCCGGGCGGAATACCGTAGCTTTTGCCGTAGTTTTCCAGGTGTATTTATGCGTATGTGCGATCACCGGAATGGTTTCCGTCTTTTCGTATCCGCAGACCTGGCAGATATATTTCATCAGCCCGGTTGTCTTATAAGTAGCAGCTTTAATCTGCTTTCCTTTTCCATAGGAATGTTTCTGGTAACTACCCTTTTTCGTATTATCCGTGATGTCACATTTTCCATACATGGCAACACACTCATGCCAGTGAGCGGTCTTATCAGATGTCCATTTGCTGTCCCATACATGGTCATGCTCCAGGGTATAATCGTCCGTATAATGGAAGATGATCTCATCTCCATCTTCCAGATACTGCTCTTTTACTCCAAGATCCGGATGGATTCCGTTTAAAGTATACATCCAGCCGGAGTTCTGTCCATTGGAAAATTCCGCAAGTTCCTGGCCATCCTTCGTGATTCCGGCAATATAGGTCTCATCCCTTAATGTACGGCAGCTCATTCCATTTTGGGACAGCACTTCTTTTAAGAGTTCCAGGACATTGGCATTTCCATCGATCGTGTAATCTTTTGCTGCGATCCAGGTATCCAGATTTCCTTTCCGCAGGGTGTGTTCCTGATCTTCTTTCGCACTGCCATGAACAGAGTCTCCGAGAAGCGCAAAGCTTACCGTGATCGTACCGGCATCTTTTTTCAATACCCTGACGGTCAGTTCCACGAATGCTTCCTTATAGGAAATCTTCAGTTTCTGTTCCCCGCGTTTATCCTTATTATATCCCTCTATGGT
>CAVBGA010000176.1:0-29630 GCA_963594675.1 Lachnospiraceae bacterium
GGTCATCAAACGGCCTAAAGCCGCTGTAGCCACCGGACTGGTATTATGATGCTGTCTTGCCGTCTCCACCATTTCTCTTGTATAAGCAGCAAAAGCTCTTACCTGTCCATTTGCTGCCGTAGCTCTAACAATATAATCTTTCATAGGTAAATTCTCCTCTATTCTTTCTATAATTTTCTTATCGTTTTTCTTTTCCCTTTTCTCTTGCAATGATGCAAAATCTCTCACATTCTTCTGTGGGGGCTTTTCTCGTAAAGGCATCATATACCGTCACAAATTCCATGCCGGCCTCCTTCAAAAGTTCTTTTATTCGCTCTATGGAATAGGCTCTCTGATAATGGGTCTCCTCAAATTTTCGGTAGAGATCATCCTCCTGCCGCATAAAAATCGTAAGATCGTATTCGTTAATCATGGAATCCTCATCAAAATAATTATCCCAGATAAAGCTTCCCTCTTCTCGATTCTCAGCAATGGTGGATTCACCGATCAAGTCTCTATATTTATAGATGGTATTCATATCAAAAATAAATATTCCACCGGGATCCAGATAATTATTGACCAAAGAAAAGCAATCCAGCAAGGCCTTCTCATCTAAAAGATAATTCATGGAATCACAGACACTCACCACCGCCCGCACGGTACCATACAATTCAAAAGCGGTCATATCCTGCAGCAAATAAAGAATATCCAGCCCTGACCGACTCTTCTTTTCCTGGGCAATCTGCAGCATATCCTCTGAAAGATCCACTCCAATCATATCGAAGCCATCTGCCGCCAAACGCTCCGTCATGCTTCCTGTGCCACAGCCCAGTTCCAGAAGGATGCCGTCCTTTATACCATACTCAGCCAACAAGCCCTTTAGATATTCCGCCCAAGAATCATAATCCACATCATCCATGAACATATCATATACTTTCGCAAAGCTTTGATAACTATCCATTTTTCCTCCATATATACAAAATTACTCTCTTTACTTCAGCTGGAATTTATAACACGACTGAGGTCAAAAGATTTGTAAAATAATCTTCCTATAGATGATTCATTTTATATCTTTTTATGCTTTTTCGTCAACACCTGCCCAAATTAAAAAAGTGCTGCCGCAAAGATAAACTCCCTGCAGCAGCACTTTCTTCTTGCCATCACACGCAATCATTCAATAACTCAGTTACAATCTGATAACATCATATAAAATTAAAATTGCAAAACTATACCTTCACTTACACAAATTGATTGCTTTCCTCATCGTACACATAATCAATCTGCCCTAATTTTTCCTTTAACTCTTCCACCGACAAATCCAAACTACTACATAAATCATCCAGATTTGCGTAATGATCTCTCAGCTGAGTATTTATATAACTCAGCAAAATCATAGGATCTTTGGGTATCATCAGCCTTTCTCCTTTAATGCTTCTAATTTTCCATCTACCACATCTATCTTAATCACATCACCGGATTCTACAGTACCGGAGAGGATTAATTTTGCCGCCAGTGTCTCTACATTTTTCTGCAGATAACGTTTCAAGGGTCGAGCTCCGTAGGTAGGATCATACCCACCCTCAATGACAAAGCTTTTAGCTTCCGGAGTCATGACAATCTTAAGATCCTGCTCTTTCAATCGTCCATTCAGCTCTGTCAGCTGCAAATCTACGATTTTACCAATATTGTCCTTGGTCAGAGGTTTGAACAAAATAATCTCATCCAGACGGTTCAGGAATTCTGGGCGGAAATGGGCTCTCAGATCCTGCATTACCTGTTCACGGCAATTTTCTTCAATCTCACCATCCTCACGGATTCCATCCAGCAGATAGGAAGATCCGATATTGGAGGTCATAATCAGGATGGTATTTTTAAAGTCCACAGTTCTTCCCTGAGAATCTGTGATTCGACCATCATCCAATACCTGAAGAAGTACATTAAATACATCCGGATGTGCCTTTTCAATCTCATCAAAAAGTACTACGGAATAGGGTTTCCGACGTACCGCCTCTGTCAGCTGGCCGCCTTCCTCATAGCCTACATATCCTGGAGGGGCTCCGATCAGACGAGATACGGAATACTTCTCCATGTACTCACTCATATCAATTCGAACCATATTCTGCTCATCATCAAAAAGATTCAAAGCCAAGGTTTTTGCAAGCTCTGTCTTACCAACACCCGTTGGGCCTAGGAAAAGGAAGGAACCAATAGGCTTGCCTGGGTCCTTGATGCCAGCTTTGGATCTAAGAATAGCATCGGTGACACGGCTTACTGCCTCATCCTGTCCGATCACCCGCTCATGAAGTATATCTTCCAAGCCAAGAATCTTAGCTCTCTCGCCCTCTGTCAGCTTGGCAACAGGAATTCCTGTCCAGCGGGATACAATTCTTGCGATTTCCTCATCGCTGACGCTCTCATGCACCAGTCTCAGATCTTCATTTTTTACTTTTTCTTCTTCAATTCGCAGCTGTTCCTGTAATTTCGGCAGTTCTCCATATTGAAGCTGAGCTGCCTTTTCCAGATTGTACTCCTGCTGAGCCGCCTGAATCTGACGATTCATATCCTCAATCTGTTCTCTTAAGGTTGACAGGCGATCCACATCTGCCTTCTCATTTTCCCACTGGGCTTTTTGAATATTGAAGGCATCTCTATGTTCTGCCAGCTCCTTCTGCAGTTCTTCCAAACGCTCCTGGCTTAACTTGTCTGTCTCTTTTTTCAGAGCCTGCTCTTCAATCTCCATCTGCATGATTTTTCTTTGAAGTTCATCCAGCTCTGTGGGCATGGAATCCATCTCTGTTTTGATCAAAGCACAAGCCTCGTCCACCAGGTCAATGGCCTTATCCGGCAGGAAACGGTCAGATATATATCTATGAGAAAGAGTGGCTGCTGCTACCAGCGCACCATCTGTGATTTTTACTCCATGGAAAACTTCATAGCGCTCCTTCAGTCCACGAAGGATAGAAATGGTATCCTCCACGGTAGGTTCGTCCACCATTACCGGCTGGAAACGGCGCTCCAAAGCCGCATCCTTTTCAATATACTGTCGATATTCATCCAAGGTAGTAGCACCGATACAATGCAATTCTCCCCTTGCCAGCATAGGCTTCAGCATATTGCCCGCATCCATAGCACCGTCTGTCTTTCCGGCACCTACGATCAAATGCAGCTCATCGATAAATAGAATAATCTGGCCATCACTTTTTCTGACTTCTTCAAGAACCGCTTTTAAACGCTCCTCAAATTCACCTCGGTACTTGGCACCAGCCACCAGAGCCCCCATATCCAAGGAGAAGATTCTCTTATCCTTCAAGCCCTCCGGCACGTCACCGCGAACAATACGCTGTGCCAAACCTTCGACTACTGCCGTCTTACCTACGCCAGGTTCACCGATCAGCACCGGATTATTCTTAGTTTTTCGAGAAAGAATCCGAATCACGTTACGGATTTCCCCATCTCGCCCAATGACGGGATCCAGCTTCTGGGCTCTAGCTTTTTCCACCAGATCCTGACCATACTTAGCCAAGGTATCATAGGTTGCTTCCGGATTATCCGTAGTTACTCGCTGATTGCCCCGCACGGAACTTAAGGCCTGCAGGAAGCGTTCCCTGCTGATACCATATTCCTGAAACAGCTGCTTGATTCCCAGATTGGGATTCTTAATCATGGAGAGGAAGAGATGTTCAACGGAAACATATTCATCTCCCATAGCCTTTGCCTCATCCTCAGCACTTACCAACACCCGATTCAAATACTGACCAATATAAGGATTGCCACCGGATACCTTTGTTCTCTTGTCAATGGCAGCCTCCACACTATCCTTGAAAGCTTCCTTGTTGATCTCCATTTTCTCTATCAATTTTGAAATAAGGCTGTCGCTCTGATTCAGAAGATTGTAAAGCAGATGCTCCTGCTCCACTTCCTGATTACCAAACTCATAAGCGGTTTTTTCCAGATTCTGAACAGCCTGAAGTGAATTCTGTGTAAATTTACTGATGTTCATACAAACACCCCCTTGTTATTTGCTTGTTCTATAATTACTATAACATATATTTTTTGAATTGCAAGAAAAATTTTATTTTACAAAGAAAAAAGCCCATCTCCTCCTTACTTGCATAAAGAAGAAATGAGCATTTCCTATCCTACTTATTCAATTACTATTCCCTACAAAAATCTTAATAATGCCATCCATCAGGAATCCGCACTTACAAAATTCACTGTTACATTGGCCAGGGCGTCCCCACCTCTGGTAAGTGCGCTGACATATTTATCAGAAACGGTTACGTCACCGCCAGTAATTTTGCTTACGATATCCGAATAATCTGTTTCTGTAAACTGATTAAATACCGCACTATCCATTACCAGGCTCACGCCATCGTTGGACAAATCCATAGACTGGGTGGTTTTTCCTTCATCAAAATCGCCATTAAAAATATCATCTAAGGTTGTGGTAAGGATGTCATTCACATTTTTCACTGCCGATGTCACCAGACACTGGCCATCAGAGGTCGTTGCCACATCCGATGTAATAACCTTTGCACTACTATCCTGAGCCGCCTTTAAGACCGCCGCACCGATGGAACCGCCATTGGTGAAAATCAATTCACAGCCATCACTATACCAGGCATCTGCCTGCGCCATCACAGATGGGGACAAATCATTTGTGCCCAAATAGGTATAACGAATCGTAACATCTGAGGAAGTAAGGCTCATTTCCTGTGCCGCATAATTTGCACCCTGCACAAATCCGCTGCCATAAGCTGCCACGCTGCTTTCTTTTATACCACCCATAAATCCAATGTTCTTATAACCATCCTTCACAGCAGCATAACCTGCAAGAAATCCTGCCTGTCTCTCATTAAAAACAATAGCGGTTGTATTTTTTCTGAGTTCAGAACTCTTGTCCTCTGCTTTTCTCGGTTCACCATCAATAATAATAAAATCTACTTTTTTATATTTTTTCTGCATGGTATAGAGCGGAATTTCAAAATCCTCACCATAACCGATAATAGCAGTAGCGCCTGCATCTGCCGCTTCCTGAATTGCCACCTCATAGTCCGAGGCATCAGAGCTGGCAGCCTGATGAACATTTAAAGTCAATCCATTATCACTGGCGTATTGTTGGGCTGTCGTCTCGATCTGGCTCAGCAAATCCCCCTGAATAGAAGATTCCGTAATGAGAGCCACATCCTCCGTACTTGTCTTTTTCCCGCAGCCCGCAAGGCATCCCATAAGGAAAAGCACCCCTGCTGCTAATATTAATTTTTTCTTCATTTTATCTCCATTATTTAAATTGTTAAGGCACAATTATTTATTATAATTTTCTATCTTACCATTTTTATCTATAGACGCAAGAATCAAAGGCTTCTTCTCCGGAGGATTTGCCGCAAGTTCTATTGCCTTTTCAAACCGTTCGGCTGCCGGAAGAAGTAATGCTTCCTCCCCAGCATAAAGAATGGCCATCACATCTCCCTGTGCTAGCTTATCTCCTGTTTTTTTACACAAATGAATGCCCGCACCATAATCAATGCTGCTGTCCTTGGTGGCTCTTCCTGCCCCCAACATACAGGCAGCTTCTCCGATCTCTTCGGTATTCATATGAGTGATCCATCCATCCGCTTTTGCCTTTAGATCATAGCTATAAGGAGAAATCTTCAATTTGCCTTCTTCTGTAATCGCAGTGGCATCTCCCCCCTGGCATGCTACCATATGGGCCAAGGTTTGCAAGGCACTTCCATCTTCTATGGATAAAACTGCCATGTTCCGGCACTCTTCCAAGCTACCCAGATTTGCCAGATGCATCATATGAGCTGCCAAAGCAAGACAGATTTCTGTCAGATCCTCTGGTCCCTGCCCTTTTAATGTATCTATGGCTTCCCGCACTTCCAAAGCATTGCCGATATTTCTTCCCAGAGGAATATCCATATCCGTGATCAATGCTGCCACCTGTCTTCCAGATTGCCTGCCAATGGCCTGCATCTTATCCGCTAACTTTAGGGCATCCTCTTCATTTTTCATAAAGGCGCCGCTTCCGGTCTTTACATCCAAAAGAATACAATCACTTCCGGCCGCTAATTTCTTACTCATAATAGAAGCCGCAATCAAAGGAATGCTCTCCACCGTTGCCGTCACATCTCTAAGTGCATATAGCTTTTTATCTGCAGGAGCCAGATTTCCCGACTGACCTATTAGACTAATGCCGCAATCCTTCACAGTATTCATAAAGGTCTTGCGATTCAAGCTGGTTTGGTAGCCAGGAATGGCATCTAATTTATCAACAGTTCCGCCGGTATGTCCCAAACCACGTCCAGACATTTTAGCAATTTTTACACCACAGGAAGCTGCGATAGGGCAGGCAATCAAAGTTGTCTTGTCTCCTACTCCTCCTGTGGAATGCTTATCTACTTTTATTCCCGGGATTTCTGACAGATCCACCATATCACCGGATCTGGCCATGGCATCCGTTAAAACTGCCAATTCCTCATCCGTCATTCCATTAAAATAGATCGCCATTAACATAGCGGACATCTGATAGTCAGGAATGCGATCTCCTACGTATTCCTGAATCATCTCCCGAATCTCTTCTTCTGTAAGAATCTCTCCATCTCTTTTTTTTCTGATTAGATCGTACATTCTTATCATAAAAACATCCCCTTTTTATCTATCATCTATAAGGACATCCGTTTTTATTATAGTATTATCCCCTCAAAAGGGAAAGAGGTTTTTTTTCGAGAAAGCATAGGGCAAAAGTTCCTGCATGGTATACTCTTTTATCTCTCCTTTTCCATTCTCTGTATACAAGGGAAAATTCCCTTCCACAAACTCACTCAACACCTGCCGACAGATTCCACAGGGCGAACAAAAATCCTCCACTTCCCCTTCAGCAGGACCACCCATAATTGCCAGGGCACGAAATTTTTTCTTTCCCTCAGATATTGCTTTGAAAATGGCTGTTCTTTCTGCACAACAACCTGCCGGATAGGAACTGTTTTCCACATTACAGCCGGTAACCACACTTCCGTCCTCACATAAAAGGGCTGCCCCCACCTTAAATTTGGAATAGGGTGTATAGGCATTTTTTCTGGCCTGATTTGCTATTTTAATTAATTGTATTTTGTCCATGGCATTACCTCCCATTTAAACCGTATATCTAAAGAAAGGGCCAACGCGAACCGCGCCAACCCTTTCACCAAGTTCATCATTTATTCGCAGAAAATATCTTTAAGAATCTGCTCTGCACTCATATTTACATAACCATCCGGATCTTTCATAACTCCGCCGATGGTCCAACGGAATCTGTACAATTTTGAACCGCTCAGATAACCAGATCCGGCAACATAGCCGTCATTGGTTAGTTTATTATAATAGGAAGAGAAATACTTCTTCATATAACGTTTTGCCAACTGTACTGCCTTGGAATTGGAGTTGCCACTGGTGGTAACGGTACCTGCCAGCTTCACACCTGCCGGTGAACTATGCATGATTACATAACTTCCATCACTGGCCTTACCCAGAATAATCCAAACATGACCATTATATCCTACAATATCGCCGCACCGGAATGAGGGAGAAGATATACCATTCTGTACGGTACCCCATCCTCTTCTAGAGTAAGATGAACCATAATCACCAGAGGTATTGGTTACTGACTTCTTACCGCTGGTCTTGTGTAAGGTGTTGTAAGTGGTCCATCCCACAAATCCGGAACAATCCAGACCTGCACCATATTTGAATCGGTAATTATTGTAATTGTAACCAGATCCCTGGGTCTTAAAGAAGGCCTTCCAATTAGGATTCACACCAGCTCTTGTGGCATCGGCATTGTCATGACCGCCACCCCAGATATAAAGGGTATAACCCATGGGCATCATACCATTTAGCATCATGCCCTTAATGGTACGATTGTGGGGATTGATATACTGTCCCTTGGAATTGAAGAAATATTTGGTTCCACTAATGCTATGAAGACCTGTAAATCTTGCACCCTTAACCTCATAGTCACCCTTGGTTTTAAGATAATATTTGGATCCGTCAATGGTCTGCCATCCGGTCTTCATTACTCCCTTATCACTCCCTGAAGGGGTAAAGTAGTAATATTTCTTGTTAAGTTTCTTCCAACCAGAGAAAGCCTGTCCTTTTTCTCCCAGATCTCCAGTTTTCTGGAAACGATAAATCTTACCATTAATGGTTTTCCATCCGGTTGTTACCTGACCTTTTGTTCCCAAATCTCCAGATTTATCAAAGTAATATACCTTGCCTTTAATGGTATGCATACCCATATAGGCTGCACCATAATGACTGGTAGATGTACGGAAATAGAAATTCTTTCCGGAAATAATCTGCCATCCAGTTAACATTTTTCCATAATTGCCATCGTTTCCGGAGGTACGCATGTAATAAACATAGCCATCTACTTTAAGCCATCCTACCTGAACATATCCACTCTCATTGAAATAGTAGTAATGCCCATCTACTTTATGAAAACCGTCCTTAAGATACTCTTTAGAAGATGTATAATATCTTACGCCCTTGGCATTCTCTTCCCACTTGCCAGAGGTCTCAAGAATATCTTCCTCTTCTTCCGTGACAAGTTCTTCCTGAGAATCCTCTGTGCTTTCATCGATCTCGGCAGCATCCGTCGTCTCTTCCGTAGTCTCTGTCGCCTCAGGAGTTGCTTCTCCCTCCGTAGACTCATTAACACTCTCACCTGTAACCTCAGGATTCTGGGCTGTCTCACTTTCCTCTGTGGAAGTCGTACCCGCCTCCGTCACATCTCCGTCGTCAGAAGCAAGTACTGCTCCTTTATCGCTCATGACCTCATCCTGAGTCGTCTCAGCTAAAACTGCCTGTGGCAGAGACATGCTACCCACCGCACATATCAGCATAGCCGTCGTCAGACCTTTTAAAAGGCCGGATTTGATTCGATGCATAATATAAATCTCCTTATATTCTTTTTCATTATCCTGTATGCGATTCCCATATTTTCTACAATTAGGAAATCAATACATATTTATTATATAATTATTACGAAATAATTACAATATGATTTTCTCCACTTTCCGCCTCTTGCATTCGTAAAATATTACTGTTTTTAGAAATATTATAAGGATTATACTGACTTTTCCCCGAATAGTAAGATATCATTGACTTTATTTTTACGGCATGCTACGATTTAGTTGCAAGGAGTTATGATGACTGACGGGAAGTGTGGAAAACCACAATGAAGTCTTAACTCTAGATCGCCGACCGTCTGGGCGCAGCACTTGCATATTTTTGCATGTGCTGTTTTTTTTACCAATCATTAAGGTCAATTGCTACACAATGGGAGTAGCGGAGGAAAGCGAAAGGAGATTCACATGGGTTACAAATCAGACATCGAGATTGCTCAGGAATGCGTCATGGAGCCAATCAAGAACATCGCAGACAAAGCAGGTATTGATGACAAATATCTGGAACAGTACGGAAAGTACAAAGCAAAGATTGATTACAATCTTCTGAAAGAATCAGATGCCCCCGATGGAAAATTGATTCTTGTAACAGCAATCAACCCAACACCGGCTGGTGAAGGTAAGACCACAACGACAGTAGGTCTGGCAGACGGAATGCAAAAACTTGGAAAGAACGTAATGGTAGCACTTCGTGAGCCTTCCCTTGGACCTGTATTCGGTGTAAAAGGTGGAGCAGCCGGTGGTGGATACGCACAGGTAGTTCCTATGGAAGACATTAACCTTCATTTCACAGGTGACTTCCATGCAATCGGTGCAGCCAACAACCTTCTGGCAGCTATGATTGACAACCATATCTATCAGGGCAACAGCCTGAATATCGATCCTCGTAAGATTACCTGGAAGCGTTGTGTAGATATGAATGACAGACAGCTTCGTTATGTAACAGATGGTCTCGGTGGAAAAGCCAACGGTACACCTCGTGAAGACGGTTACGACATTACTGTTGCATCCGAGATTATGGCAGTTCTTTGCCTGGCAAATGACATTGACGACCTGAAAAAACGTCTGGCAAGTATTATTATCGGATATACCTACGGAAAAGCCGATGAGCAAAAGCCTGTAACTGCAGGTGATCTGAATGCTCAGGGTGCTATGACAGCTCTTTTGAAAGATGCTCTGAAACCTAACCTGGTTCAGACTCTCGAGCATGTTCCAGCTATCGTTCACGGCGGACCTTTTGCAAATATTGCACATGGCTGTAACTCCGTAATTGCCACAAAGATGGCTATGAAACTCGGTGATTACTGCATCACAGAAGCTGGTTTTGGTGCTGACCTTGGTGCTGAGAAGTTTCTGGACATCAAGTGCCGTATGGCAGGTCTTACACCTTCCGCAGTTGTTATTGTAGCAACCGTACGTGCTCTTAAATATAATGGCGGCGTTCCTAAAGCTGACCTGAACAATGAGAATTTGGAAGCACTTGAGAAGGGTCTTCCTAACCTGCTTCAGCATGTAAGCAATATCAAAAACGTATATGGTCTTCCCTGCGTAGTTGCTATCAATGCCTTCCCAACAGATACCAAGGCAGAGCTTGATCTGGTAGAAGCAAAATGCAAAGAACTGGGTGTTAATGTTGCCTTGTCTGAAGTTTGGGCTAAAGGCGGCGAGGGCGGTATCGCTCTGGCAGAAGAAGTTATCCGTCTGGTAGAGGAACCTAGCGAATTCCATTATGCTTATGAGTTGGATGGAAGCATCGAAGATAAGCTGAATCAGATTGTTCAGAAAGTTTATCACGGAAGAAAAGTTGTTCTTACTAGTAATGCACAAAAACAGGCGAAAGAACTGGAAGCACTTGGATTTGGCAACTGCCCCATCTGTGTAGCCAAGACCCAGTATAGTTTCACAGATGATCAGACAAAACTGGGCGCACCAAAAGATTTCGATATTACTGTACGTAATCTTAAGATTTCTGCAGGTGCAGGATTTGTTGTAGCTCTTACCGGAGACATTATGACCATGCCTGGTCTTCCTAAAGTTCCGGCAGCAGAACGTATCGATGTGGACAGTACTGGAAAGATTACCGGACTCTTCTAATCTCTCTGATTACTTTTCATTCTGAATATTTTTTAGCGCTATTCCAGTTTATTTGGGTAGCGCTAAAATTTGACCTTTTTTTCAGGAAATATTCAGTTTTTCAGTGTCTTTTTATTGATAAATATGTAAATGCATAGTTTTTTTGCTATATTCCAGAATATTTCTTTTGTTTTTCTTTTTTAGGAGGGTGTACAATGTTTGAAGCAGCTTATGAAAATCTTGTCGGTGCTGGCAAGAAAAAATATAATCTATTAACAAAGAATCCTTTCGGCTATTTCTTATCTTCCATGGTGGCAGGTATGTTTATCGCCTTTGGTACTTTTATCTCCAACGCTGGTGGCGCCTATATGGATCACGCAGGAGCTAAAAAATTAGTCATATCTCTTCTTTTCGCTGCAGCCCTGAGCCTTGTAATCAGCTGTGGAAGTGAACTTTTTACAGGTAACGCCATGGTGATGGCCGGAAGCTCTTTCCGAAAAGAAATTAGTTGGGCCAACACTTGCAAGCTTCTTGTTTTCTGTTACCTGGGCAATATTGTAGGAAGCTGGATTTCCGTTATCGTTTATCATTTTACCGGTCTGGATCAGGCCGATGAGATTGTTGCTCAGTATACAGCTCTGGGAACTGCCAAAGTATCCGCAGGAGCCCTGCAATTGACCATGAGGGGTATCCTCTGTAATGTTTGCGTCTGTCTTGCGGTATGGTGCAGTTTAAAATTGAAGTCGGAAGCCGCCCAGCTAATCATGGTATTCTGGGCCATCATGGTATTCATGGTTTGTGGTTTTGAACATAGCATCGCCAATATGAGTTCCATCGGGGAAGCTATGATTGTCACTGCAGGCAGTGATTCTGCTATCGCCATCGGCAGTTACATCTACAATTTGTTTTTCGTTACTTTGGGAAATCTTATTGGAGCAATCGTATTTGTAGCCTATCCCTATCATAAGATTTCCTCACCTACAAAATAATATGAAGATAAAAAAAGAGTTTCGCAAAAGAAACTCTTTTTTTATCTTCATTTTTCTGTCATTACTCCGTTCGAATCGCTGCCAGAGGACTTAATTTCATAGCTCTGAGAGCCGGGAAGAAACCTGCCAGGGCACCTACCAGGACGGCAAATATAAGTGCCAGACCAATCAGCCAAAAGGGGATATAGGACACCATACTTCCTCCATCTCCCGCATAATCACTGAGAGCAGCGAAAGCAGAACCGAAATTATTTAAAAGCCAGGATAGAGCTTCACTTAATATAATTCCCACGATTCCGCCAATGAAGCCAATCATAGAAGCCTCCATAAGGAACATGGTTCTTATGTTGGAAAGGCTGCATCCTAATACCTTAAGAATACCTATTTCCTTAGTTCTCTCATAAATGGACATCATCATAGTATTGGCAATGCCGATGGCTGCTACAAAAAGCGAAACCGCTCCGATTCCTCCCAGAATCAACTGTATACTTTGATACTGTTTTTGCTGTTCCTGAATCCACTCAGCATTCCATTCCGGCGTATAGCCCATATCCTTGATTTCCTGCTGCACTTCTTTTGCATTGTCCATATTATCAATCTTAATATAAGCACTTGTGTAATAAATATTTTTGTATGCCTTTCCGGATTTTGTGGTAGGCTGACCAGAAATCGGTTTGTTTTTAAATACCTTTTTTAACTGGGTAATCAAGGCCTCCACATCACAGTAGACATTATAATTCGTGTCGGAATAGACCGAATCGTCCTCAGAACCTGCCTCAACACCCACTGCAGACATAATATATTTCTTGGGAGGAGTAACCTTTTCCTCTGTATCTGAGGAAGATTCTTCATCCTCCAAAGAAAAACCTGTATTATCCGAATCTGATTGAGTAGCATAATAGCTATCCGTATCGAAAATATAATACATTGGCTTGGACAGATCGATATCCGCATTCTCCTCTGAATAATCCCATTCCGACTTCGTAGAATCCGTAAAATAGCTGGTAGCCTGATTGCCATAGACAAAGGCAAGACTCTCTCCTTCTTTGGGGAGGCGTCCACTGCCCAGATCAATATTTAGCTTTTCCAAGCCTTCCACAGACATACCGATTACTTGAATATCTCCCACATAACGCCCCTGCTTAGCAACCACAGAATATTCCAACACTGGTGATACCAAGGTAACATGATCAATATTTTCAAATTGAGAAATCACCTCATCGGTAATTCCCTTGGGTTCTTTGTTGGAGGAGCTGGATTCCGAGGATGTATCCTCATCTGAGGTCACCGTAATCGTGGTAAGTCCTCCACTTCGCTCCATAGATTCCATGGTGGATTTATTCAAGGCTAATCCCAAAGAGACCATGACAACAATGGATGCCGTACCAATCACTACGCCTAAAACGGTAAGAAATGTTCTGAGTTTTCTGCGCCATAGATTACCGCAGCTCATCCCCATCAGATCCCAGAATTTCATCCTGCCATTCCCTTTCTTTCTTATGTTTCCTTCTTATGATCAACAGAATGATCACAATAATCACACCAATGATGCCGATGCCGATACCAATCCACTGGAGTACGCTGATTCCCTGACCTGATTCTGCCTCTGCATCCATTTCCGCATCATAGGATTCCAGGTCACTCTCATCTACAAGCTCATCTGATACGTAAATATTGCAGCTGGTCTCATAGGTAGATTCGTTGCCATCCTGATCTTCATAACTGATGATCAATTTGCAAGTTCCATCCCCACTGCTGACTTCCTTGCCCGTTACCATCATGTCCACAGAACCGGTACCGCCGGTATCAATATTTCCAATGAAGGAAGAGGTCTCCTCCAGCGAAGGATCATCTGTTTTCACCTTTACGTTATAAAGTTTTGTCTTACCAAGGTTATAAATCTCGAAGGTAACATTAGTCTCATCACCAACAGCGATATCAGAAGGAGACACGGTGGGTGTACTGGTCTCAAAACGTGCATCCTGATGTACCGGAACCGAAATATGCAGGGATTCTTCAAAAGAATTTGCTGAAGAATCTTCATATTTTAATGCAATCTCTACAGGATAGGTGCCCTGAGTCAGATCAGCACCTGCCGTCATCTCAATACTAACCTCCTGGCTACTATTTTTCGCAATAGAATCCACGAAAATCGTATCGGATCCATTTACCGGAAGGAAGGCATCTCCGCTGCTCTCAGCACTGCTACTGCTGCTACTACTGCTGTCACTGGCATCCGGGGTCTGGAAGGTCAACATCATATTACTTACATCCGTCTTTTTGGAGGTATTGCGAAGCTGGAGGACAATTTTGAAGGTCTCTCCTGCTTTTACACTTTCCGGATCTGTAGTGAACTTCTCAATAATTACACGAGGGGTTGTTCCCTTGCTTTCACTATCCCCATCCGAGCTATCACCGCTACTGCTGGAGCTGTCATCGATATAACCTACGTAATCGCTGTCTCCGTCACTGCTGCTATTATTATCAGTCCCCTCAGAAGAGCTGTTATCCACAGTGCCACCATCGCTGCTCTCAGATGCCTCCACATTCACATAAATGCTTTGTGTTTTTTTGTAGGTTTTTCCATTCTTTTTATAGGTGATGGTATAATCCACCTGATTGTAGCCCACCTCAGCGTCTGAACGAATCTTACGATTACTGAATACAACTTCCTTCGAAGCCCCTCCAGCTATTTTCTTTATCTTTTTATAGGAATTGGTTTTTGTAATCTCAAAAGGATAGGAAGAAGATTTTGCACTGGTCTTCGCCTTTACAATTACATCCGTTACCTCTTCATCATCCAAATTTGTCAAAGTGAGAGTAACATCTACCTTGTCTCCCTGCTTTCCCTTAGGTGACTCCTGATCCTTGTCAATGATGACTCCATAATCGTCTTCCGAACTGGAATCTTCATCATTAACCGTTATACTGTAACTGCGTCCTGAATTGCTTACTGAGCTGCTGTCTTCGGACTTTGCTGCCATAACCATATGCGGCGTGGCCAAAAGTAGACACAAAGCAATTCCTGCAAGTCTAAGCCTGTTCTTCATCTTTTTTCTCCCCCTCTATTTTTTCTTCTTTCCCTTTATCATATCTTTTATTCTCCTCGATGGAAACAATCTTACCATCAATAATCCGAAAGACCCGATCCGCATATCCTGCTAGATGATCATCATGGGTAACCATAACCAAGGTCTTATTCTGCTCCCGAACAATGCGCTGCATCAGATTCATAACCTCCTCTGATGTTGCAGAATCCAGATTACCAGTGGGTTCATCTGCAAAAATAATCGCCGGGTCCACTACCAGTGCTCTTGCCACGCCTACACGCTGCTGCTGACCACCAGACATTTGCATGGGTTTATGTTTCATATGATCACTTAATCCCACTGTCTTTAACAGAATGGCCGCCTTTCTCAAGCGGACCTTTTTGCTGACGCCTCGGAAACGTAAAGGAAGAGCCACATTATCCAAAGCATTTAAGGTAGACAAAAGATTGAAGGACTGAAAAATAAAGCCCACAAAATTTCTTCGAAATGCCACCAATTGATTTTCATTCATCCGCTCCAGATGATGTCCCTTAATAATAATCTCTCCCTTTGTGGGTTTTTCCAAACCGGCCATCATATTTAGCAAGGTAGATTTTCCTGAACCCGAAGTTCCCACAATGGCACAAAATTCGCCTTGGTAGATACTAAAATCCACACCATTCAGGGCTCTAACATTGTTTTCGCCGACTCGATAAATCTTATATAGATTCTTTACCGTAATCACAGCTTTTTCTTTTTCTTCCATAGATGCCTTTACTCCTTTAGACGAATTTAACTATTACTTTTTATTATCTAACGTTATAACACATCGGTCAATACTTCACTTTATTAAAAAAGATTAAACTGATGGCATGACGCAAAAAAGGCCCGCCGAATCTGCATCCTAGATCGGAAGGCCTTTTTATATTTCACAGTTTTCTATTACATCCCTTTAAAGCACACATAAGATAGATTTATGCAAATGGAATTTTCCTATGCATAGCAATCAGGAATTTACATATCTTTGGATGTTAGAGGCATTTACATATTTTTTCACCTGACCATGGTCCAATACCACCAAAGTCGGCGCCTGCATAATGCCAAATCGCTCTACCATCTCCGGATGACTGTCTGCATCAATCACCTTATAATCCTCACCAGACAGCATCTGCTTGGCAATTTTGCAATTAGGACAGGTGCTAGTGGTAAATAAATACTTTGCATTGACAGGCTCTGTAGTGCTAACCTCTTTCGGAGCATCTTCCGAAGCCTTTTCATGCACCTTTTCCACCTTCACGTCATCCATATGAGAATGCGTTATATCATATACCGTACGATTTTTATACTCCTGAGTCTTACCATCATTCCAATTCTGTACCGGACGATAATAACCGGTAATTCGGCTGTACACCTCTGCAGGCTTACCACACTTAGGACATGTAAAATGCTCGCCTGCTATATAGCCATGGTCCGCACATACAGAATAGGTAGGAGACAAAGTATAATAAGGAAGCTGGTAATTCTCTGCAATCTTCCGCACAAGAGCTGCGGCTGACGACCAGTCGGGAAGTTTTTCTCCCAGGAAAGCATGAAATACCGTTCCAGATGTATACAAAGTCTGTAACTCATCCTGAATGTCCAATGCTTCAAAAATATCATCTGTACAATCCACCGGAAGGTGGGAACTATTGGTATAGTAGGGCGTATCTCCCTTGCTTCCTGCAGTCTTAATATCCGGCCATCTCTCTCGATCATGTTTGGCCAGACGATAAGAAGTGGATTCTGCCGGAGTCGCCTCAAGATTAAATAACTCTCCGTAAAGTTCCTGATAATCTGAAAGCTTTTCTCTCATATGCTTCAGCACTTCCTTACTAAACTTTTGCGTTCTGACATCGGTCATATCCGCACCAATCCATTTCGCATTCAAGCCAGCCTCATTCATTCCCACCAAGCCAATGGTGGAGAAATGGTTATCAAAAGAGCCAAGATATCTCTTCGTATAAGGATAAAGTCCTTCATTTAAGAGTTTAGAAATCACCTCACGCTTCACATGGAGCGATCTGGCGGAAAGATCCATCAAGCGATCCAATCTGCGATAGAAATCCTTCTCATCGCTGGCCTGATAAGCAATTCTTGGCATATTAATGGTGACAACCCCCACAGAACCGGTGCTCTCGCCGGATCCAAAGAAGCCTCCCGTTTTCTTACGAAGCTCTCTCAAATCCAGGCGAAGACGGCAGCACATGCTTCGAACATCACTGGGCTTCATATCACTATTAATATAATTAGAAAAATATGGCGTACCATACTTGGAAGTCATCTCGAATAAGAGACGGTTGTTTTCCGTGTCCGACCAGTCAAAGTCTGCGGTAATGGAGTAGGTAGGAATGGGATATTGGAAGCCTCTTCCATTGGCATCTCCCTCGATCATCGTCTCTATAAAGGCTTTATTGATCATATCCATCTCTGCCTTGCAGTCTTTATATTTGAAATCCATCTCCTTGCCGCCTACAATAGCAGGAAGCTCTGCCAAATCATCTGGAACCGTCCAATCCAAAGTAATATTAGAGAAGGGTGCCTGGGTACCCCAACGACTGGGGGTATTTACCCCGTAAATAAAGGATTCGATGCATTTCTTCACGTCCTTGTAGGTCAGACCGTCTGCCTTAACAAAGGGTGCCAGATAGGTATCAAAGGAAGAAAATGCCTGGGCACCGGCCCATTCATTCTGCATGATTCCCAGAAAATTTACCATCTGATTACAAAGAACGCTTAAGTGCTTCGCAGGTGCCGAGGTAATCTTGCCCTTAATGCCTCCCAGACCTTCCTGAATCAGCTGTTTCAAGGACCATCCTGCACAATATCCTGTCAGCATAGAAAGGTCATGAATATGGATATCGGCATTTCTATGGGCATCTGCAATCTCTCTGTCATAGATCTCTGACAGCCAGTAATTCGCCGTTACTGCACCGCTATTGCTTAAGATCAAACCACCTACCGAATAAGTAACCGTAGAGTTTTCCTTTACTCTCCAATCTTCCACCTTGACATAGCTGTCTATAATTTCCTTATAATCCAAGATGGTAGACTTCATATTACGAACTTTTTCTCTCTGTTTCCGATAAAGGATATAAGCCTTAGCTACATCTGAATACCCACACTGGATCAGCACATTTTCCACACTATCCTGAATATCCTCTACGTTAACCTTATCTCCCTGGATTTTTTTCTGAAAATCTGCAGTCACTCTGAGGCTGATCATATCCAACATATCCTTACCATACTGCTTTTCTTCAGCTTCGAAAGCTTTTTTGATAGCCTCTGAAATTTTTGCCAATTCAAAATCAGTAATTGTACCGTCTCTTTTTTCTACCCTAAACATGAACACAACCTCCACTATATTCTTGAAGAAGCTCTTCTTTAGCTCCAAATATAAATCAAGTCATTACTCGCGAGTCTTTGACTATGATAGCAGAGTTCCCCGAAAGCGTCAATAGCAGAAATAACTAGATATAGTGTTAAAAAATAAATAAACCCCTATTTCTAGGAGTTTATAGCTGTTTAAAAATTTTTTCAGGAACCCAGGCCTTCACCATGATTCCCTCCGGAAGGTACTCTTCACTTAGAAGTTCACCCTTTCCTCGAATCATTTGAATCCGGCCAGCTTCCTCATAGAGGAATACTCTTTCTATGTAAATCTGATCTTCATGAAGAAGTTCATTAAGCAAATTTCTGAACTCCTCCAAACCTTCACCACTTCTGGCAGATACCCTTAAGGTTCGATCTGCCCTGGTATCCTTTAAAATTTCTTCATCTTCCAAGGCATCCTGCTTATTAAAGAGAGTAACAATTTTCTTGCCCTCCACTCCCAAGTCTCTCAGGGTCTCGTAAACCGTCTCCATTTGATCGTCTCTGTTGGGATTTGAAGAATCTACCACATGGATAATGATGTCCGCATAACGAGCCTCTTCCAGGGTACTGCGAAACGCCTGTACCAAATGGTGCGGCAGTTTCCGAATAAATCCTACGGTATCTGTCAGCAAGATCTGCTGCTGTCCAGGCAACTCAAGAATCCTAGTGGTCGGATCCAAGGTAGCAAACAGCTTATCCTCTTCAAGAACATTTGCTCCGGTAAGAACATTCAGCAAAGAAGACTTGCCTGCATTGGTATACCCCACCAAAGCCGCCATAATCTGATTGTTCTTTTTCCTTCTTTCTCGAAGCAGATCTCTATGTTTTTCTACCTTCTCCAATTCCTGCTGCAGCTGAGCAATTCTCTGTCTGATGACTCTTCGGTCCATCTCCAGCTTTTTCTCTCCCGGTCCACGGGTACCGATACCTCCTCCCAAACGGGATAGAGAGCGGCGCATGCCCACCAGTCTTGCCGAGCGGTATTTCAGCTGAGCCAATTCCACCTGTATCTTACCTTCTTTTGTATTGGCTCTGGTTGCGAAAATATCCAATATAACCATGGTACGGTCCATGATCTTGCACTCCAGGGCCTCATCCAAAGCAATATACTGTGCTGGGGAAAGCTCATCATCACAAATGACACAATCCGCATCCACGCTGTAGAGCAATTCTTTCAACTCCTCTACTTTGCCTGGACCCAGATAGGTTCCCGGATGAATTTTTTCACGATTCTGAATCAGGGTTCCTGCCGTCATGGCACCTGCCGTCTCAGCTAATTCTGCCAATTCCTTCAGAGATTTTACCGCATCGTCCCCTTTATTTTCCTGTACGCCCACAAGAATTGCCCACTCTTTAGGGCTCTCGGATTCGTATAGTTTCATTAAATATTTCCTCTATCTCTCTCCTTCTTACCTAATGCTAAGGAATTACCTGGTGCTTAGGAATTCGTTCTCTCTTTGAGCCTCCTCATCATCAGGATAGGTTTTCAGATATTCCTCCATCTTCTCCTTAGCGGTATCAAAATCCTCTTTATACTCATAGACTACGATTTCATTATAGAGAAGACTTTGCTCTTCCTTGCTATCATCTTCCGCAAGGCCCTGTTCTATGTAATCTAATGCACTATCATAATTCTTATCCGCAATGTCGCACATAGCCAGACCATTGTAAGCCTTTGCCTTATGCTCATCACTCTTCAAATAATCCTGATACATGCTTCTGGCACTAGCGGAATCATTCTGTTCCAGATATACCTTACCCAACATAAGCATGGCATCTGTGCTGCCTTCATTGATCGCCTTGCTTAGTTCCTCCTGAGCCTGTGCATAGTCCTTAAGCTCATAGCAGACCCTGCCGCGCTCATTATAATCATCCGCACTTTCCGGCTCCACTTCCAAAGCAAGTTCCAGATAGCTTTCTCCCTCCTGATTCATATTGTAGGAGCGATAGAGATTGCAAATTCTTACATACATGTCATAATCTCTGCTATCTTTGACTGCGGCATCAAAATCTTCTTTAGCCTTGTCATCCTCTTCCAAATCCAGATAAAGACTTCCCCTAAGGTAATAATATTCCGGATTCTTTTCGATTTTTAAAAGGTCGGTATAAATTTCTACTGCTTCCTCGTATTCCCCGTAATCCTTCCGGGTTTCCGCCAAATAAAGCATAACATCCGTCTCAAATTCTTTATTGGAGCCTTCCATCTCATTAAGACTTCTGGAAAAAGCTGCAATAGCTGACGCATTATCGCCCTGCTTCAAAAGACTGATGCCCAATCCTCTATAGGACTCAGACAAACGCTGATCCTCACTAATGGCCTTATTAAAATATGCCTCCGCCTTCTCATAATCATTATCTTCCAGCTTCGCCATACCTTTTTCATAATAATCCTTATGTTGCAAACTACAGCCGGTACTACTAAAACACAAAATACCTGCTAACATAAGAAATACGTATTTTTTCACTCTGAATTTACCCTCCGAAACTCCCTGTTTCAGCAACTCTTACGCTGTCTCCTGCAATTTTCCAAGCTTTGCAGCCTGATCCGCAGCAATCAAGGCATCAATGACTTCTTCTATATCCCCATTAAGAATATCATTCAAGCGATGCAAGGTAAGTTTAATTCTGTGATCCGTCACACGTCCCTGGGGAAAGTTGTAGGTTCTGATCTTCTCTGAACGATCTCCTGTTCCCACCTGGCTTCTTCTGGCCTCCGCTTCCGCATCATGCTGTTTTTGCAATTCCATATCATACAGTCTGGCTCTCAGTACCTTCAAAGCCTTGTCCTTATTCTTTAACTGAGATTTCTCATCCTGGCAAGAAATAACGATTCCTGTGGGAATATGGGTCAAACGCACCGCAGAGTCAGTGGTGTTGACGCATTGTCCACCATTTCCAGATGCACGGAATACGTCAAACTTACAATCATTCATATCTAGCTGGAAATCGATTTCCTCAGCCTCTGGCATAATGGCTACCGTAGCCGTAGAAGTATGGATTCTTCCTGAAGATTCTGTCTCAGGAACACGCTGCACACGATGAACTCCACTTTCATACTTAAGGCGAGAATAGGCACCATTTCCATTGATCATAAAGGTAACTTCCTTAAAACCGCCATTGCCGTTTTCATTTAAACTGATCAATTCTGTTTTCCAGCGGTGAGACTCTGCATATTTTACATACATGCGATAGAGATCTGCAGCAAATAAGGCCGCCTCATCTCCTCCGGCACCTCCGCGAATCTCCACAATAACATTCTTGCTGTCATTGGGATCCTTAGGAAGCAGAAGGATTTTCAATTCCTGCTCCAGCTCAGCAATCCGATCCTTGGCATCACCTAGCTCTTCCTTCAGCATCTGACGCATCTCCTCATCGGACTCTTCTGACAGCATAGAAAGACTATCTTCTTCTGTCTCCTTGCACTTCTTATATTCTGTATAAGCATCTACGATGGGCTGCAGATCACTCTGCTCCTTCATCAGCTTCTGAAAACGATCCTGATTCAAGGTTACATCAGGCTCATTCAACTCACTTAAAATCTCTTCAAAACGAATCAGAAGATCATCCAGCTTATCAAACATGGTCTTTCCTCCTGTATACATATCTTGCCCAAACCACACGGTCCAAACCTGCAAGATCCTTTATCACTGTAACATCTGTCCATATATCCTCAGACAGCAAACCTTTTAATGCCGCTCCCTGATCATAGCCAATTTCAAATCCTAACCAGCCCCCGTTCTTTAGATGACGTGGAGCCTGTATCATAATACTCCGATAAAAATCCAGGCCATCCTCACCGCCATCCAAAGCCAAATGCGGTTCATGACAGCGAACCTCCTCCGTCAAAGTGGGAATCACATCCCTGCGAATATAAGGCGGGTTGGAAATAATCATATCATATTTATCAGGAATTTCTTCAAAAAGATCACTCTGGAGCAATCGAATTTTCGCATGATTTGCCTCAGCATTAGCTCTGGCTATTATCAAAGCTTCCTGGGAAATATCGGAAGCATCCACCACAAGGTCTTCTCCCAAAAGCTTTAAGGAAATCGCCAGACAAGCACTTCCTGTACAAAGGTCCAATAAATGATCTCCCTTTTTCAGCCGCTCAAGAGCGGTCTCGGCCAGAACCTCTGTATCCCACCGGGGAATCAGCACATGCTCATTCACCTTCATAGGGAATCCCATAAACCATGCTTCTCCTGTCAGCTGCTGCAAAGGCACATGCTGGCTTCTTTTTTGAAGCAAATCCAGATAATTCTCTAACTTATCGCTGTCCTCTATTATATCATCTGCATGGAGAAAATAATAGCTTCTGTCAATCCCCCACACATACTCCATCAGACTTCGGGCATCGCCTTCACTATTCTCAATATTTTCTGCCTGAAGAAGACGTTTTCCCTGGTTCAGCAGTTCACGATAACTAGGCATCTTCTTTGCCCTCTCCCTCTGGAAAATGCTCTGCCAGATAGGCCTTCCAGTCAAAAACAGCCTCTACCGCCTGAATCGCTACCTCCGCCATGGAAGCATCCGGTTCAGCAGTCGTTAGCTTCTGCAGCATAAGCCCCGGTTTGCTCAGCCAGTTAATACAAGGATTTTCACTATTTCCAGCAAATTGGATGATTTCATAAGAAACTCCCGCAATCACCGGAACCAGAAGCAAACGCACAACAATCCTTAACCAAGGTGACTTCACCCTGATAAAAAGGAAAAATATGATACTTACTACCATAACAAAAAGCAAAAAACTGGTTCCACATCTCTTGTGCAAACGTGAACTCTTTAAAACATTAGGAACCGTAAGATCCATGCCATGTTCTACACAATTAATACATTTATGTTCTGCTCCATGGTACATAAATACCCTCTGAATGTCCTTCATTCTGGAAATCAAGAGCAAGTAAGCCAAGAAAATAACTACACGCAGAAAGGCTTCCACAATGGCAATCAGCATCTCCGACTGAATAAAGCGTTGGATAAAGGCAGCTAGGAAATAGGGTAACATAATAAAAATACCCACAGACAGTACAATAGATATTGCCACAGTAAAGCCCATAAGAAGCTTATCTTCCTTCTCTTTTTTTTGCTGGGCAAGAGCCATCTCCTCCTGAGTCTTAGGCTTGTCCTCTTCTTCCTCCTCATCCTCATAGAAGCTGGCTGAGTAGGTCAGACACTGAATGCCCACCACTAGAGACTCCACAAAGCTAAATACGCCTCTGAGAATTGGAACCTTGCGCAGCTTAGGATTCTTTACCAGGCTCTTATAGGGTTCTGTCTTTACTTCGATGTCGCCATCCGGCTTACGAACCGCCACAGAATACATGTCCTTGTGGCGCATCATAATGCCCTCTAAAACCGCCTGACCACCGATATTTGATGATTTCAATATATAGTTCTCCTATCAAAGGTAATAAAAACAGGTTGAAATAAGCAAAAACAGGTTGAGATAAAAGAATCCCAACCTGTTTAAAAAACTCACTATTATTTGATTCCGTATCTCTTATTGAACTTATCGATACGTCCACGTGCCTGAGCAGCTTTCTGCTGGCCAGTATAGAACGGATGGCATTTAGAACAGATCTCAACGTGAATGTCACTCTTTGTTGAACCTGTAACAAATGTGTTACCGCAGTTGCAGGTTACAGTTGCCTGATAGTAATTCGGATGGATTCCTTCTCTCACTTTTTTCACCTCTTCTATTAATATGATTTAAATTTTAATACGTCTTAAAATACGTCATTCCGTTTAAAACAGCTTTTGAATTATATCATGTTATTTTCTAAAATGCAATAGATTTCTATATATTATTTCCAGCATTTACAGGATTTTCTGTTTTTTCACCATCTGGACAAATTCCTGATTATTTTTTGTGGAAGCAAACATATTCAGGATATTCTCCACCGCCTCACTGGCTTTCATTCCATTCAGGGCCTTACGCATAATATAGGAGGCATCTAATTCGTCTCTGGTCAGCAGCAAATCTTCTCTTCGGGTTCCGGATTTTGCAATATCCACTGCCGGAAATACGCGCTTTTCCTGCAGCTTACGGTCCAGGATTAATTCCATATTGCCGGTTCCCTTAAATTCCTCATATACCACATCATCCATCTTGCTTCCTGTATCCACAAGGGCTGTTGCCAGTATTGTCAGACTTCCGCCTTCTCTCATATTTCTCGCAGCTCCAAAGAAACGCTTCGGCATATGCAATGCCGCCGGATCCAAACCACCGGTTAAGGTTCTTCCACTGGGAGGAACGGTCAGGTTATAGGCTCTGGCTAATCGAGTAATGCTATCAATAAAGATTGCCACGTCCTGTTCCATCTCCACAAGACGCTTTGCCCGCTCGATGGTCATCTCCGATACCCGTTTATGATGCTCCGGCAATTCATCGAAGGTAGAATAAATTACCTCCACATTGTCCCCTTGCAAAGCTTCCTTAATATCGGTAACCTCTTCAGGACGTTCATCAATCAGAAGGATAATCAAATGCATACCGGGATTATTTCTTAATATCGATTTGGCCGCTTCCTTCAAAAGTGTAGTCTTACCTGCCTTAGGTGGTGAAACAATCATTCCACGCTGTCCCTTACCAATAGGACTTACCAGGTCCACAATTCTCATAGCAAGACTTCCGCCTGGTCTCTCCAAACGCAATCTCTCATTAGGAAAAACGGGAGTCATATCTTCAAAATTATGCCTTTTACTACTTTCATTTGGGGAAAGACCATTGATTCCGGTCACATAAAGAAGTGCGCTAAATTTTTCATTTTGAGACTTTACTCTGGTATTGCCTGCAACAATATCACCTGTCTTTAGATTGAATCTTCGAATCTGAGAAGGGGATACATAAACATCATTCTCACCGGGCATATAATTCTCACTTCGGATAAAGCCATAACCATCTGCCATAACTTCCAGAATGCCCGAAACTGTCTCACCACTATCCAACTGGGAATAATCCATCTTAGGACGATCTTCTCGTTCTCTGCGTTCCTGATTATCAATTTTTTCAGAAACCATACTCTTTTCCGAGTTTTCATTCTTCCCACTGTTGTAATTATTACTATTGTTGTAATGAGAACGTTTTTCTCCACTGTCCGATCTTACGGTACGGGAACGTCTCTCAGAACTCTCTGCCTTTGCAACCCTTGTTCTGGTATTTGCTTCTGTGTTGCCTGCATCCTTCGTATCAGCTTCCCGCTCATCCTCACGCAGCATTAGGTCCACAAGTTCTCCCTTTTTCAAGGTAGAAATACCTCGCAACCCCCTTCTTTTCGCTGCGCTTCGAAGTTCACCCACAGGCAATGATTCATACTGTTCTCTTGTCATACTCTACCCTTACACCTATGAATTATGTTATTGCTCTATTTACAGTAACTGGATTACTTCGCAACTATTCATATTATAATTTATATAGTTACCCCTCACAGTAACCAATAATGTTCAAAACAGAGACATCGTATCAACATACAATGACTCTGTTCTGAACAAAAATGCGGATAACAGGACTTGAACCTGCACGTCGTAGACACCAGAACCTAAATCTGGCGCGTCTGCCAATTCCGCCATATCCGCTTATTTGGGTATTGTAACATACTTTATATTTTTCGTAAAGTGATAACTATTCAAAGCCATGGAAAATTATCTTCTGCAAATGCTTACATATAACTACATAACTCAGTCAGAGTTTGAACCCGACTGAGTTATATGACAAAATAAGCATATGAGTAAAAGCAAAGCTGCTTTATTCTATCTCAGGCAAGCTTTATCTTTATGATCTTTGAATAGTTGCTATAATACTTCTTTCCATTCACTATTCGATAAGCACGTATCTTATAATAATAGTATTTTCTGGATTTTAAAGAGGATGTGGTCCAACTGGTGCTGCTCTTTCCCAAAGTCTTCACCTTGGAATAGCTGCCATTCTTCTTTGTACTCCTGACAATCTGATAGCCGGAAGCACCTGTAATTTTACTCCACTTTAAACGAATGGATTTTTTCCCAGCCTTGCTGCTGGTAAGCGGCGTTGCAAGCTTAGGCTGTAAAGCCTGAATTGAGGAATATTTTCCATATATGGTAACACTGCCAAGACAGCGATAGGTCCGCATCCGATAGTAATACTTTTTCGTTAAGTTAAGACCTTTATCCGTATATTTCACTGCCCCCTTACTGGAAATTCGCACCAACTGATAGTTACCATTTTTGCTCTCACTTCGATAAAGCTCATAACCTTTGATATTCGATATCGCATTCCAACGCAAAATCAGGGACTGGTAATCATTCAAACTTAAACTCAAGGCTGGACTTCCATTATCAGGACCGGAAAAGCTCTCTGTAAAGGAGCCATAACTTACAGAGGATGCATCATTTGTCATCAGACGCACCTTATACATTCGCCCCTCAACCTGTTCCCTATCGGTATAAGAACTTTCTGACGTCGAAACCCGAACACATCGGGAGAAATCATCCTCTTCCTTATCTTTGTAATAAATTTCCAGATAAGCATTCTTGCTTTCTTCCCCCTCACCTGTATCCAGGGAATCCCAGGAAATCACCGTGTTCCCCTTACTATTTTCACTAACAGAAAGTTGGGGGGACTCATAACTTTCGGGGTATATACTTATCGCCTCAGATTCCCCTCTGCGATAACATGTGGTCTCCGAACGCTTTCTACAGGAAATCACCTTATAGCGATAAGAAAGACCCGGCTCAGCTGTTATGTCCTCATATCTGCAGCTTTGACTGTCTATGTCAGAGATCTGATAATTTTTTTCAAGCAGAAGATATTTTGACTCATTTTCACTTTTTCTTAAAATTTTGTAATAGGAAGCATTTTCCACAGAATCCCATTCCAAAATAGGATAATTTTCACTTGCATCTAACTGTAATTGCAGGTCTGGCTTATCTAATTGCTGGATATCCATGTAATTGCTGACATAATCCTTACTTTCTCCATTTTCCTGGGTATAAGTCAGACAATCCCCAATAGCGTCTTCATAGATAGGAGCTATTTTATAGCGATAGGACTCTTCCTCCCCCGCCTCTGTATCGATCCAGGTATTTTCTGTAGACGCCACATCGGCCACCCAAGAATAGTAGCTTCCCTCTTGGTCGCTGGAGCGATAAATACGATAGACCACCGCACCTTCCGCAGCCGTCCAACCTAGCTTTGGCTTTCCACTCTCCTCATCTAAGTCTAGGGAAAATTCCTCATCCTGGCTGTCTACAGAATCCGTATCACAGGTGAAGGCTTTGATTCTGGCAGACAGAGGAGAACTGCGCTGCCCCAAATCACTCCACTTTCCTCCTCGGTATTCAAAACTTTGCCCTACATCGGTAACTGCTGTGGAACTATAGCTAGTTCCCGTGCTACTACATTCCACATAATATTGCACCGTATAAGGAAGAGTAATCGCCACAGAAAAAGTCTCCCCTTCTGAGAGATACACCGGTGTGTCCAGATCCACTGTATAAATTCCCGGATATGTAGTCTCCCCGATAATCTCTTCGGCAAAAACCGCCTCTCCACTGCTAGGGTCATTAGCATCAGTCAAATTGCGGTAAATTTGAATGCTATAAGAAACATTTGCTGTCTTAAGAGCAAAATTTACTGCCTTTAGAATCTCTCCTCCACTATCATTTCCCTTTGCTGTATAGACATTGGCAATGGTTCGATTGGATTCGCTTCCCGCTTTCGTTGTCCCAAGAGCACTGCTGCCGGAAGTGCCATCGTAATGATAATTGTTATCGTAACTGTCGCCTTCCGTAAAGCTATAGGCAACTGAATTCACCTTCAAAACAGTCTCGTAGGACATATAAAAGTAACCCTGATCACCCCATTGATCGCCCCAGGAATTTTTTACAATCCAGGCTCCATCCTGACTTACTCCACTAGCCTCTGGAAAATTCGTAGCAGAATAATGATCATCCCATCCTACAATTGTCACTGCATGATTGGGTTTGTTGGTATCCTTGCTGCTTTTATCCGCATAGGCCGCCGTGCTGGCATTATAATAATTTGTTGTTTTATTAAAATAAATTCCTACTGCCACAGAACCGTAGTCCATAACAGCTTCTTTAATCTGTCTTTGTTCTGTCGCATCGTCACCGTCATTACTAATAAAAATAGCATTGGTCAGTTTTGCAACAGAAGCATTTTCTATATCCTGAGAAATCTCATCCCCATCATTGTAGCTATTAAAAAAAGAAAAAGGGGCTGTACTTTCCCACTCTGTGCCAGTCCAGCCAGCAAGTTCAAAGGCAGACAATGTATTATTCGCCCCATTATTTTTATAGGTGTAAGTTGCACTGTTCCCCACCGAATTAGAATCCCCGGTGGTTAAATGCAAAGGATCGTCACTCCTGTTAAATAGGCAATAGGCTAATTGAAATTCCGAAAAATCCGTATCTGTGCTCCATCCATATTGCTTGATCATAGAAGTCTCCGCCATGGAGGCGGCACTAAAAGCCCAACAAACTCCTGTGGAACCCTGATTTTTCACAGACGTAATACTGCTATCCCGCAAATCATAGCTTTCCGGAAACTGATTCTCACTCGTGCTGTTTCCTTCTTCATTAGAAAAAAGGAGATCATCATCGCCCTCTGAAGCAGCCATGATAGCAGATTCATCCTCGTAAATATCCACCGGATCATCCTCTGCAAGATTTGTCAGTTCCGGAATCATATCCATCTGTTGCTGAATCTCATCCTCTGTCATCTCCCGCCCCAGAATATAGTCCGGATCCGTAGAAGCATACAAAGGTATCGATGAAGCTACGCCAATAAGCCCTAAAAACATAAATGCTCCCAAGGCATATCTTTTTTTATGTCTTTTTTTCATAATATTTTATCTTTCCCTCGATTCACATAATAATTGCTGCAAACTAACTATTTCTATAGTAACACAATATCTATAGAAGCTGTCACTAAGATTTTCTGTGCATAAGGAAATTTTTCAGTTTTTTCTGGCACGCAAAAAGGTCTGAAAAAGTTTTCTTTTTCAGACCTCTTATATTCATGAGACATCGGGGATTCGAACCCCGGACAACTTGATTAAAAGTCAAGTGCTCTACCAACTGAGCTAATATCCCATATAAATATTGATGAGCCAGCTTTCCGAATCGCTGGTCCTACTGGACTAGCTGGATTCGAACCAGCGAATGCAGGAGTCAAAGTCCTGTGCCTTACCGCTTGGCGATAGCCC
>CAVBGA010000177.1:0-2060 GCA_963594675.1 Lachnospiraceae bacterium
AACCCGCGGCCTCGACCTTGGCAAGGTCGCGCTCCACCAACTGAGCCACTCGCGCACAAGCGGGTGATGGGAATCGAACCCACATATCTAGCTTGGAAGGCTAGTGTTCTACCACTGAACTACACCCGCAACAACAAGATTAATTATATACGACACCACCATATCTGTCAATGGTTTTTTAAATTTTTTTCAAATATTTTTAGCAAATATTTTTCATGTTGCTTAGCATTAAATTTGGAACATAAAAGGAAGTTAAAATTCGTATATTTGTTTAAAAATTACAATATAATTATCATGATAATTATAAGGTTGCATGCATCCACACTTAGGTAAATTTGATAAACACCACTTGCGGACACACACAACCTTCCTATGTTATCGCTTATTACTGTTTCTCCAAATCTTCATATTTTCAGCCTGTTTGATAAGATCATCTCTAAAATCAGGATGAGCAATAGAAATCAGAGCCTCAGCTCGCTGCCAGGTGGACAAGCCTTTAAGGTTCACAATACCATACTCTGTAACTACATAATGCGTATTCGTTCTGGTGTCCGTTACAATTGAGCCATTTGCTAAAGTTGGCAAAATTCTGGACTGTAAATTACCCTGTCTGTCCTTATAGGTAGAAGAACAACAAATAAAGCTTTTTCCTCCATTAGAAGCATAAGCTCCCATAACAAAATCTAACTGACCGCCTGCTCCACTGATATGCTTGATTCCTGCTGATTCAGCATTTACCTGGCCAAATAAATCTATATTAACCGCATTATTTATGGACATGAAATTGTCAAGAGCAGCAACTGATTTAACTCTATTTACATATTCTACATTTGCACTAAGCATCTCAGGATTATTGTCCAAATACTCATAAAGTTCCTTGCTGCCAGCTGCAAAAGCAAAGGTCTGTCTATATTTATCAATATTCTTCTTGGATCCGTTAATTTTTCCGGCCTTTGCCATTTCAACATAAGCATCTACATACATTTCTGTATGAACACCTAAGTCTTTTAAGTCTGACTCAGCAATCAATTTTCCCACAGCATTTGGCATACCACCTATACCAAGCTGCAAACAAGCTCCATTGGGTATCTCATTCAGAATATACTCTGCAACCTTCTTGTCTACCTCTGTCATTGGTGCATCACTGCCACCCAAAACTCTTGGCAGAGGATTATTACCCTCTACAATCATGTCAACCTTGGTGATATGTACGCCGGCATCATCCCCACCCCAACAATAAGGCATATTCTCATTTACCTCTACAATAATTGTTTTGGCAGTTTGACACACAGCCTGAAGATGTGAAGCATTAGGGCCAAAGTTAAAGTAGCCATTAACATCCATAGGAGCAACCTGAATCATCACAACATCTGGTTTACAATCAATATCTCTATAGTAGCGAGGAAGCTCAGAATAACGAATGGGACCATAAAATGCAAATCCTTCATTGATTGCTTTACGCTCAATTCCCGTCATATGCCATGAATTCCAGGAAAAATGCTCTCCTGCATTCTCTACATTAAAAATCTCAGGTCTCTCGAGAAGCACTCCACCTCTAATATTTACATCATGCAACTCGGGCATCCGTTTAGCAAGCGCTTTATCAAGAAGATCTGGTGTACCTGTGCACCAACCCCAATCTAACCAATCTCCAGATTTTACAATCTTAACAGCTTCATCAGCTGTTGTTACTTTTGCCTTGTACAATTTCTGAATATCCATGATATCCTCCCTTTGTAAATAACTTAAAGTTAATTTTTAATCATTATACTAATTCGTTAAAAGTATATCATATTGCCCTAGGGAACGCAATTTATATATTCCCTTCATTTATTCCATAAAGGCCAATACTCATTTGGCTTTTAAGCGATTTTTGCATTAAAAAAAACCTGATTAAAATCAGGTTTTTCATGCTGCCGCAGACCGGGATCGAACCGGTATGGAGTTTAACCTCCGCAGGATTTTAAGTCCTGTGCGTCTGCCAGTTCCGCCACTGCGGCATACAAAATGGGACCTATAGGGCTCGAACCTATGACCCTCTGCTTGTAAGGCAGATGCTC
>CAVBGA010000178.1:0-3791 GCA_963594675.1 Lachnospiraceae bacterium
CTTCTGGAAAGACAAAGCAGTAAAATGCAAATTGTTGTTACTTTTCTGGCAATTCTCGAATTAATCAAATCAGGTGCCATAAAAATCCAACAGGAGCATATATTTGATGACATTAAAATTGAGATGGCGGTGTAAGCATTTATGAATATAAAACAATTAAAGGCAGCTGTGGAGGCAATCCTTTTTTCAGCAGGAGATTCTGTAGAGCTATCTGCTATAGCAAAGGCGATTGGACAGGATAGCGCTACCACCAGAAAATTGATTGATGATATGATTTTGGAGTATAAGGAAGAAAATAGGGGCATTCATATCGTAGAATTGGAAAATGCCTATCAGTTATGTACAAAAAAGGAATATTTTGATTGTCTGGTGCAGATTGCTTTACAGCCTAAAAAAGCGGTTCTTACAGATGTTATGTTAGAAACCCTCTCTATTGTGGCTTATAAGCAGCCGGTAACCAGGCTTGAAATAGAAAAAATTCGAGGTGTGAAATCAGATCATGCTATGAATAAGCTGGTAGAATATGGACTGATACAGGAAGTGGGACGCTTAGACGCCCCGGGCCGCCCCTTGCTTTTTGGAACCACAGAAGAATTTCTTAGATGCTTTGGCGTAGAATCCAAGGAAGAACTTCCAGAAATGGATCCGGTGCAGATGGAGGATTTTAAGGCGGAAGCAGAAGAGGAAGTACAATTAAAGCTTGATGTATAAAAAGGCTGTCGCTTAAAGAGAAAAGCGACAGCCTTTTTGACGAATATGTAATGCTTATTTAGATTTTACTTCCTTCCATAATTGATTATAAATGGCATCTACATCTTCTCCAAGATAAGTGAAGGTTTCACAATTTTCCAGATCTTCATCACTGGGGAAGGCTATTTTGCTATTACGGATGTCATCATCCTCAATCAGTTCCCGAGCTGCTGTATTAGGCGTAGAATATGTGATATACTCAAAATTTTTCAAAGCGATATCTGCACGACATAGGAAATTAATGAATTTCTCAGCATTTTCTTTATGAGCAGCATTTTTTGGAATTACCCAGGAATCAATCCAAACATTGGATCCTTCTTTGGGAATAACATATTCCAGATTAGAATTTTCTCTCTGGGTGTAAATCGCCTCACCTGAGTAAATTACACCAATAGCAGCTTCGTTTCCAATCATCTTATCTCGAACCTGGTCTACGACATAGGCCTGAACTAAAGGCTTTTGATTGATTAGAAGCTGTTGGGCTTCTGTAAGTTCTGAGATGTTGGTAGAATTTAAGGAGTATCCCTTGAATTTAAGAGCTACTGCAAAAGCATCTCTGACACTATCCTGCATAAGAATAGAATCCTTATAGCGGGAGTCCCAAAGTACGGACCAGGAATCGATGGGTTCATCTACCATAGTTTTATTATAAAGAATTCCCACTGTGCCCCATACATAAGGAACAGAATATTTGTTTTCTGGGTCAAAGGACTTGGATTTCTCCAAGTAGGTACTTCCAATATTCTTGATATTGGGAATGTTGTCAAAGTTAATTTCCTGAAGCATATCATTGTCTATCATTTTTTGTATCATATAATCAGATGGGCAGACAAGATCATAGGCTACAGCTCCGGATTTAACTTTTGGGAACATGATTTCGTTGGTTTCAAATTCTTCATAAATAACCTTGATTCCGGTTTCTTCCTCGAATTGGTCAATTACATCATAATCAATATATTCGCCCCAGTTATAGACAATAAGCTCGTTATCGGTTGAGGATTTTACATTTTTAATAAGAGAAATACCAGCAATTACGATAAACACAGCGGCAGCAGCTGGTAAAACTCTGCGAAAGAAAATACGATATTTTCGGCTTGAGGAAGTCATAATTTTTTTCTTTTTCTGAGGAGCAAAATTAATCAGGAAAAGAAGAAGCAGCACCGTCAGAAAAAGAAGGGTGGACAAGGCATACATTTCCGGCTTGATCCCTTTTCTTACTTCGGTATAAATTTTCGTTGACAAGGTATCGACACCAGGGCCCTTTGTAAAATGAGTAATGACAAAATCATCCAGGGACATGGTGAAAGCTAAAAGCATTCCGGAAAGAACACCAGGCAAAATATCCGGAAAAGTTACCTTGAAAAAAGCATAAATGGGGGAAGCTCCCAGATCCATAGCTGCTTCGTAGGCGCTCCTGTTGCTTGCTTTTAGTCGAGGCATGACACTTAATATCACATAAGGAATATTAAATGTGATGTGGGCCATCAATATCGTAGTGAATCCCAGCTGCATACGGCATACCACAAAAAGCAACATGAGAGATATTCCGGTTACGATATCACCATTTAACATAGGAATGTTAGTAATTCCCATAAATACCGTTCGAAGCCCGCGACGCATGCGGATAATCGCCATAGAGGCCATGGTGCCGATTATGGTAGCAATTACAGCAGAAAGAAGGGCAATGGCCAGTGTATTGTAAAGGGCTTGCATAATCTCCTGGTTGGAGAAGAGAGATTTATACCATTTAAGTGTAAATCCTCCCCATTTAGCTCTTGTTTTGGAAGAATTGAAGGAGAGAACAATCAAAGTAATAATCGGTGCATAGAGCAGGATTAAGATTAGGACAATATATATTTTTTGAATGATTTTTTTCAAAATGCTGTGCCACCTCCTTCTTTATCGTATTTTGCGGTGAAAATCATGCTGATCAATATAAAGACCATAAGGACAATGGAAAGTCCGGATCCGACGTTCCAATCATTATTTTGTTTGAATTCCTGTTCGATGACATTGCCAATCAGCAAAATTTTTCCTCCTCCTAATAAAT
This sequence comes from Lachnospiraceae bacterium, assembly GCA_963594675.1. Classification (GTDB taxonomy): domain Bacteria; phylum Bacillota; class Clostridia; order Lachnospirales; family Lachnospiraceae; genus Ruminococcus_G. Next base: position 2,801 of record CAVBGA010000178.1, read on the forward strand.
CGGAGATAACAAATGTAGTCAAAGCAGGAACGAAAACCATAGTTATACCGCTGATGATTCCCGGAATAGTCAAGGGCAGAATGATTCTTAGAAAAGTTTCCAAAGAATTTGCTCCCAAATCTCGAGCTGCCTCGATGACATTTTGGTCAATCTTGCAGAGAGAGTTATACACGGGAAGAATCATAAAGGGCAAAAAGTTATAAACCATACCTAGCACGATGGCATAGGGGGTATTGATCACTGATAGGCTGGGCAATCCTAGAAAACCTAAAATACTATTGATGACACCATTTTTCTCCAAAAGTGTCTGCCAGGCCAGGGTTCGCAAAAGAAAATTCATCCACATAGGCAGGATGAAAATTAAAACCATTAGGCTGGTTTTGCTGCCAGCGGTCTTGGATAAAATCATGGCAAGCGGGTAAGCCAGAAGCAGGCAGATGACTGTTGCTATAAAAGAAAGCAAAAGGGAGAGACCTAAAGCTTTCAGGTTTTCCGAACTGCCAATCTGGGCAATATTTGCGAAGGTAAAAGCTCCTTCGTCTGAAGTAAAACCATAGTAGAAGATGATGAACAGGGGAATAATGATAAAGCCTGCACTCCAGATGCCATAAGGAAATGCCAGCCAGTTTCTTTTATTCTTCAATGCTTACGGCCTCCTCATCCTCCGATTCCGGTTTGTTCATGATTTGAATGTTGAAGGGATCTACTTGGATGCCTACCTCTGTGCCCACCGGATACATTTTGGTGGAATGAACCAACCATTCATAACCAGGGCTGCTTACTTCCATTTCATAGTGCACACCTTTGAAAATAAGATTGGTTACTCGGCCACGTATAATTCCATTCTTTGGTTTGACCAGTTCAATATCCTCTGGGCGGATTACTACGTCCACCGGTTTGTTTTGACCAAATCCCACATCAACGCACGGAAATTTGCTTCCGCAGATTTCTACTAATTTATCTTCAAGCATAATTCCGGAGAGAATATTAC
>CAVBGA010000179.1:0-6615 GCA_963594675.1 Lachnospiraceae bacterium
CTTCTATACAGATGAGGAGTTAACCAAGGTAGTGCAGCATTCAGCTAAGATTCTGAATGTGGAGATTTCAAAAGATGGTGCAGTGGAAATTGCCAGAAGATCCAGAGGAACGCCAAGGTTAGCAAATCGTTTATTAAAAAGGGTACGTGATTTTGCCCAAGTAAAATATGATGGAGTAATTGACGAGGAATGTGCCATTTTGGCTTTGGATCTTCTTGAGGTGGATCAGTATGGTCTAGATGGAGTGGATCGTAAAATTTTGGAGACCATGATTTGTAATTTTTCCGGTGGCCCAGTGGGATTGGATACCTTGGCAGCTGCCATAGGGGAAGATTCTGACACGATTGAGGATGTATATGAGCCTTTCCTTTTAAAACATGGATTTATTAATCGTACGCCAAGGGGAAGAGTTGCTACGAAACAGGCCTATGAGCATTTAGGCTATCGTTTGCCTGAGAATTGACAAGAATACGGTTTTCATTATAATAGAGACTATAAGTTGTCATATTTGCATTGGAGTTAAGGATGGCAATTATGAGTATAGAGAATTAGGGAGGTAGACTTAATGCCTACAAAAAATACAACCCAAGTGCTGATCGGTGGTAAAATTGTAAAGCTCAGTGGGTATGAGAGTGAGGAATATTTGCAGAAGGTTGCTGCATATTTAAATCATAAAATCGGAGAACTGAGTGAGCTTCCCGGATATAACAGACAGCCTGTAGAGACTCGTGGTACCCTTTTAAGTCTGAATATTGCAGATGATTATTTTAAAGCAAAAAGACAGGCTGAGGTTTTTGAAGAAGATTCCCAGACAAAAGATAGCGAAGTCTATGATTTGAAGCATGAATTAATTGCTATGCAGTTAAAATTAGATAATAAAGTAAAAGAGTTAGAAAGCTTAAGACAGGAGTATGAGGCTTTGAAAGAAAGGTCAGGGGTTCAAAGTCATACGAATTAATAAGTGGGCAAGATAGAGGAGACTATCCCGTGCAGGCGATAATCTCCTTATTCTGTATTTACGCAAGGAATGAGACAAGTGGCATGCTTGGCATGGATAGAGAGCTTGTTTTTTGAAAAGAGGAGTATATGAAGACAGAACTGTTGGCGCCGGCAGGCTCATTTGAAACGATAAAAGCTGCATTTTCTGCCGGAGCAGATGCGGTATATACCGGTGGCACCAAATTTGGAGCCAGGGCTTATGCCAATAACTTGGAGCAGGAGGAGATGCTGCAGGCCATTGATTACACGCATATGCGGAATAAAAAACTTTATTTAACAGTAAATACTATGTTGACGCAGGATGAGATAGTAAATGAGGTATATGAGTATCTTTTGCCTTTTTATGAGGCAGGATTGGATGCGGTAATTGTGCAGGATTATGGAATTTTACGGATGGTAAGTCAATGCTTTCCTGATTTGGCTATTCATTGCAGTACTCAGATGACCATTACAGGCCCGGAAAGTGCGGCAATGATGGAGGAGCTTGGAGCGACAAGAGTTGTGACAGCTCGAGAAATTTCTTTAAAAGAGATTGCTGCTATTCGGGAGACCACATCCTTGGAAATAGAAAGCTTTGTTCATGGAGCTCTTTGCTACTGTTATTCAGGTCAATGTTTGATGAGCAGTATGATTGGTGGTCGAAGCGGCAATAGGGGAAAATGTGCGCAGCCATGTCGATTACCTTACGATGTTTTTGAAAAAAAGAGAAAATTGACAGATAGAAATAGCCGTTATCCCTTGAGTCCAAAGGATATGTGCACGATAGATCTTTTGCCGGAGATCCTTCAAGCTGGGGTAAGTTCTTTAAAAATAGAAGGGCGAATGAAAAAGCCGGAATATACGGCAGGCGTAGTTTCTATTTACCGTAAGTACCTGGATCGGGTTTTGGAAGGGAATTTTCACGGAGTCAGCGAGAAGGATCATCAAAAACTATTTGACATTTTTAACAGAGATGGGTTTAATAAAGGCTATTACCAGGTGAGAAATGGAAAATCCATGATGGCTCTTCAGAATCAAAAAGAAAATTCGAAAAATAAAAATGGATCAAGCAGAAATGAAAAGCTGTTTGCGGATATTAAAGCGAACTATATAGAAAAAAAAGACCCGATTTTTCTTTCCTTTCATGGAATCTTTCATAAAGATCAGCCTTCTATCTTAACACTGGAAAGTTGTGGACATAAGGTTGTAGTGGAGGGTGAGACGCCACAAATGGCTCTTAAACAAGCTATGACAGAGGAAAGAATAGAAAAACAATTAAGTAAAACCGGTAATACGCAATTTGCAGTTAAAAATGCATTGGTGGAGGCAGATCCAGATATTTTTATTTCTATTACTGCTCTCAATGATTTAAGAAGGAAGGGGATTGCCGCTTTGATGGATGCCCTTACCCAGCTAGAGGATCGTGAAGATGCTCGTTTATATCCTTTTGCTAAGGAATTTTCCGAGGAAAAGGAAGTTCCCAAAAAGAAAAATAGTCTATTTTCTGCTTCTGTTGAAAGAAAAGAGCAGGCTGAAGCAGCGCTGGCGACAGGGATACTTTCTCGTATTTATGCAGATACGGATGTAATAGATGATAAATTTATTGCCTTATGTAAGTCTAAGGGAGTAGAGCCTTATCTTATGCTTCCTAGAATTCTTAGGGAAAGAGAACTTCCCTATGTAAAAAAAATAATAGAGAATGCGATAACGCTAGGTGTCAAAGGATTTCTTGTATTCTCCCCGGAAATGTATGCTTATCTTAGAAAAGCTGGTTTTGTGGATAGAACGGTAATTGGTGCAAGTATGTCAGGCTGGAATAATCTGGCAGAGAAGCAATTGCAGAAGCTTGGCATGGAGGGGGACATTTTGTCCGCAGAATTGAATTTTCATCATCTCATGGGCCGGGATAATAGGAGAAGTTTCCTTACCGTATATGGGTATACACCTTTAATGACCTCTGCCCAATGTGTAAAGAAGAATATGGATGCTTGTAAACATGAGAACTCCAGCTTGACCTTGCGGGATCGTAAGGGAATTTCTTTTTCCGTGCGATGTGATTGTCGGAATTGTTACAATATTATATATAATTCTCTTCCTACCTATCTTCTTAGTGAAATCACCGCTTTAGATCGAATTGAGGCGAAGGGTTACCATTTCGATTTTACAAGAGAAAGTGGCAGGGAGACTGGGAAAATTCTCAAGGAATTTATAACCTATTATAATAAAAAAGAAAATGGAAAAGCTTCTTTTGAATGTACGAAGGGACATTTTCGAAGAGGCGTATAGATAGGTGGTGTGATTTATGCTGAATATCATTGTACGATTGTCAAAGTATTTAATTGTTATTCTTATGATACTTTTCACTTATCAATGTTTTAGCATTTTTAAAAAACATGGTCAGGAAGCACGTGAGCAGGTATTACATAAACAGCTTGTCTTAACAATACTTCTTGATATTGTGACTTTTGGAATCCTTTTTATACAAACCTTTGACATAAAATATTTGATTCTGGTAGCTCAGGTGATTGCTTATATCATAGCTATAAGAATTTTATATCGGATTTTTTATAAAAAGGGCTCATTTTTGCTGGTGAATAATATGTGTATGCTCTTAAGCATTGGATTTATTATTTTGGCAAGATTGAATTTTGAGCAGGCTGAAAAACAATTTTTAATTGTTGTAATCGGAAGCGGCATTTCTTTGCTGGTTCCGGTGGTCATAAGAAGAGTGAAACTTTTAAGAGACTTAACCTGGTTGTATGGTATTATAGGCATTATTCTTCTTATGGCAGTATTGGCTCTTTCGAAGGTTACCGGTGGAGCAAATCTTTCCATTGAAATTGGCGGAATTACCTTTCAGTTTTCTGAACTTGTCAAGATTACTTTTGTTTTCTTTATGGCAGGAATTCTTCGAAGAGATACAAGCTTTAAAAATGTAGTTATTACCTCAGTGGTAGCAGGACTACATGTTGTTATTTTGGTACTGTCTACGGATTTAGGTAGTGCTCTTGTATTTTTTGTTACCTATGTAGTGATGGTTTATGTTGCTACGAAAAAACCGCTTTATGCATTAGCAGGCATTGGAGGTGGTTCTCTTGCTGCTGTAGCAGCCTATTTTTTGTTTGGTCACGTGCGGCAGAGAGTCGTTGCCTGGAAAGATCCTTTTTCTGTTTATGAAACAAATGGCTATCAGATTGTCCAGTCACTTTTCGGTATTTGTGCCGGAGGCTGGTTTGGCGTTGGCCTTTTACAAGGATCCCCCAAATCAATTCCCGTAGTTACGCAGGATTTTATTTTCGCGGCAATCTGCGAGGAACTGGGGGGCATATTTGCTATTTGCCTTTTGCTGGTCTGTATGAGTTGTTTCTTGATGATTGTAAATATTTCTATGCGGATGAATCGTAAATTCTACAAAATGATTGCCCTGGGTCTTGGCACGGAGTATGCCTTTCAGGTATTTCTGACTGTTGGAGGAACTACAAAATTTATTCCTATGACAGGAATTACCCTGCCCTTGGTAAGTTATGGTGGATCCTCGGTGATTTGTACGATTGTTATGTTTGCTATTATTCAGGGCCTTTATATACTCAGAGAAGATGAAGGCGTGGAGATAGAGAGAAAACGTCAGGAAATGATACAGGAGGAACTTCAGGAGCAACTTCTGCAGCAGGAGAGTCGACGACAAGAGACTTCAGGAGTTGGCAATTCTGAAAAATATCAATCACAAAGACCAGTAAACCAAAATACCAGATATTATCATCCGGAGGAAGCGAAAATTAAAAAGGCCGGAGATGAAAAGCGAGGTGAGAAGAGTCTTGAAGAAAAAATCGAAGAGGAGACAGAAAAAAGCCTCTGGTGGTAAAGAATATGTCATTATTTCCTATGTGTGCGTAGGTCTATTCCTGGCACTGATTGGATATATGGTCTATTTTAATCTTTACCTAAGCGAGGATTTTCAAAATAGTCCTTATAATAAAAGACAAAAAAACTACGCCCAAGAGGTGGTGCGAGGATCGATTTATTCGGCTGATGGCAATGTATTGGCAGAAACACAGGTGGATGAATCAGGAAATGAAAATAGAGTGTATCCCTATGCCAATGTGTTTGCTCATGTGGTAGGCTATGACTCCAAGGGAGGCAGCGGCATCGAGTCTACGGAAAATTATCATCTTTTGTCCTCCCATGCGAATGTGTTGGAACAGCTTAAAAATGACCTTTCTGATCAGAAGAATATTGGGGACAATGTAATTACAACATTGAATACAAATCTTCAACAGGTAGCTTATGATGCTTTGGGAGATTATAATGGAGCAGTAGTGGTCATGGAGCCGGATACTGGAAAAATTTTAGCTATGGTAAGTAAACCAGATTTTGATCCAAATCAGATCGATGAGATATGGGATAGTCTGGTGAATGATGATAGCAATTCCAATCTTTTAAATCGTGCTTCTCAGGGATTATATCCGCCAGGATCCATCTTTAAGATTGTCACTGCCCTAGCCTATATTCGTTCCAGTGCAGATACCAGCGCATTTTCGTTTGATTGTACAGGGGAAGTTACCAACAGCGGATATACCATCCATTGTTATAATAATACAGCTCATGGACAGGAAGACTTTGCAACGGCCTTTGCAAAATCCTGCAATACAGCCTTTGCCCAGATTGGTGTGGACTTAAAAAAGAGCACCTTCCGAAAAACGGCATCGGATCTTTTGTTTAACAAATCCTTGCCCTTTGATCTTCCTTACCGCAAAAGTCAGTTTAGCTTGGACAATGATACCCATGATGCTCTGACGATGCAGACGGCTATAGGACAGGGAAATACTTTAACATCACCCTTGCATATGGCTATGATTACATCGGCAGTGGCAAATGGTGGACTGATGATGACACCATATTTGATTGATAGTGTGGAGAACTATAATGGCGATTTAGTGAAGCAATATAAGCCAGATGCCTACAAGCAGGTAATGACAAGTGAAGAAGCTGCTGAATTATCAGAATTGATGCAAGGTGTTGTTGAAAATGGTACTGCCTCTTCCTTATCCGGTTTAAGTTATACAGTAGCAGGTAAAACAGGAAGTGCAGAGCATGGAGATAAGACAGGGGCGCCTCATAGTTGGTTTGTAGGATTTTCTAATGTAGACAATCCGGACATTGTTGTGGCGGTAATTGCGGAAAGTGCTGGTACAGGCAGTGATGTTGCTGTACCTATTGCTAAATCGATTTTTGATAGTTATTACAGTAGTCAGAATAGTTGACATTGCTTGTGAAGTATTAACAAATGATAAGGTAAAGGAGGTAGTGGAATGCTTGACCAGATTGATCTGTCCAGAAAAATGGATAAAAAAGAATTTAAGAAAATGATGAGTAAGCTACAGCCAGAGTTGGCAGCACTTCAGCGCAGGTGCAAAGAACTGGGGATACCGGTGATCATTGTTTTTGAAGGTTTCGGGGCTTCTGGAAAAGGGGTACAGATTAGTCAGCTCATTCAGGCTTTGGATCCTCGAGGATTTACCGTATATGCAACGGGATCGCCTACGGAAGAAGAGAAAATGCGGCCATTTCTTTGGCGTTTTTGGGTAAAGACTCCTGAGAAAGGGCGAATTGCTATTTTTGACCGAAGCTGGTACCGAA
>CAVBGA010000180.1:0-3718 GCA_963594675.1 Lachnospiraceae bacterium
TTAGGAATATCCTGGTGTTCTGAGTTATGCCGGTAAGGTACAGTTTTAATCGCAAAAAAAAGCCGTACCTTACACATAGCACGACCCAGTCACAAAATACCGTGCCACCCTGAAACCGAGAGTTTCCGCACAATACTATAAAGATAGACCTGACTTGTAGCATATGCTCATCACAGTAGCGTTCCTGTTCCGGATTCTTACCGGACTTCCTATGCAAAATTGCCTTTATCCGCAACATCACTTTTGCATAAAATCCTTATAGCAATACCTATATTGGTATGATACTTTTCTTCTATTATATTGTCAATATTTTCCAATAGGTATTCCAAAAAGGAATATGTATCTTGGTCAAAATACATATTCCTTTTCGAGTAATTTCTTATTTTATTGTTTATTATCTTCTCTTATCTATTCTGCCTTACTACCCATGTAGTAAAATCCTTTGCATTCATCCAAAGATACTTTAATTAATTTTCCAATATCTTCTTTATTTCCTGGAAAATGCACCAGTAGATTGCTGCTGAGACGACCGGTAATCAGATTGCTGTCATGGGAATTCACTTCCTCTGCCAAAACCGTCTCTACTCTTCCTTCAAATCGTTTGCAGCCTTCTGCTGATTTATGCTGAACTAATTTCAGCAGGCGATCAAATCGATCTTTTACCACATCTTCTGGCACCTGATTCTCCATAGCCGCAGCCGGTGTACCGGTTCTTTTGGAATAGATAAAGGTAAAGGCACTGTCATAGCCTACCTCTTCCACAACCGACATAGTCTCCAGAAAATCCTCTTCCGTTTCACCAGGGAAACCTACGATGATATCCGTTGTCAAAGAAATATCCGGCATGGCTTTTCTTATTTTAGCAACCAACTCCAGATAACTTTCTTTTGTGTAGCGACGATTCATTTTCTTCAGAATATCACTACTTCCGGATTGCAAAGGCAAATGCAGATGCTGACAAATTTTTTTACTTTTTGCCATAACCTGAATCAATTCATCGGACAGATCTTTGGGATGTGAAGTCATAAAGCGAATTCGCTCTAAGCCTTCAATTTCCTCAATTTTTTCTAAAAGCTGTGCGAAGCTAATAGGTTCTTCCAAATTTTTTCCATAGGAATTTACATTCTGGCCCAGAAGCATCACCTCTACCACACCATCTGCCACCAGATGTTTGATTTCCCGAATAATATCCTCTGGATTCCGACTGCGCTCTCTACCTCTTACATAGGGCACGATACAATAGCTACAAAAGTTATTGCAGCCAAACATGATATTAACACCTGATTTAAAGGAATATTTTCTATCCACCGGAAGATCCTCTACAATCTTATCTGTGTCCTTCCAGATATCTACGATCATTCCCTTTGATTCAAAACGATTTACCAAAAGCTCTGCAAATTTAAAAATATTGTGGGTGCCAAATACCAGATCTACAAAACGATAGCTTTTCCTGATTTTCTCCACTACCTGAGGTTCCTGCATCATACAGCCGCAAAGGCCAATCATCATATGAGGATTCTTTTTCTTGCGGCTTCCCAATACCCCCAGTCTTCCGTATACCTTAAGATTAGCATTTTCCCGAACGGTACAGGTATTATAGATTACAAAATCTGCCTGATCCTCTGTTGATTTCTCAAATCCTGCTTTTTCTAAAATACCTTCCAGTTTTTCAGAATCCCTGGCATTCATCTGACATCCAAAAGTAGTAACACAAAAGGTCATGGGACGGCCCAGCTTTTCTGAAATTGCAGCCACATAGTCTTTTGCCTTTTCCATATAATAATACTGGCGCTGGGGTTCGCTGTCGGGTACTTTCTCTAGTATATCGTCTTTTCTTTCTTCCATTAATCTAACTCTCCTCTTTCGGTACCTGAAGCTTACCTAAATTATTCATTATTGAAAAATATTGTTTTCGGTCACAATCTTTTTCGGTAAAATATCCAGCTTTTCAAATGGTACCTGATCAAAAATTTGAAATTCAAAGGCTACGGCCACACTGGCATGTCCGGGATGGGCAGACAGATATTTGTCATAAAATCCTCCACCATAACCTACGCGGTGTCTCTTGCAATCAAAAGCAACTCCAGGCACGATCAGCAAAGCCTCTTCGCACTCTGCTTCCGGGCAGCCTTGCGGCTCTTCTATGCCATAATATCCTGGCTGCAGCTGATCAAAAGAAGTAATTTCATAATAGACCATCTCACTTCCTTCTACGCGAGGAACTGCCACTCTTTTTCCCTGACTCCAGGCATAGGCCATCAACTCTTTGGTCATAACTTCATTATTAAAGTCCACATAAGCAAAAAGCCAATCTCTCTCCTTAAATTCCGGAAGTTCAATGATTTTCTCGAAAATCTTATGACTGGCTTCCTTTATCATATCCTGCGTAGCCTCTTTTCTTCTTTGAAAGACTACTTTTCTAATGTCTTTTTTTGTCTCCATATTTTTCACCCAAGTGTGTAATGGAACCATCCTGCTCCTTAATATCAATATTATCCAACTGGGAGCGAAGATTCATACGGATTGTTGCAATATATTCTTTTCTAAGCTTGGCCTGCTCTTCTTTTTCCTCCGGAGACAAGCCAACCGATTTTGCTTTTCTGGCAAGCTCGTTAATACGAGCAATGCTATTTTCGTTCATATTGTTCCTTTCTATCTTGTAATACCCAGACGATTCAAAGCTTCTTTTTGTTTTTCTTCCATAATCTTTGCTTCTTCTTCCACCATATGATCATAACCTAAGAGATGGAAAATGCTATGGGCAAAGAGAAAAGCAAATTCTCTTTTTTCCCCGTGGCCATATTCTTTGGCCTGTTCTCTCATTCGCGGAACACAGATCATGACATCCCCCAAGAGCAGCCGGCCACTTTCCGGGTCCAGATAGGTATTTTCATTTTCTTCAATTACAGAATAATCTGCCGGTTCTTCAAAATCCACCGCAGGGAAAGACAAGACATCTGTCTCCCGGTCAATCCCCCGATATTGTCTATTATATTCTTTGATTTCCTCATAGTCAGTTAAAACCAGGCTTACCTCCGCATCATACGGACAAGATTCACTGGTCAAAATCTCTTCTAATACTGCCTCAACTACTTTATCACAGGGAAAATCAAAATCATATTCTTCGCTATTTTCTATCAGCACTGTCATTTCTTTCTGCGACCTCCCTGAGAACGTCTTTGCCTTGCGGACTCTTCCTTCTTCTCATAATTTTCATAAGCCTGTACAATTTTCTGCACCAGAGGATGACGCACCACATCCTTGCTGGTCATCTGACAGAAAGCAATATCGTCAATCTTTTTCAAGACCTGCATTGCTACGTCCAAACCAGAGCGGGTATCCCCCGGCAAATCCTTCTGGGTTAAATCTCCCGTGATAATTACCTTGGATCCGAAACCGATTCGAGTCAGGAACATTTTCATCTGAGCAGGTGTGGTATTCTGGGCTTCATCCAGAATAATAAAGGCATTATCTAAGGTTCTTCCTCTCATATAGGCCAAAGGAGCCACCTCGATTAATCCTTTTTCCATATTTTTCATGAAGGACTCAGCCCCCATAATCTGATAGAGTGCATCATAGAGCGGTCGCAGATAGGGATCCACCTTACTTTGCAAATCCCCAGGCAAAAATCCCAATTTCTCACCTGCCTCAATGGCTGGTCTGGTAAGAATAATGCGACTTACATCATCATTTCGAAAAGCGGTAATAGCCATAGCCA
>CAVBGA010000181.1:0-23917 GCA_963594675.1 Lachnospiraceae bacterium
TTAGTCGTGAAAAATCCCGAAAGTGTAGGCTGCTTGAAAATGGTGCCTTCACTTTCGGGACTTTTTTTATCTCTCTATTTTTATTGCCTTTTCTTTAGACCTTCTTTGAAGAAAGCAATTTCTTTCCCCTGCTTTTGCATTTCATGAAATTCTGCTGCGGCAGTAAAAAGAACATCGCCACTGGAATTCAGGGCTGTTTCCATGGAATCCTGGATAACGCTGATGATAAAGCCAACTTCTACCGCCTGCATGGCTATATCATTGCTGACACCGAACATGGAGCAGGCCATAGGAATAAGGAGCAATGATCCGCCAGCTACTCCTGAGGAGCCGCAGGCACCGATGGTAGCCAGAACACTAAGCAGTACAGCTGATGGGAAATCTACGGAAATTCCCAGGGTATGTGCTAAGGTCAGGGTCATGATGGTAATAGTGACAGCTGCTCCGTCCATATTGATGGTGGAACCTAGGGGGATGGACACAGAGTAGAAATCCTTTTCCAAGCCGAGTCTTGCACAAAGGTCCATATTTACCGGAATATTTGCTGCGGAGCTGCGGGTGAAGAAGGCGGTCAGTCCGCTTTCTCGGATACAGGTAAATACCAGAGGATAGGGATTGCGCCGCAAGGTCAGGAAAATAATCAAGGGATTCACAATTAGGGAAACCACCAACATGGAAGCTACCAGAATGATGATCAATTTTCCGTAGTCCTTGAAAATGCTAATGCCACTTTCTGATACTGCGCTATAGACCAGACCACAGATACCAAAAGGAGCAAACTGGATGATCCAGCGTACTACATTGGATATGGTATCGGACAGGTCAGAGAACATATGCAGGGTCTCGGGTTTTGCAAATTTTTTCAGAGAAATACCAAACAGCACAGCCCAAAAGAGAACACCGATATAATTGGCCTCAGAGATTGCGGCAATGGGATTGCTTACCATACTTGTCAAAAGATTGCTTAAAACTTCCCCCACACCTCCTGGAGCAGATTCCACGGATTCTGCACTTTTCAGGGTCATAGTAATAGGAAAAGCAAAGCTTGCCACAACTGCCACAAGAGCTGCTAGGAAGGTGCTGACCAGATATAAGCCGATTACTGTACGGAAACGTTTTCCGATGCCGCTGCTGGCATTGGCCAGGGAGCTAAGCACAAGGACAAATACAAGAAGGGGTGCCACAGCCTTTAAGGCACTGACAAAAATGCTTCCCAACATGGTAACGACTGTCACATTTGGTACCGTCAGACCAAGAATAACGCCTACGATCAGTCCTAACAGGATACGAAGGATCAAACTGCTATCCTGCCATTTTTTTAGGATTGTTTTCAAATTATTACCTCCTCATAAAATTCTAGAGTAGAGTATAACATAAAAGAGTTCTTTTATAATATTGAGAAAAGAGAATTTTTTTAAACTTGTTAAGGTTAAGTTAAGGTTTTTTCATGTATCCGGAAAGAATTCCCCGATATAATCCCATTGATGAAATAGGAAATGGGATGGAATAGAATAGACCATCCGAATAGGAGGAGATGATATTATGTGGAGTAGAAAAGAGCTAAAAACTACAGCAAAAACTGCTGTGCGTAAGAATTATTGGAGAGCCGTTTTAGTAGCGATCATATTGGGAATCGTTGTGGGCAATGCTGGCTCCATTGGAAATGTTTCAAAAATTACTTTTGTGAAACAGTTGAACTCTCAGGAAAATACGGATGATACCATGTATATGAATTCTGATGGTGAATGGGAAGAGGATAGTTCGGGAATTGAATTGCCGGAAGTTTTTCAGGATCCCAGTGATGAGACTATTGCCTCGACAGTGATGCTGGGTGTGTTTTTATTTGTAGGAGTACTGGTGGTACTTTTACTGTGGATTTTACTGCATGCCTTTCTTTTAAATCCCATCGAGGTAGGCTGTCAGAGATTTTTTCATAAAAATTTGAGCCGAAAGGCAGAATTTAAGGAACTGGCTTTTAGCTTTGACCATTCTTATAAGAATGTGGCATTCACTATGTTTTTGCGGGATGTATATACGATTTTCTGGACCATTTTGCTGGTTGTTCCGGGCATTGTAAAGCGCTATGAATATCGTATGATTCCTTATCTTTTGTCAGAGTATCCGGATATGCCAAGAGCAGATGCTTTTGCCATCAGCAAATCTATGATGATGGGAAATAAATGGAAGGCTTTCCTTCTGGACCTGTCCTTCCTCCTCTGGAATCTGCTTAGCATTTGTACTGTAGGTATCGTTGGTATCTTCTGGGTATTTCCCTATCAGTCTCAGACAGATGCGGCTTTGTATGAGGCTTTAAAAGAAGGCAAAAAACCTTTCGGTCAGACTGGACAGAATCTTGTTTCTGATGTAGCATTAAGTATGGACAATACTGATACTAGAGGGATGATTTAACATCCCGCCGAACAGGAGGATATATATGGCATACACAATACTTGTGGCCGATGATGAGGCGGAGATCAGGGAACTGCTCCGCCTTTATCTTGAGAATGAAAACTTTCATGTAATTGAGGCAGCAGACGGACTGGAAGCTTTGGAGCGTTTGAAAGAGGAAAAAGTGCATCTTTGCCTTTTGGATATTATGATGCCGAACATGGACGGCTATCGTACTCTGCAGCAGATTAGAAAAACCAGCAATATTCCGGTGCTGATTCTTTCTGCCAAGGATCAGGATGCAGACAAGATTCTGGGCTTGAATCTGGGAGCGGATGATTATATTTCTAAACCCTTTAATCCCCTTGAAGCTGTGGCCCGTGTTAATTCTGCCATCCGCAGATATTATTCTCTGGGAGCAGATGAAACCCTGAATCCTCAGGGCGCGCAGGCGGTAGAAGCTGCAGAAGAGGAAGGGGGAGAGCATACCATAAAGGTTCGAGATCTGGTTTTGGATCAGGATGCCTGCCTTCTCTATCGGGGCGATGAGATGATTGAGCTTACCTCTGTAGAATATAAGGTTCTTGAAATGTTCATGTCCCATCCCGGCAAGGTATATACCAAGCAGCAGATTTGGGAACGCGGCTGGGGCGAAGAGTATTTTGTAGGTGATAACAATATCATGGTATGTATCAGCAAACTTCGTACCAAGCTGGATGCTGAAAATTCCGCAAAATATATTAAGACAATCCGTGGACTGGGCTACCGCTTCGAGAAAGAATAGGTGAGAACAGATGACGGAAAATAAACTGGATCGTGGGAGAATCACGAGACGGCTGGTAGGTTGGTTTATCCTGGCTCTCTTTTTCACGGAGCTGGCAGAGCGCATCATTCAGCTCCTCTTTAATCGCTGTATTATGCCCTGGATCGCCAGTCAGATGTTTGTGGGAATCAGCAATCAGATGCAGGACTTAAGTTCAAGGAATTCTTTCCTACTTTTGCTGTATCTGGCAGCGATGGTAATGTTCAATTTAGTGCGTTGCATTTTTCCTCAATATGAACAGCAGATGGATACATTGATCAATACCCTGGCTTACAATGCACAGCTGAAAAAGACAGGTGTCTATATCACGGGCAATACCATACATATGTCCATGGGTATGGCGATTTTGATTTTGAATCTGATTATTGTATTGATCTGCTTGGGTATTGTTCCTTACGTCGCAGCGGCTTGGCTTTATGCAAGAATGGTTATCGGCCAGATGGCTTTGATCCGCCAGCATGAGAAGGACATTCATACAGAGTATGAAAAGAAAAGAAATCTAATGCTTTCCGATATTGCTCATGACCTGAGAAATCCTATTACCACCGTCAGTGGGTATGCCAAGGCTTTAAATGATGGCATGGTGAAGGATCCGGAGAAGCAGAGAAAATATTTTGAGGCCATTGAAAGAAAATCCAGAAGAATCAACGAATTGATCAATCTTCTCTTTGATTATTCCAAGTTGAATTCTTCTTCCTTCACTCTGACCAAGACTAACTTTGATCTTAATGAGCTGATGCGTGAGACAGCGGCTCTTATGTATGATGAGATTGAACAGCACAATATGGGGCTGGATGTAGATATTCCGGAAGGCGATTGGATGATCAATGGAGATCGGATGCAAATTTCCCGAGTGGTGACCAATCTGATTACCAATGCCATCCGACATAATCCGGAAGGCACGGATGTCTTTGTTCAGGTGCTTCGTCCTAAGACCGGGACTGAGGAAAGAGTGGTCAGCTATGAAGAGGTAAAAATGGGACTGCAGCCGGATGAGGAAGAAGTGGTCTCTTATTCGCCGGATGATCATTCTTATATCATTGTGGCGGACACAGGTGTGGAAATCCCTGAGAAGATCAGAGAACATATTTTTGAACCCTTTATGCGAGGGGATGAGTCCCGTGCCACCAATGGCGGTAGCGGATTGGGACTTTCCATTGCAGCTACCGTAGTAGAAATGCATGGATGGAAATTAACTCTGGAAACCAATATTCAGGGCTATACCAAAGGCTTCGTGATTATGGTTCCCTAATAGAACAGCAGGAGAACTGTCGTGTAGAGCGATGGTTCTTTTTCTTTTTGGAAAACTTGTAATTTTTTGAATTTAGGTCTATCATAAAAGGGATTGTAGATCTGAGGGAGTTCAGAGAGGAGTTATAGAGATTTGAAAAAAAAGACACTTCATTTACTTTTATCACTTAGTATTACTGCATCCATGATTTTAGGATCAGCAGTAACCGCTTTTGCTGCAAGTACAGAGGAGGCAACTCTTAGCACAGCTGCAGAAGAGGGAGAGGACAATACTACTTCGGATGCAAGTACAGAAGATTCTGCAACAACATCGGAAACTGTGACACCATCTGCTACCGCTACACCTTCTAAGTCAGCCACATCGGAGGCAAAGACGGACAAGCAAAGCTCTTCCAGTTCCGGGAAGTCAAACGCTAGTTCTCAGAAGTCATCGGAAACAAAGAAAAAGAGCAGCAGTTCCAATTCTTCCCAGTCAACTTCTGAAAATAATAGCAGCAGTGCAGGGACAACAGATGCTGCGGACAGTAGCAGCAGTACTGCTTCAACCAGTAGTGCCGCAAGGACAAATGTAGCAGAATATGCAAAGTCCTGGGTAGGAAAAATCAGCTATTATCTGGGAGCAAGTGGGGCCTTGGTAGAAGGCGGCCAATCGGATTGCTCTTGGTTTATCTATCATGTATTGAATGATTGTGGGCTAATCAGCCAATGGTATAAGTCAACCACTTGGGGCAGCGGTCAGGTGCCTGGAACCAGCCGGGTGGCAAGCATCGATCAGGCTCAGCCTGGTGATATTCTTTTTTGGGATGAAGGTTCCGGAAGCGGACATGTCGTTATGTATGTGGGAAATGGCCAGGTGGTAGGCTGTAATGGATCCAGCCCTACTAGTGGTGCAGTGCAGCTGACAGGATATACCGTTCCCGGTGGCGGAAGAGAGCCGGATTCTATCTGGCGTTTGGATGCTATGGGCAATGGTACCGGAGTGACAACTTCCGGATATTCAGGATATTCAGGATCTTCCACATCCTCCTCAACAAGCACCAGCAGTAGCGGAACCAGCATTGATATTAGTTCTTCTAAGGAGACGCATATTTCGGAAAATGGTACCTACACCCTTACTGGCAGTGTGAAAGATGGCCAGGTAATCGTTGATGCGGGCCTTACAGATGTGACCATCATTCTGAATAACATTACCATAAAGAATGCTGAGGGAAAAACGCCGATTCTTCTTAAGAGCAATGCTGCCATTCGCGTAGACGGTGAAAATACATTGACCTATGGTGATCTGAAGAAGGCAAAAGCGAAGAAGAAGGAAAACAAGGGAAAGACAACAAGCTCTTCCAAAAAGAAAAAAACAGAGACCTGTGCAGCGATTTACAGCACAGCGTCTAAGCTGAATATTACAGGAGAAGGAAGCCTTACCATTAAATCGGTAGATGATGGCATCTATGGGGCAAGCAATCTGACTTTTGATGGCCCTACTTTTGAGCTGAAAACTTTGAACAATGGTGTGGAAGCCAGAAATGTACGCTTGATGTCCGGAAAGGGTGTCATCGATGCAGATGGCGACGGAATCCATGCCTTTGCAGAAAAGAAAAAATCCAAGAATGGCAAAAAAGTGACGGTAAAGAAGGCAAAGATTTATGTGAAAGCTGGCAATTGGAGAATTAAGGCCGATAAGGATGGTCTGGATTCTCAGAATAAGATTGTTATGGCTGGTGGTGTGTTAAGTATTTCTACTGCTAAGAATGAGAAACATGCAGCGGTAGCCTATAAAGACACATTTCTTATCAAAAAGGGCACCTTCTTTGCTGGAGGTTCTTCTAAGAAAGCAAAAGAGCCTAGCTCTGGAACCTATGTACACTTTAGCAACCTTACGATTAAAAAGGGAGATACCATAGAGGTTACTGATGCCAAAGGCAATGTACTTTATTCTGCAGTTTCCTCCAGATGTATGGAGGATGTAGTGGTATCCGGGGATAAATTAAAAGAAGGCGACAAGTGCAAGATTAGTATTGAGTCAGCTTCTGAGGATCGTGCAGATACAGAAGCGACTGCTTTGGTAAAAAAATCTGAAGATTAAAGAAAAATTGTAAATATAAGATGATTTGTTTGATTTATATAGATTAATTTTTCACAATGTGCGATAATGTGGGAAATGAAAGTACTGTGGTCCTTGAATGGGAGATCAAAAAGAGATAGCAGATAGAGCAAATTTTTGTATCATCTGCTAGTAGAATCAAAGTCCAAGGAATGAACAAGGGAATCGGGTGCAAATCCCGGACGGTAACCGCCGCTGTAATCGTTGAGCTTGCTATTTTTGATGAAAATCAGTCATTGGGGATAACCTGAGAAGGCAATAGCAGGTGCGAGATGGAGGATGAAAGGGAGTCCTTTATTTCAGAGACGAAAGTCAGAAGACCTACAGAGAAAAGGATCGAACAAGACAGGATTGGAAATGATATTTGATATATTCTATTCTATCTAATTAGGATTTTTGGACATGTGAACCGGTTGTATTGAGTACAGCCGGTTTTCTTTTTGTTGCCATGCATCCGTAGGGAGCTGCCGGTGGCAGGTCATGTAAGTCATGTTTTCCCTAACTCTGGTACTTTCCTTATTGCAATTCTAGAAGGAGGTTTCAAATGAGAAAAAGAGGGAAAAGAATTCTGTCTCTCGTTTTGTCAGCAACTACGGCCTTATCTTATATTCCGGCCAGTGCAAGTTTTGTATATGCTGATAGTGAGAAGGCAGTAAGTACGGTATCCGTTACAGTTCGGTCTCAGGCAGCCGGTGAATACATGACAGGCATAAACAGTCAGATCACAGTATCCTCGGATGAGGCAGAGAACTATGGATACAAGGACAGTGTTGCAGACGGGGTATCTGCTTTGGATGCCTTGGTGGCAGAGCATGAGCTGATTTTTGGTGATGAATTCAGCGGCGAAAGTAAGAATAACTATTTGGCAGTAAGCGATGCTGGGTATGTCAGCACAATATTTGGCCAGGAAACCTACAGCAATGGTTTCTTTGTCAATGAGGGGTATCCCAATGATGGCACAGAGTATGATGGCGGAGGTTATATTGGCACAACCGTAAATCAGACAGTCATCAATGATAACGACACGATTGATTTCTTTATTTATGGAGACAGCAATTATTCGGATTACTATAGTTTTATTAGCACACCTGATGAAATAAGTGCAGGCTCCAAGATAGAAGTAACCGTAAGCGGTCAGTCTGCGATGTACGGTTATATGTACAAAGATGCAGAAGAGTTTAAGAATTCTGCAAGCGCTCTGGAAGGAGTCGGACTGGCATGGATTGACGGCGACACAGGAGCAAGTACCGCTATCGATGATGTCGCAACAGATGAAAATGGTAAAGCTACCATCACTGCACCAGAGGAAGAGGGCACCTATTATCTGGCAGCCTCCTCCAGTGATGATGTTTATGTATTGAAGAATGCAGCAGAGGTAAATGTTGGTCCTCATGCAGCAGAGCTTACGATGGATCAGACTTCTGTGACTTTGGATACAGGAGACAGCAGTAATCTGTCAGCTACCGCATCTTATGTTCCGGAAGGTACAGAGCTTAGCTGGTCGTCCTCCGACGAGGATGTAGCTACCGTTTCCCAGGATGGAGTAGTAACAGCGGTAGACACAGGAAAAGCGATAATTACAGTAAGCGCAGGGGATCTTACCGCCAGCTGTAAGGTAAAGGTAATCGCTCCTTCCATCAAGCTTAACAATAAGTCTCTGGAAATGGACACAGATGATACAGAAACCTTAACAGCAACGATTAAATCTTCTCATAAGGATGCCAGCGCCAGCTGGTCTTCTTCTAATGAAAAAGTTGCCAGTGTGGATGAGAGTGGCACCGTTACTGCTCATAAGGCAGGTACGGCAGTCATCACAGCTTCCTATGGAGAGGCAGAGGCAGATTGTATTATTACCGTATTTGACGTATCTAAGACCACAAGCCTTACCATTACTGCTCAGGAAGACAAGGTGAATCCTGGCAACAACACAGCGTCTAATGATGTATTTGCCTGCTGTGGAGAATCAGGAACTATTCAGTTAACTGCGATAGGAGATGATGGTAATGCCGCTAAGGTAAAGTGGTCCAGCAATAACAAATCCTACCCCATTGATAAGAATGGTTTAGTTACTGTGACAAAGAGCTCAAATGCTGCTTATGTAAACTTTACAGCAACATCCAAAGCGGATAAGTCAGTAACGGCTTCTTATTATATTTATTTTCTTCCGGAAATGTCTGTAAGGACAAAGAATCTGGATATTATGATACCTGAAGCAGGAGTTGCTTCTAGTACAGAATACTATGTGTCTTTCAATACAGCTTCCTATGCCAGCTATCATTTGATCGACGCCAGCGTTGCAGATGATTCTGTTGCAGAGGTAGACACTTCCAGGGGTGTATGTTATGTGATTCCAAAGAAGGCGGGATCAACCACCATAACTATTACCAATAAATTGGATCCTAGCAAGACGGCTACCATTGCTCTTACAGTGAAGGGCTTCATGATTAAAGATGAAGATGGAACCAAATGCAAGAGAGATATGGCCGAGGGTGGCACAGTCAACCTTTCTGTAGATGGAGCATCTGATCTTACATGGTCCAGCAGCAATGACAATATTGCCAGTGTGGATGCCGATGGTAAGGTAAGTGCCCTTAAGGAAGGCCAGGCTACGATTTCTGCTAGTGATGGCAGTTATACAGCCAGCTATGTGATCACTGTAAAGAAGGCAGATTCCATTTATCCGGATCGCCTGTATTGTACAAGTACCAGTGGACTGTATCTGGATGAAGCCTTGAAACAGAAGGAAAGTTCTAAGAGCGAGTATGTGACTGAGACCAACCAAATTTCCGCTCATTGGTATGACGTAACAGACACTAGTGTAAAAGAATATTATATGGCCGGGGGAACCGGCAATGCCAGCCTTAACTTTGGTGCTATATTTGACAAAGATAAGGTGAAAGTGGAGATTATTAAGGATGGGGAAGTAACAGCAACCCTTACTTCTGCTAATACCAAGACGGTTTCCATTAGCTCCGGAGATAATAGCTTTAAGATTCGTGTTACTTCCCTGGAGAATAGCGATCTTTACAAGGATTATGAATTTCTGGTTCACCGTGCATCATGCAGCAATGGCAATCTTTCTTCTTTTGCTGTAAGACCGGAGAATCGTAATGCATCATCCACCAAAACCTATAGAGGAAAAGCAGAGGCTTCTCTATTTAAGGCCAGCGAGGATGGAACCCCTACATCAAGTGTGGGATTTAATGTAAATACTTACTATTACAAGTCTTATGTATATTCTGATGTTGCGGGGGTAACTCTGACTGCAAAAACAGCAGATTCCAGCACAGGACATTTGACTTACTCCCTGGATAATGGAGCAAGTTGGGTGGACAGTTCGGCCACAACGACTACAGATGCAGCTAAGCTGTCAGAGGATGGAACAGCAACAATTTTGGTAAAATCTGTTTCAGATGCGGCTTATAAAGCAGCTAAGGCAGCAGGCAGTGATCCTTATGCAGACTCCAAGGTATATACGGTTTATGTTGAACGTGTCAATGAACCGGATGTTAAGATTTCCAGCCTTAGCTACAGTGATGGTATCACAGAGGCAAGTCCAGGATTCTCTCCGGAACGTGCTTATGCAGGAGCCTTGGTAGATCATGATACGGATGCGGTAACCCTTACTTTTACGGCACCCATTGGTGTTGCAGTATACAAAACCAGTGTATCTAATTCCAACTTGCTGACAGCGGAGTCTACGGATGACAGCACTGGAACAGCTACTTATAAATTGACAGTTTCCGTTCCCCTGAAATCTCAGGCAAATATGGTAACTCAGAGAATTTATTTGAGTGCACTGGATGATGATGGCTATAGCTATCAGAATTCTTACTCTATTATGTTCTATAAAGTAGGCAACACTTCTGGTGTTTTAGCTGGAATGCCGAACAAGGTAGTGGACTATCTTTGCGCTGGAAGCCAGTATACAGCAGGCGGTAATACTGCTTATGGACTCTATGGAATTCTTCCGGAGAAATCCCTGATGGGTGGCGGCAACTGGAATTCCTGTATTTCCCTGGGCAACTTTGGTGGCTATATCACCTATTACTATGAGGATGGCATTAAGGATGACAGCGGTAATCCGTACGGAATTGATTTGACTGTATTTGGTAATTCCAATGGTGGTACAAGCTTTGCTGAGCCGGGAGCTGTATGGGTATCTGAGGATGGCAATACCTGGTATGAGCTGGCTGGTTCTGAACATTATGATGCTACAGTAGAGTGGAATTATACAGTAACCTATAAACAGACCAACAGCCAGACAGCAGATTATGAAGATAGCTTTGGCAACAGTGGTACATTGGGAGCGGCATATGCACCTCTTCAGTTTCCGGAAAAACAGTGGTATCCTCTCAGTGATAAATACAATGAGGACGCAACCGAAGTTACAGTAAGTGGTACTCGTCTCTATGGTCCTACAGGTAAGAAGAGCAGCGGAATTGAGTCCGTATCCGGTGGCGCAGCAGCTTGCCCGGCTTTCGGTTATGCAGATGTACATACCAATTCTTCTACAACAGCAGGAACTGGAGAAAATGTAAACCTTCTCACTACGCCGGTGGGTAATCCTTATACAAGTAATTACAATAAATATGGTGATGGTTTTGATCTGGAATGGGCAGTAGATTCCGATGGTATGCCTGTGGATGTAAGCAATATGGAATTCCATTACGTAAAAGTAGTGACCTCATCCTTTAACAATGCAGGTATCTTTGGTGAAAAATCTACAGAAGTTAATGCAGTAGTAAAAACGCAGTCCTCCAGTGAGGATTATGGCAAGACAGAATCAGCAGACGTTACAATTGGTGCTACTACCTTACATGTTAGTGATGACCGCGATGTATATTATGTGACATTGGCAGAAAATCAGTCCTATGATGTAAGTGTAGATACCGATCTGGAAAATGTTTATATTAACAATCAGCGTACAACAAAGAGAAGCTATGAGGGACTTCCGGATAAAGGTATCTTCCGTATTATCCTTCAGGATGGAGAGAAATCTCCGAGAATCATCTACGTGAAAGCAGTTGTTCAGGGACAGGATGCTGTGGCAGATATTGAGGCAGCTATTGACCAACTGGATAGTTTGACAGGTGAAGATCTGGTAAAGGCAGTAGCAAATATCAGTACAGCTTATGAAGCCTTAAGTGATGAGCAGAAGGAAGAGGTAAGCAACCTCTCTGTATATGAGGAGAAAAAATCAGAAAGTGCTATTTGCAATGTAGAAAATCTCTTGGATAAAGCGGATTCTCTGGATGCAATAGAAGAGGCATTTGCAGCTTATG
The DNA here is from genome assembly GCA_963594675.1 of Lachnospiraceae bacterium. Lineage (GTDB taxonomy): Bacteria > Bacillota > Clostridia > Lachnospirales > Lachnospiraceae > Ruminococcus_G. Next base: position 11,846 of record CAVBGA010000181.1, read on the forward strand.
AGGCACTGGATGATACACAGAAAGAGAATATCGCAGCAGAAGAGATTGTAGAAAAAGCCATTGATATGATCGGTAAGGTGACAGAGAATAATCTGGATTCTGTAGATCGTGTAACCGCATTGTATGAGAAACTGACAGATGAAGAGAAAACAAGTGTATCCAATGCTCAGACCCTGATAAATGCACAGGATAAAGAGAGTGCTATAAAACAGGGTAAGGAGCTGAGTGAACTGAGACTTTTGGCTTCTACCGCATCTCTGCCAGAATCTGTGGTATATTCAGGAAAGGCTAAAAAACCTGAGGTAACGGTAAGTTATGCAGGCAAGACTTTGGAGCTGAACAAGGATTATACTCTGAACTACAGCAATAATACAAAGGTGGGCACTGCTACAGTAACCATCACAGGCAAGGGGGATTATTCAGGAAGCAAGACCGCAAGCTTTACCATCCTTCCTAAGAAGGTTGCAGTTAAGAGCTTGAAAGCTAAGAAGAAGGCCCTGACGCTGAAATGGAAAAAGGCTGCTGATGGAACGGTAACACGTTATGAGATTCAGTACAGCACTTCCAAATCCATGAAAAATGCAAAAACTGTGAAAGCAGATAAGACAAAGACCAGTCAGGTTATCAAAAATCTGAAATCCGGTAAGAAATATTATGTACGAATTCGCGCTTCTAAGACGAAATCTGGACAGAAATATTATTCTGCATGGAGTAAGATAAAGAAAGTGACAGTTAGGTAAGAAACTTAGATCTTCTGATTTGAAGCAAAAGAAAAGGCTATCGTGTGCAAAACATGCGATAGTCTTTTTAGGTTATCTTTAAGGTTCTTTAAGGTTTTTTGTGCTTCCTATTCAGATTTCTCCTGTATACTAACGCATGTAAGATAAACAAACACAAAAACACAAACAAAAAAGGAGAAATCAAAATGAAATTATCAGAACTTAAAAGAAGAGTAGCAGAAGTAGAAAATATGAGCCTTGAGAGCATGGAAGGTGAGGGAATGTCCATTGCCGAGCTCCTTTACAGAGCAAGAAATCTTGGAATTTTTCACAGGGGAATGCGTCTTGAGGTGGACGATACAGAGGAGCCGGAGAAATTAAGTAAGACAGCATAAGCTGTTAGATAGATAATACAGTAAGAACAAAGTTGATGATAAAATGCTAGGTCAGCGTCAGAATGGAGGAAGAGAACATGACATATAAAGAGATGATTGAAAAAGTAGCAGAAATGAAACATATTAGCCTGCAGGAGGCTGAGCAGATGTCCATCGCAGAGGTGCTGACAGCAGCAAGTAAAGGAGGTCTCAGATAGAGATAAGATTTTAGAAGTAAATATGGCAACAAAAAGAAAATCCATGTTTGAGAGTAATTCAGACATGGATTTTCGTAATTTATGTATAATTTAACGTAATTTCTTGAAATGACAAATCCTGTTAATCCAACTATAATAGGCTCATACAAAAGAAATACAAACAAAAAAACAAAAAATATAAAAATATTATGATTTGCAGGAGGATACCATTATGACAATCACAGAGCTTCAGGAGAAGGTAGCAGAAGTAAAGCACAGCAGCATGGAAGAAGTAGAGAGAATGCCCATCGCGGATTTGATTTATACAGCCAAAAAAGCTGGAGTATATACCAAAAAACTGATTGTAGAGAAATCTTGGATTTGCATGTAATTATCCATTTTGCATACCACTTTCCTTGTGAGACCTTTACACATAAGCACCAGAGCCATCCTATTCCCCTAGGATGGCTTTTGTGTTTTATAAAAAACTCTGTTGGGATTTTCTAGTACTTTGAAAATTTGGTTGCTGTGTTCCTTATTGACGAAAAGAAAGATACACCGTATCATAGAAATAAGGAATTTATGTATAATATTGAGTGATTGAGGTGAAAAATGCGAGTAGATGAAAGAGGGGTATCCTCAGAATTATCCTATATGGGGATTGCCAACCCTACAACTTTTGCCCGGGAGAGTCTGTATTATATTTCTTATTATGGATACTATGTGTGTAATGAGAATTATCTGGTTTGTCAGGACGAGCACGCAGCGGAGATGTTCACCCGCTTTCTTTTCTTTTATCTTAATAAGGGGAGTCTGATAATTGAGAGTGGAGGCCGGGTAGAGAGGGCGAAAGCGGGGGCCTTTGTGATTTTGGATCTGGCAGATTGCCCGATTCGATATTATTGTGATGATATGGTGGACTTTTATTGGTTTTACGCCAGTGGGAATAATCTTGAGAAATATTGCAGCTTTCTCCTAGAAAAATATGGAAGCAGTGTGATTTCTACAGAGGCATCCGCAGAACTTAAGAAATATGTGGACAATATTTTTCGTCATATTGAGCATGAGACAGTAAATGAGCATTATCAGTCGCTGCAAATCGCCCAATGTCTGGCGGGTTTGGCCACGGATCTGGGAAGGGAAGCTGGCACCAGTACTTTCTCCAGCACCCTACGCTATATTCGTGGGCATTTTCATGAGCAGCTAAGTCTGGATGATCTGGCAGAGGTTAGCGGATTTAGCAAGTCCTATTTTATTAATGAATTTAAAAAGGAGGTGGGCAGCACGCCCCATGATTATCTCTTGGCTTATCGCTTGCATGAAGCGAAGGAACTTTTGCGCACCAGCAGAGATTCCGTAGAATTGATTGCAGAGAAGTGTGGCTTTAATAGTGCCTCCCATTTTGCCAGAGCATTTAAAAAAGAAACGCATATGACACCTCTTAAGTTCAGAAATGCTAGATTCTAGGAGGATACTGGTTTATAATAGTGAATTAGACATAGATATAGTTGCGTATTAAGCAGCTTGTAAGGAAAAAGCGGAGGTAGTCATGTCTGAAAAAGAAAATCAAATAAAGGAAAATAAGATGGGAACCATGCCAGAGGGCCGGCTTTTGTTTTCCATGGCTTTGCCAATGATCATATCCATGTTGGTTTTGGCTTTGTATAACATTGTAGACAGTATATTTGTGGCGAAGCTCTCGGAGGATGCCCTGACAGCAGTTTCTATGGCATTCCCTATGCAGAATCTGCTGATCGGTATGGGAACCGGTATCGGAGTTGGTACGAATGCACTCTTGTCACGTTTCCTTGGACAGAAGCGTCCGGATCTGGCAAATAAGGTGGCATTGAATGGTATTTTTCTTACCTTTTGTGCCTATCTGCTTTTCTTGGTGCTGGGTTTAACCATTTCCCGTCCATTTTTTGTGTGGCAGGGAGCAAATGATGTGATTGCTGACTATGGTCAGCAATACCTGTCGATTATTCTCTGCGTCAGCATTGGTTGCTATATGCAGACCATCTTTGAAAGACTTCTGCAGGCAACAGGACGTACTATATTGTCTATGACCACTCAGCTGACAGGTGCCATTATTAATATTATTTTGGACCCCATTATGATTTTTGGACTGTTGGGATGTCCTGCGATGGGAATTCGTGGTGCGGCGATTGCCACGGTGATTGGTCAGTGCGTTGCCTGTCTTTTTGCTATTACACTAAATTTGAAATTCAATAAAGAATTGGATTTCCATTTTGCAGGATTTCGTCCTATGGGTCGGATGATTAAAGACATTTTGCTTATCGGTGTTCCCTCCATCATCATGGTCGCCATTGGTTCCGTTATGACTTTCCTGATCAATCTGATTCTAAGCATTTATTTTACATCTACAGCCGTTGCTGTATTTGGTGTGTACTATAAGTTGCAAAGCTTTACCTTTATGCCCGTGTTCGGATTGAATAATGGTATGGTGCCGATTATTGGATATAATTTTGGAGCCAGAAGACCGGATCGAATCATGAAGACCCTAAAGCTGGCGATTGCCAGTGCTGTATGCATTATGATTTTTGGTATGCTTTTGATACAGATTTTCCCCACAAATATGTTGGGCCTGTTCAGTGCATCCCAGGACATGTTGAGCATTGGTGTCCCTGCTTTGCGCATTATGACTACCAGTTATATTTTCGCAGGCTTCTGTATTATCTGTGGATCGGCCTTTCAGGCTTTGGGCAATGGACTTTATTCTACCATTGTATCCTTTACCAGACAGCTGATTTTTCTGGTTCCGCTGGCATTTATCTTTGCTCAGACAGCGAATCTGGAAAGGGTATGGCTGGCATGGCCTATTGCAGAGGTTGCCTCTCTTGTGGTTACCTCACTTTTCCTGCACCGGATCTTGAGGAAAGTAATCCGCCCTTTGGCTAATAGCTGAATATTGGCAAATGGTAAATAGTAAAAAAATGCAAGTAGTAAAATGAGTAACTGAAAACATGAAAGCGAGGCTGCATCGACAGCCTCAGAAAAACAGGGAGACCCTATATGAAAGGAATCATTCTTGCCGCCGGAAAAGGCACACGTTTGTATCCGCTAACCTTACCCGTTTGTAAACCACTTCTTCCGGTTTACGACAAACCTATGATTTATTATCCCCTTAGTGTTTTGATGCAGGCGGGGATTCGAGATGTGCTGGTGATCGTGCCGCCGGATGATGCTCAGCCCTTTATTGACCTGCTGGGGGACGGCTCACAGCTGGGAATTCACATTGAATACAAGGAGCAGAAGGTGCAAAGAGGTATTGCAGATGCCTTTATCATCGGAGAAGAATTTATTGGAGATGATTCCGTATGCTTGGCCTTGGGGGATAATATTTTCTTTGGACCGGCCTTTCGAAGCAAATTAAGAGCGGCTGCGAAGCTGGATGAAGGCAAAGGCGCTGCTATATTTGGCTATTATGTAAATGATCCCCGTGCCTTTGGTGTTGTTGAGTTTGATGTGAATGGAAAGGCAATGTCCATTGAGGAAAAGCCAAAGCATCCTAAGTCAAATTATATTGTTCCCGGTCTCTATTTTTACGACAATAGTGTAGTAGAAATTGCGAAAGGAATACAGCCTTCTGCAAGAGGTGAGCTGGAAATTACTTCTGTGAATAATGAATACTTAAAAGAGGGAACGCTTAAGGTAATTCCTCTGGAAAGTGAATATTCCTGGTTTGATGCCGGTAATGCAAACAGTCTTTATGATACTTCCGGAGCCATCAAGGATGCCCAGAGAAGTGGAAAAATGATTGGTTGTATCGAGGAAGTGGCATTAACCAAGCGTTGGATTACTATTGATCAATTTAAGAAAAATGCAGAACTGCTTAAGAAAACGCAATATGGTCATTATCTCTATGATATTATTGCTGAGCTGGATGAGGATGGAGAGAACTAATAATTCACTTGGTAAAGTGAGAGGCAGGTATACTTTGAACAGAAAGTAATGAGGTGTATCATGGCAGAAATGAAAATTAAGGCATTGCCGGAGAATCTGAATCAGGTGCAGAATTTTGTGGATGGGGAGCTGGAACTAATGGCTTGCCCCATGAAGATACAGATGAAGATCGATCTTTGTGTGGAAGAAATGTATATCAATGTTGCCAGTTATGCTTATAACAACGGTATCGGAGATGCCCAAATCATAGTGGAAGCATGCAAGGAAAGGCCGGGTGTGCGCATTACTCTTATTGACTGTGGGGATGCCTATGATCCTCTGCAGAAGGGAGATCCTGATGTAACTGCATCGGCGGAAGAAAGAGAAATTGGCGGTTTGGGTATTTTTCTGGTGAAGAAGAATATGGATCAGCTGTCCTATGTGCGCAGTGCGGGGAAAAATATTCTGAGGATGACAAAATATTTCTAGAAGAGGAGAGAATAGAATTATGGAAATTAATATGAACAAAGAGGGAAGTAAGTTGACAGCAAAGGTCAGTGGAAGATTGGATACCATGACTGCACCCCAGTTGGAAAAAGAGTTGAAGCCCAACTATGAGGGGATTAGCAATCTGGTATTTGATATCAGTGATCTGGAATATATTTCTTCTGCTGGACTGCGTGTTCTTCTGTCTGCTCAGAAAGTGATGAATAAACAGGGAATTATGACAGTAACAGGAGTATCAGATGCGATTATGGAAATCTTTGATGTAACGGGATTTTCCGATCTTCTGACGATAGAATAAGGGCAGATAGGAGTTTGATATGGAATTATTTGTAACATTTTTGGCAGGTATTTCCATTTTGGTGGGAGCTCTGGTGGTAAAGCTCACAAATAATAAAGAAGAGGTTGAGCAGGTTAGCATGGCGATGGCCTTGACTGCCTTGCTGTCTCTTCTTATTTTTGATTTATTGCCGGAGGTAAAAGAGTCGGCTGGCGAACATGGCTGGCCTTTTATGTTATTCATGATTCTGTTGGGCCTTTTTCTTTTGATTATTCTGGATCGATTTGTTCCGGAACATGAGGATACAGAATTGAACCATGATACAGGAAATGCTATACATATTGGTATGATTGCTGCTTTGGCCATTGTTGTGCACAATATTGTGGAGGGTATGACAGTATATAGCATGCTTTTTGAAAATTTTCAGGCCGGGGTGATTTTGGCTTTTGGCATTGCTCTTCATAATATTCCGATGGGTATGATGATCTATACCACCATGATTCATCAAAAAAGAAGAGATAAAGGGATTGTTTTTGGAGCAGTTACCCTATCCACTCTGTTAGGTGGTCTGATCATGTTTTCTGTAAGTGGACATCTTTCAGAGACAGTCATCTGTATTTTGGTAGCGATTGCTACAGGTATGATTCTCTATATTGTCTTTTGGGAATTATTTCCCCATGTACTGAAAACCAAAGGCTATTTGCTGAATATTATCGGCGCGGTACTTGGATTTGTATTGGTTTTTATTAGTACCTTAATCGGAGGGTGACAGCATGCAGGTATATGACGAATATAAGAAAAAACTTAGGACCCCCCAGGAGGCAGTACAATGTATAAAAAGTGGTGACTGGGTGGATTATACAGTTTCTCTGGGTTTTCCGGAACTTTTAGATCAGGCCCTTGCCCAACGCAAGGAAGAACTTACTGATGTAAAGATCCGAGGGAATCTTCTTTTTGGTCCGATAGCGGCAGTGGAATGTGATCCGGAGAGAGAACATTTTATTTATAATAGCTGGCATTGTTCCGCCTATGAAAGGGCACTTTGTGACCGTGGCTTGTGCAATTATATTCCTATGGTTTTTCACAATGTGGTGCCCTATTATCAGCATTTCCTCCAGGTAAATGTAGCGATGGTGGCTGTGACTCCTATGGACCGTTTTGGTTATTTTAATTTGTCGGTCAGCACGGGTACGGTAAAGGGAACTTTGGATCAGGCGGATCTGGTTATTGTGGAAATTAATGAAAATTTGCCCAAGGTATGTGGAGGATTCGACGAATGCATCCATATTTCTGAAGTGGATTATATAGTGGAGGGAAAACATTCTCCCCTTCCCCAAATCGGAGATGATGACATTACGGAGGCAGAGAGGGAAATTGCATCCTACGTGCTTCCTATGATCCCCGATGGGGCCGTTCTACAGTTGGGCATCGGTGGCGTTCCGGCTGCTCTGGGACGTCTGTTGGCAGAATCTGATGTAAAAAATCTGGGCATGCATACAGAGCTTTGTTCCGATGCCTATGTGGATCTCTATAATGCCGGTAAACTTACCAACAGTGAAAAGAAATTTATGCATGGCAAAAGTGTGGCGGGCTTTGCTTTTGGAACAGATAAACTATATGAATGGGTACACGAAAATCCCGGAGTGGTTTTCTGCCCTTTGGAATATGTGAATTCCCCTACGGTGATTGGCCAGATTGATAATATGATTTCCATCAATCAGTGCCTGAATGTGGATCTTTTCGGCCAGGTGGCTGCGGAGAGCATTGGTACCCGGCAGATTTCCGGAACCGGAGGACAGTTGGATTTTCTGGTAGGAGCTTCTGAATCCAAAGGAGGAAAAGCTTTTCTTTGCCTTCCTTCTACCTATGTGGGAAAGAATGGGGAGCAGAGCAGCAATATTCGCCCCCATTTTAACGGGGAGATTATTACGACACCACGCTCCCAGGTTTACTATATTGTAACCGAATATGGAATTGTGAATCTTGAGGGAAAGAGTACCTGGGAAAGGGCGGAAATGTTGATCAGCATTGCTCATCCGGATTATAGAGAGGGATTGATCAAAGAAGCGGAGAAAATGAAAATTTGGCGACAGTCCAATAAACGATAAGGCTAATAAATTAGAGAAGTTATAAAGATAGAGAAGCCATAAAGAAATAGATTTTATATTCTGTTTCTTTATAGCTTCTCTTTTTCGGTTGATTTACCTTTATTTCTTATGCTTTCGATTGATGAAAGCCAGTACATTTAATACGATAGCAGGAATGATCAGAACGGCCATTCCTGTACGGATATTGCTGGCATTGGAAATATTTCCAATAATGGTGGGAGTGAATACGGATCCCATAGCGGTAATCAGTACGAATACACTCATGGCCATGGGGTATTCGGCAAATACGGTGCCGGCATTGGCTACAGTGGTGCCATACATTCCGGACATGGATAGGCCAAGACCGATGGTGGCAATGAGCATAGGAATGGCAGAGTGACTTCCTACAAGAAGCATTAGGAAGACTAAAATTCCCAGGCTAAGTATCCGAATAATGGAGGAGGGGAGCATATGTTTTCCTAAAATACTACAGGAAAAACGTCCCACCAGAATGGTAATCCATAGCACAGAAGTCAGAATCTGTGTGGTATCCTCGGAAAAGACACCGCTGTCTGTGTAATAGGTGACCATCCAGCCCATGACGGAGGCCTCTACGCAGAGGTAAAAAAACATGATGCCCATGGTTTTCAAGAAAAGTCGATCCTTGAGAAATCCCAGAGAAGTAGATCCCCCCTCTGTTTTTTCAGGTGTAACGGAACTCATATCCATAAAGAGGTTACTGATAATGGACAGAATACCGAAGGCAATCAGAACATAGACGGTATAGCGCCAGCCGTGATTTCCTTGCTTGCTACAAAGCAGGGTAAGCACCGGAGCAAGTACAGCGCCAACAGCAAAGCAGGCATGAAGGATATTTAAGGGGGTGGCGGATCCTTGAGAAAGATCGCTGATTACCTGATTGTTATAATTGCTGACAATACCGCGGCCCAGACCGGTCATCAAAATGGCAATGATCAAAAGAACAGGATTGCCGGTAACCAGAGTGATGCCCCATCCAATGTAAATGACGATGTTGAAAATTGTCAGGGAGCGTTTCATTCCAAAACGCAGGGTCATAATACCGGCAAAAAAGCCCATGATAACATTTCCGATATTGTGGGCTGAGATCAGATAACCGCTGACATCATAGGAAAATCCATATTCCTCCCGCATCATAGGTAGAATGGAACCTAGCAGAAGAACAAAGATTCCCTGAATAAAGTACAAAAAATACAGGTTGCAGACCATGTAGCGGTCCTTGGGCTGCAAGCTTTTAATGAAAGATTTTTTTTTCATAGTTTCTCCTCATTTCCGGGCAAATATAGAAAATGCAATTGCCTCATATGCTCATAGTAACATTGGAAAAATACGAATCCTTTAGGATTCTTGCAATGCTATGGAATGTAGAAGGTCAAATAGGGTTGATTTTTAGATGAATAAAAATGATTTTTGTGGGAAATTTATTTTTTTTTAGAATTCTTGCACAAAACAGAAAACCTGCAAGTGCCTTTGAATTTTGAATGGTGATAAACTAGTAAGTGCCGCGACATGAAAATGTCAGCGGCACTTACTGGGTAAATCTATTAATCTCTGATTTTGATATGGGCTTCTCTAAGCTGCATCTCACTTACGGTATTAGGCGCACCACACATCAGATCCTGGGCATTTCCATTCATAGGGAAGGGGATTACCTCACGGATGTTTTCTTCATCGCGAAGCAGCATGATCATACGGTCCACACCAGGAGCCATGCCGGCATGAGGCGGAGCACCAAACTGGAAGGCCTCATAGAGAGCACCGAATTTTTGCTGCAGCTGTTCTTCTGTATATCCTGCAATATCAAAGGCTTTGATCATGGTATCGATATCGTGGTTACGTACCGCACCGGAGGAAAGCTCCACACCGTTGCATACAATATCGTACTGGTAAGCCAGAATATCCAGTGGATCCTTGGTGTTCAAGGCTTCTAAGCCACCCTGAGGCATAGAGAAGGGGTTGTGGGTGAAGCCAATTTTCTTCTCTTGGGGATCATATTCATACATGGGGAAATCATTTACGAAGCAGAAACGGAAAGCATTCTTTTCGTAAAGATCCAGACGGCGTCCCAACTCATTTCTCAACTGACCAGCAAGAAGGGCTGCTTTTTCTTCCTTATCAGCGATAAAGAAGATGGTGTCCCCAATTTCCAAACCAGCTCTTTCTTTCAAGACTCCTTTCAGCTCTGCAGGAATAAATTTATCAATAGGACCCTTGTAGCTTCCATCTTCCAGAACTTCCAGATAGCCAAGACCGCCCATACCGATGGAAGTAGCATATTTCAAAAGCTTTTCATGGAATCCTTTGGACATATCAGCGTGAACCTTGATAGCTCTTACGGTACGACCTTTGAAAGGCTTAAAGGTACACTCCTCAAAGAAATCGCTTAAATCAATAATACGAAGGGGGTTTCTCAAATCTGGTTTATCACTTCCAAATTCCAGCATAGCCTGCTTGTAGCTGATGACCGGATAGGGAGCTGGGGTAATGCTGGCTCCTTCCGGGGCGAATTTCTCAAAGGTAGCTGAGAGCACTTCTTCACCTACAGCAAATACGTCTTCCTGAGTTGCAAAGCTCATCTCAAAATCCAACTGATAGAATTCTCCCGGAGAACGGTCTGCACGGGCATCCTCGTCTCTGAAGCAGGGGGCAATCTGGAAATATTTGTCAAATCCAGAAACCATCAAGAGCTGTTTGTATTGCTGTGGTGCCTGGGGAAGGGCATAAAATTTACCCTTGAATTTACGAGAAGGAACAATATAGTCTCTGGCACCCTCAGGAGAGGAAGCACAAAGAATAGGAGTCTGAATTTCCAGAAATCCCATTTCTGTCATTTTGCTGCGCAGGAAGCTGATAACCTGGGAACGGAAAATCATATTATCCCGAACTTTGCGGTTTCTCAGATCCAGATAACGATATTTGAGACGAACATCCTCGCGGGTTTCTTTGGAGGTAGTCACCTCGAAAGGAAGCATTTTTCTAACTTTACCAAGAATCTCAAGGCTATGAGCTTCCAACTCGATGGTTCCTGTAGGAATCTTGGGGTTATAAGTCTCTTCGTCTCTATGTTCAATCAAACCTTCTACAGTGATACAGTCTTCTTTACTGATTCCCTTTAAAAGGTCGGTATTTCTAAGAACGATTTGCATTACTCCATATTGATCTCGAAGATCGATAAAGGATACGCCGCCGTGGTCACGGATATTCTCTACCCAACCAGCCAGACGCAGGGTCTTTCCAATCATTTCTTCACTCATGTGTTCCATTGTACAGCTTCGATAAATTGTTGAAGTCTTCATGTGTTTTCCTCCCTAAACCTTTGGGGCTATTGCTTTTATGATTTTTATGACATAAAAAAACGCCCCGACATCTTGCTGTCAGGACGGACTAAAATCCGCGGTACCACCTGAATTACCGTCGATACGGTCACTCTACGGTTCTTGCGATAAAGCGAAAACCTTGCTATTTAACGCATAGCGAACGGCGCACCTACTAATCTCTAGAAATCATGGAAGATGTTCAGCTTGCGGCTGATAAAGTGTTATTCACAGCAATTCACTTTACGGAGATTTCACCAGCCTCCGCTCTCTGAAAACGATAATTGTTGCTACTTCTCTTCGTCATAGCCTTTTGATGGCAAGACATGAAAAAAGACCACACGGACAGACTTATCCCGTCAATGTGATCACGCCTTTGCAATCGATAAAACATTATGTACTTGCATGAATTATAGTATAGGGGCAAAATTTTGTCAAGATTAATTTTACTCTAAGTTGCGATGCATCCGGAGGGAGCATCCGGTGGCAGGTCCTGTAGGTTGGAGAAAATCTCCCCTTGACGCGTCTTATTTTGTGAGAGTACAATAGCAGAAAATTATGAAGAAACATGATAAGCACTTTGTTTTTGGAGGAGATGTTCGTTATGAAGTTAGGATTTATTGGATGTGGCAATATGGCCTCTGCAGTTATGGGT
>CAVBGA010000182.1:0-3850 GCA_963594675.1 Lachnospiraceae bacterium
GTATTATTGGTTCCATTTTCATGGTTCTGCCTCCATTGCCTACGCAGATCTTATCTGGAATAAATCAGGAAGTTGCTTTTCCGGACAGCAGGCTTTAGAGCAGGATTTTCGGAGTATTCTTCTTATGTTGCCCATGGAGGAAAATTGCGATGATCGTATCTCTTATACGATTCACCACATACTGGCTGCCTTAAATGCGGAAAGTCATGCAAAAACACCTATTTCCCCGGAAATATCCAAGGCCATTATTTATATGAAAACCCATGCGAAAGAAAATATTTCTATTGATGACATTGCTGCCAGTGTCTCTATGAGCCGTTTTTATTTCTCCAGGCGTTTTCACGGAGAAGTCGGCCTGTCGCCCCATGAATACCTGATGAATCTGAGAATATCTTATGCAAAAAATCGCTTATCTGCTTCAAATGACAGCATTGAACAGATTGCCCTGGACTGTGCCTTTAGTTCTTCTTCCAATTTTATTCGAGCCTTTAAGAAAAGTACCGGAGTAACTCCTTTTCGTTTCCGCATCATTGTGCACGGGATGGAATAAATAGAGAATAGATAGAGAGCTGGGAATTTTTTGTGAATTAAAAGGAAGCTCTTGAGACTGCCTTGGGAAGATGTTAGAATATACGTTGCAATATTGAAAAAGTGACTAAGGAGGCAGTAATTTGCCGTTACATAATAAAAACAAAAGAAGTCTCTTAACCCATCTTAGGGATATCAAGAACACAGCGACCTTAAATATTGGAACATTACTTTTTTCAGCACTGTTTATCTATATCGTAATCAGTCTGATTATTTATCTGACTGCTACTCATATTGTTTCCTATCAGGTAACCAGTGGAGTCTTATCAAAAAATCCCAGTTATACAGCTTTGATTCTCAGAGAAGAGCAGTTGGTAAGCAGCACCACGTCAGGTAGTACCACCTATTACACAAAAGACAGCAGCAAGGTTCAGCAAAATGGTGCTGTTTTTGGTGTAGGCAGTAGTCAGGCTTCATCCGATACGGCTATGACTCTTTCCGATGAACAATTAAGCAAAATACGATCATCATTGGCGACCTTTTCCAATTATTTTGACAGCAACAATTTTTCGGATGTATACAGCTATAAGTACCAATTAGAGGGCAGTGTGGTAAATGAATATGTAGCAGAGTCTTCTGCTTCTGACACGGATAATTCTTCATCTGATAGTGATTCCGATAGCAGTACAACCGTAACCACCCAGACGATTGGCAATCAAACCGTGAATTTTGCTCCCAGTGATGGACTGGTGCTTTATAGCAGTGATGGGTATGAAGAGGTAACAGAAGAAAATCTTTCCGCCAGTGATTTTTCCCGGTCTTCCTACGAATCTACGAATTTAAGGAAGGATACCATTGAAGTTGGGGATACAGCCTATCGACTTATCACCTCAGAAAAATGGTCTATTTATATTCCCTTGTCAGAAGAGCAGGTGGTAGCCCTGGCAGGGAAAGATACCATCAAGGTGCGCTTTCATAAGGACAATATGAACCAAACGGGAAAGTTCACCCTGATCAGCAATGATAGTGGCTATTATGCCAAAATCAGCTTCAGCAGCGGAATGATTCGTTATGCTTCGGATCGTTTTCTTAAAGTAGAATTAGTGACCAACACCCAGACGGGCTTGAAGATCCCCTTATCTTCTTTAGTAGACAAGGATTTTTATATCATTCCCAAGGAGTATGCTACGGTGGGCGGTTCATCTAATGAAACCGGATTTAACAAAAAAACCTCCGGCGATTCCACGGAATTTATCAATGCCACCATTTATGATTCGGATGACGATTATTATTACGTAGATCAGGATGATTTTGATAAAAATGATGTATTACTGAAACCAAATTCAACAGAGCAATATAAGGTCAGTGAAACCAAATCCTTAAAAGGCGTCTATTGCATCAATAAGGGCTATGCAGTTTTCCGTAAGGTAAACATCATAGATCAGAATGAAGAGTATTGCATTGTGGAATCGGGTACAACCTATGGTATTTCCCAATATGACAATATTGTTGAGGATTCTTCAACCGTAAAAGAAGAAGAAGTATTATATTAAGAAAGCAGGAAAAGAACATGGTACAGGAAAATTTACAAGAAGTAAGGAAACATATTGAAGAAGCATGCAAAAGAGCCGGAAGGGATCCAAAGGAAGTAACCCTAATCGCTGTCAGCAAGACAAAACCCGTGGAAATGATGCGGGAGGCTATGGCCATTGGTCAGGTGGATTTTGGAGAAAATAAAGTTCAGGAAATTGTAAGAAAATCCGGTGAGATCACAGAGGGTGTCCGCTGGCATATGATTGGACATCTCCAGAGGAATAAAGTAAAACAGGTTGTTGGTCTGGCAGATTTGATTCATTCTGTAGACTCCCTACGTTTGGCTGAGGCCATCAGTAATGAGGCCGTAAAAAAAGAAATCCAGGTTCCCATTTTGATTGAGGTAAATGTGGCAGAGGAAGATTCTAAATTTGGTATTACCTGCGAAGAAACCTTGGAACTGGTGCGTCAGATTGCAGCTCTTCCCAATCTTGAGATAAAAGGACTTATGACTATTGCTCCTTATGTGGAAGATCCAGAAGAAAACCGTCCCGTATTTCAGCGTTTGAAACAATTAAGTGTTGACATCGCCTCAAAAAATATTGATAATGTATCTATGAATGCGCTCAGCATGGGGATGACCGGAGATTATCAGGTAGCTGTGGAAGAAGGAGCTACTTTGGTTCGTGTCGGCACCGGAATTTTCGGTGAAAGAGATTATTCTCACTGATTCGCAATATAACACAGGTCTGCCAGGCAGCACAGGAGGATATATAAAATGAGTTTTCTGGATAAATTTCTTGATACAATCCGTCTTAATGATGATTATGATGATGACGATGATTTCTTCGATGATGATGTAGACGAAGAAGTTTTAGATGATAAAGAAGAAAAGAAGAGTGGCAGTTTGTTCTCTAAATTCAAAAAACATGAGGATGATGACATTGATCTTGATGCATTAGATGATTTGGATGATCCCTTTGACAAAAAGTCCAAGGGAAGTAAGAAGAGCAGTTTCTCTGAACCTGAAGTAAAACAGGTAAAACCTATTAAGACTCATAGTCGTCCAACTTCCTCTAAGGTAACTCCTATGCGGAAAAGAACTAGCAGCAGCACTATGGAGGTTTGCGTGATCAAGCCAACAGATATGGAAGATACAAGAGAGATCGCAGATACCTTGATTGCCAATTGCACGGTTCTTCTTAATGTAGAGGGCATCGATGTAGAGCTTGCGCAAAGAATCATTGATTTTTCTTCCGGTGCCTGCTATTCCATCGGTGGAGGTCTTCAGAAGATTTCCAGCTATATATTTATCCTGACACCGGAAAATGTAGAAGTATCTGGGGATATCCAGGAGATTTTAAGCGGAGCTTTTGACATTACCTCTGTTCGTTCCAACTACTAAAATGGATAAAGAAGATATGATAAAGAAAAGGGTCAGTGATTTGTGCAGAACTGCTTATAACAGGGATATTGTCACATTCACTGATTTCCTGGATTTGAATCAACAGAATATAGTAGCTAGCACCAACATGGAAAACCGGGGTATCACGATCCGGTCATGGGGGGGCTACGATTTAGCAGAGCGTCAGATAACAGCCTTTATTCCTGATGCTCTTTCTTATCAGTGGACCTATCCCTTAACTTGCCTGGAGATAAGTCCTGTGGGCCGTCGTTTTCGAGAGATGCCAGGACATAGAGATTTTCTTGGAGCTTTATTGCATCTGGGAATTGAGCGCAGCGTACTGGGCGATTTGATTGTAGCTGAAGATGTTGCCTATGTCTATTG
>CAVBGA010000183.1:0-3598 GCA_963594675.1 Lachnospiraceae bacterium
CGCAATCCAGGTTACATTATCCTGGACGAAAGCGTCTAATGCCATCTTCTATAGGATATATTACAAAAAAGACAATGCTACAAAATGGACAAAGCTTACTGATAGATCTGGTGACCAGACAAGCTTCGTTCTTTATGATGATTTAACTGCTACGGGACCATTCTTTGGGACTCTGGAGGCAGAGCACTCTTATACATTCACTGTTAGAGCCTACAACCGTTCTTCAAAAAAATGGGGAGAGTATGATACAAAAGGTCTTACAGTAACGCTTCCCCCATATACTCAACTTACAGAAACAGAGGATACCGTTACAGTTAATGGTGTCACCTTTGATATGGATGACTTTCCAGAAAAAGCTATACTTGATGATGATAACAACATGGAGGTTTTGTCAGTCGCTCCCATGAGTACCATTGATCCGGCCGATATCACATATACCATCAACAATGAGAATGCACAAGTGGTAAGTACACCAGATGACGCAGATCATCACTACATGGCTGAGGTTAATGAGTATGAGTATTATGTTTCCGGCTGGAAAAATGCAATTGCATATATAGATACATACTATGACGCTGAAATGTATATGCAATATAGAGTGGAGGTTTATAACGCCCTGCAGACAGGAAGTTTTCCGGTAAGTGTATATTATAAGGGTACTTTGATCAGAACCTGTCAGGTCAATGTAACAACTACTGACAGTCGCATTGTAAAAGCCCGAAAGTGGATAGATAAGATTGAGCAGAATGCATGGACGGATGATATGACTGATGGTTGGGATAAATTAATCGCAGTTAAAGACTACATTTATAACAATTACACTTACAATGAGTGTACCTGCCTTGGTGGTGCCGAAGCGCTTCTATGGGCAGCCAGAGATCTTGGATATGAAGCAAGATATCGATACGTCGGTGAAAAATACGATTACTCGAAAGGGTATGGCGATTCTTACTACTTTTTTCCCCAAGGATTGAATTCACATATTTGCACAATCGTCACCATGGAAGGCGAAGATATCATATGGGAGACTCAGGGGCGAAAATAGTGTTCTAAAAGTTTCTATTCAATGGGCCATATAACATCTGGCCACTAATAAATGATTCATAACAAAAAGCCATGCAGCAATTTACGTTCTGCATGGCTTTTTATTTATATCTTTTAAGCCAAGCATCGTCTCATTTTTCATGCCCGCTTATATGCGGGCTTTTTTTAGTTTAAGAGTCCATCCAAGACGGTCTTTCCTATAAAGTGAAAAAAGCAACTAACCTATTTTTTATAGACTAACTGCTCGTGTTAAGTTCCATATTCAGTTTTATCCTACAAATCCGACAGCGAAATTCGGTCGTATGCGCCATTTTTCTTATCTTCCGAGTGTGGCTCCAGTCCTATAATCGTAATATCCTTCTGATCCGGACCGTAAACCCAGTACATTCTCATTGCACCACTGGTTTTATTTTCCAGATAGGATTGCCACACTTTCATTCCATAACGTCTGGATAATGGCTCTATTTCATGGGTTTGAAGACTCGGATAACCCGGATCAGCCGATAACAGCTTTAAAGCCTTTCCCCATTTTTTATACAACTGCTCTTCCTTCTTTTTTATATTACCGGAACGATATTTCTCCTGTAGATCTAACCAAAGTTCCTGCATTTCAGGAACTCCCATTCGTATATTAAAATTCATCTCTCATTTCTTTTAAAAATCTGACAGGTCAATAACCGGGGAAACATCGCCTCTCTTAAAGTTACTTACTGCGCGATCCATATCTGCCAGAGTTCTGGCTGAAATGCTTTCTGGCACTGCCAGTTCCCGAGGTTCCAGAATAATGCAGCCATTTCCATATTCTTTTACATTATAATACTGATAAGCAGCTCCTCTGAGCGTAATTCTTTTTTTGCTATCCAGATGGGCAACATAATCTTTCATTGCTTCCATTATCAACACCTCCTACGCAAGTATTTATGTGGGAAATCCCACCTCTTGTTATTATAATACGCTTTTCTATATTTTCTGTCAATCCAATTCTGATTGATTTTGGAAAAGCACCTAAGGATGTCCTGGACCTTTTTATCAATGATACTTCTGATTTCGATCTTTTTTTTGCAAAGCTTTCCGCTTTTTACTCTACTGTTCTTTATAAACGGGATTCTCTAATCATCTTTGATGAAGTTCAGCAGTATCCCAGAGCCAGACAACTTATTAAATACCTTGTCGCAGATGGCAGATTCGATTATCTTGAAACCGGATCTCTTATTCGACTGAAAAAAAATGTGCAGGACATCATCATTCCATCTGAAGAGGACCATGTTGAAATGTTTCCTTTAGACTTTGAAGAGTTTCTCTGGGCAATGGGTGATGAAGCTACTTATCCTCTGATCCGGTATTGTTTCGAAGCCAAAACTCCTTTAGGCGCAGCTCTTCATCGTAAAATTATGAATGATTTTCGCCAATATATCCTGGTTGGCGGAATGCCTCAATCAGTTCTTGCCTACCAGGAAGGCAAAAATTTCGAAGCATCAGATATAGCCAAACGACGAATTCTTAAACTTTACCGGGATGATGTCGCTAAATTTGCTGAAGGATACGAAGATAAGGTGTTCGCAATATTTGACAATATTCCCGGACAGCTTTCCAAAAAGGAGAAAAAATACAAACTTTCTTCCCTAGGAAAACAGGCCAGATTCCGCACATACGAGAAGTCTTTTATCTGGCTTAATGAAGCCATGGTTGTAAACACCTGTTTTAATGCTACCGATCCGCATGTCGGACTTGCCTTAAGCTCAGACAATACAACACAGAAATGTTATATGGCTGATACCGGGCTTTTAGTTACCCATACCTTTAAGGACGAAAAATTCACTGACAATGAACTCTATCGGGCCATCCTGTTTGATAAACTGAATATTAACGAAGGAATGCTGATGGAAAACGTTGTTGCTCAAATGCTCCGTCACAAAAGGGAACGTTTATATTTTTACTCCAGATCAGATAACAAAAACCGTGAGAACCATATGGAAATAGATTTTCTGATTACAGAGGGACGAAAAATATGTCCTGTAGAGGTCAAATCCGGTAACTATCGTTCTCACTCCTCTCTCGATAAATTCCGTAACCATTTTTCTTCCGTTATAGGCAATTCCTATATTCTTTACACCAAAGACGTTATGAAAAAAGACGAAACTTTCCATCTACCACTATATATGGCAGAGTTACTCTAATATCTGCTACCTCACCACAAGGTTTCATCAATAAAATCTATCATGATCATAATGGCGTAGTGGGATATCGCATGGTTAAGCTTTATCTGGAGAATGATGGAATTATCCGAAGCAATCTGACAATCCATAACTATATGAATAAAGAACTTGGACTTCATTCAATAACACGGAGGAAACGGCCTAATTATAAAAAAGGGAAAACTCATCGAATTTTCGAGAACAAAATCAGACAAAATTTTACAGCCGCTAAGATCAATCAAAAACGGTGCACTGATTTTACTTATCTCTATTTAAAAAACGGTGAAAAATGCTACAACTGCAAAAGTGTTATCGCAAGTCTAACTGACCGCAAAATCACTAGTGACCTTGCCATCCGA
>CAVBGA010000184.1:0-2706 GCA_963594675.1 Lachnospiraceae bacterium
GTGGTATTTGGCACAGATAGTCACACGACAACCTATGGTTGTGTAGGTGCATTCTCTTCAGGAATCGGCTACACAGAGATGGCAGGTATTCTGGGTACCGGTCAGTTGTGGGTTCGAGTGCCGGCAACGATTAAAGTAAATATTACAGGCAAGCTTCCAGACAATGTTATGTCAAAGGATGTTATCTTGAAGATTATAGGCGATCTGACAGCAGCGGGAGCAACCTATAAGGCCTTGGAATTCACCGGAGATACTGTGGAGAATATGAGCGTCGCTTCCCGTATGACCATGACCAATATGGCTATAGAGGCTGGTGCGAAATGTGGTCTTTTTGCTCCGGATGAGAAGACAGCAGAATATTGTGATATTCAGCTTGACGATTTCCAGGCGAATTTAAAAGGGGACGATGATGCCCAGTATGAAAGTGTTATGAATTATCGTGCTGAGGATTTTGTACCTGTTATGGCCGTGCCTTCCAATGTAGATCATGTTCTGCCCATCTCTGAGTTGGGAGAGGTGAAGGTTGATCAGGTATTCCTGGGCTCCTGTACCAATGGCAGATTAGAAGATCTTATGGAAGCTGCGGCGATTTTAAAAGGAAAGAAGATTGCTCCCTTTGTAAGGATGATCGTTACTCCGGCCAGCCGTAAGGTATATAGAGAGGCTTTGGAAAATGGCACCCTAAGAATCTTAAGCGAGGCAGGAGCAGATATTACCCATCCTTCCTGCGGCTTGTGCTGTGGACGTACGGGTGGTATTCTGACAGATGGAGAAGTGGTTGTGGCCACCAATAACAGGAATTTCCTGGGACGTATGGGAACTTCTAAGGTGAATATCTATCTGGCATCACCAAAATCAGCGGCAGCATCTGCATTGGCAGGAAAAATTGTTGCAGCTGATATAAAATAATAAACATACAGTATTAACTGAAAAAGAAAATAAATCCCCTGAATTCTAAGTGCTAAGAGTTCAGGGGATTTTGCTTGCGATATTGTTTTGGAGTAAGATCATAATATTTATGGAAGGCTTCGCAAAAATAGCTGCTGCTGGTAAAACCACAGAGGTAGGAAATTTCTGTTACAGAGTAGTTAGAATACCTTAGCAGAGAACGGCTCTTTTCCAGTCGATAATTATTGACATACACCATGGGAGATGTGGATAAATATTTTTGAAAAAGCTGGGTACATCTGGTTTTACAACAGTTGCCGGCTAGCGCCAGATCTTTCAAGAGAATTTTGTTGGCATAATTTTTCTGTACATAGCCCATCATGGCGGTGACAATTTGGATTTCCTCGGAATTTGTCGGTGGCTTGCTGCCTTGGCTTGTCACTGCATTTTCTGTCAAAAGCTTTACAATTCGGGAGAGACTTTCCAAAGCTATAAAAGGTTCTTCTTTGCAGGAGAAGATTTCATACAAGTTTGTAATAAGCGTCATGATTTCTTTTTGCCAGGAAGAATCCAGAGAAAGCTTTTGAAAAGGAATCATGGGATCACTGATTAAGGGCTTTACATATTCCTCTATAAAATAGGCATTATCAGGGAAGAGCTTTAAAGAAAAAAGGCAGGCAATAAAGCTGCAGTAGTCACAGTCCTCTAAAGTGCCATAGTGAATGCTTTTACTATTGATAAAAAGACCTTCGCCCCTCTGTAAAGGGATTTTTTGTCCATTTACCATATAAAACAATTCTCCTTCCAGAATCACCACAAATTCTAGATCATCATGCCAATGGCTGATGGAATAGTGGGAGATCTCATCTTCTTTATGAATATGGAAGGGAAAGGCCGGATTATTATAGGGGACATTTTCCGACAAATCGGAATTAAGGGAAAATAGAGTTGGCAATAAACAATTCCTCCTATTGTGAACGATTGTTATATTATTATGGCAGATATTGATATTATTATCAATAAAAAAGGTATATATTTATATTGAGCTTAAGGATAGGAACAGAACCCCCCAGGATTCGTCCTCCTAACCGAGAGTTTCGCGATAGTTTACCTATCTTATCTAGTGGTGGGGCTACCATTCGCCCGGTAACCCCTCCCCCCTTTTATTTAATCTTGATTATTTAGCCGCGTAAGCGGCTTTTTATCGTATAGGAAACTTTATTTTTATTATCGTACGAAACTCCTTTGAAATCTTCTAGGATACAAAAAAGCCTCTCGAATCGCAATAGAGAGAGTGGCTTCGAGAGGCGGGAAAGGAAAAGGTTAAACGGTGCTATTTGCAAGGCCTGGGTTGGAATCCAATTTTTTCATCATCCTGAAGTAAACAGGAACAATGAAGAGGGATGCACCAATCCAGGCTAGAGGGGTGGCGAGGCATACACCGACATAACCTGCTATGTGGCAGATAATAAGGGTACTGGAACTGCGCATAATTAGCTCAATAATGCATGCAGCAAAGGGAGCGCGTGTGTTGTCCATGCTTTGCACTGCTGTCCGGTAAACCATAATTAGGGTAACCAGAAGATAACTGGGTGCGATAGCTGTCAGATATCCATTAGCATAGTAGAGAATTTCAGCACTGGGATTCGTAAGGAAAAGGCTGACCATTGGTGTTTTCCAGATAAGGATGATGATTCCGATGATAGCATTGATGCTTTCCATTTGGAAAAAGCTAATGCGAACCCCATCTTTGATTCTTTGCCACTTTAAGGCTCCATAATTTTGAGAAACATAGGTTGCAATGGAGGATCCTAAAGC
>CAVBGA010000185.1:0-5179 GCA_963594675.1 Lachnospiraceae bacterium
CTATTATGTGGAAGTATGCTGGTATGCAGTTGCACGGCCTGCGGAGCGAAGAAGTCAACTACTGCCAGCCAGAGTCAGCAAGAAGCGGAATCGGAGGCTAGTGAAAGTCAAAAACTGGCAAATCCCTGGGAAGAGGTATCTGCAGAAAGGCTGTGTGAGACCATAGGCGCAGAAATGGGGGTTCCAAAAAAGGCAGAAGATGTCACTTATTATGTTGACGAAAGCGATGGAATAGGGGAGATGCTCTTTCAATATGAGGGGGCGGAACTGACAGCGAGAATTTCTTTTACATCTGCATATGAGGACATATCAGGCCTTGCTTATGATGACTGGGAGGAAAAAGAAATAGAAGTGGGCCGTTGTACAGCGACCTATCGAGAAACAAGTGAGGGCGATGAGAAAATACAGTCCTGTCTCTGGTATGATACGGTGCCGGGGCTTATGTATTCTCTGTCTGCCAGTGGAGAGGATACAGTGGATCTGCAGGCAATAGCTGAGGAGGTCTTTGTTCCTATGCAGGATGAAACTTAATTACTTGTAATTTTGCCTAGGTCTGGTGTATACTATAGAACAGATGTGTGAATATTATAACAAAATTTAACTATAATCACGAGATAGGATAAAAAACATGAATGAATCAGATACATTATACAAAATTCTCAGCGATTTCCGGATAAAGGCCGGTCTTTCTATGCAGGAGCTGGCCAAGGCGGCCAGAATGGAAAAAGAGATTTTGGAGGAGCTAATCTATACCAACAGTACCCTGATGGCTGGAAATTTTGCTTCTCTGGCTAAGGCAATGACAGAGTGTAAGGATCATTCTTCTCAGGAAATTAAGGGAGAACTGGAAAAATTCTATAAGGAATTTGTAGATGCTTATCTTACAGAATATCCGGACCAGCTGCAGGCCATTATTAATCCCCATTTTCGACAATCTATTATGCAGATTGCCGAGGCTACAGGGGATATGGCGATAGTCGAAAAACTGAAGCATCTCTATCATGGAGATGAGGAGAAGTCTTCTGTGGATCTTGAGACAGAGCTAGGTAAGCTCTTGGAAAAACTAAATGATGTTGGCAGGCAGGAAGCGGTTAAGCGGGTTCGAGAGCTTGGCTATATTCCTGAATATATAAAATAAATATAAAGCTTGTCTATGATGGAGGTGTAATTATGGAAGCGAATAAGGTAAGGAGAATTGGTGTTCTTACATCTGGTGGTGATGCTCCGGGAATGAATGCGGCTGTCCGTGCAGTTGTGCGATCAGCAATTTATATGGGCATTGATGTAGTGGGTATCAAGCGTGGATGGAATGGATTGATCAATGGTGATTTCATGCATATGACAGCTGCGGATGTAGCTCATATTATTGACCGTGGAGGTACCATCCTTAATACGGCCAGAAGTGAGGAGTTCCGCACCAAGGAAGGTCGTAAGAAGGCATATGATACTTGTCGCCTTCTTGGCTTGGACGGAATTGTAGCCATCGGTGGTGACGGTACATTCTCCGGATGTCTTGTTTTTTCTAGTGAATATCCTATTTCAGTTGTGGGCATTCCTGCAACCATTGATAATGATATCGGATGCAGCCATTATTCTATTGGATATGATACAGCTGCAAATACCGCTATTGAGGCAATTGATAAGCTGAGAGATACCATGGCTTCCCATGAGAGATGTTCCGTTATTGAGGTAATGGGACATAGAGCGGGTAACCTGGCTATGTATGTAGGAATCGCTACAGGTGCTACCGCAGTTTTGGTGCCAGAGATTGCCTATGATTTTGAAAAAGATGTAGCTGAGAAGATTCGTTCAGCAAGAATTAGTGGAAGAACCCATTTCATGATCGTTGTTGCAGAAGGTGCAAAACGTGCTACAGACGGAAGTTTGGACAATGAAGAGGTAGGAAATGGAAGTGCAGGAACTCAGGTAGCGGATATGATCCATGAAGATCTGGGATTGGATCCCCGTGTAACTGTTCTTGGTCATGTACAAAGAGGTGGATCTCCTTCTGCGAGAGACCGTGTGACTGCTACCAGAATGGGTTATTATGCTGTGAAAGCTTTGGCTGAAGGCCTGACAAATAAGGTAATTGTACATCATCATGGTGAGATTACTAACATTGATATGGCAGAGGGACTTGCTATGAAGAATCATCTGAATGAGGATGAAAAAGAAGTGCTGAGAGCTATGACGGAAGCAACAGATCATATTTAACTCAGTCGGAGAAATTCCCCAACTCTAAGTTTTAGTGAAGGTGGGGGTAATGACAAAAGATACTGAGACACCCGTAAATTGCCTGTGAGAAGGCACATTTTATGGGGGTCTCATTTTTTTTTTCATAAAAAAAGCTCTCCTCTTGTCGGGGCTTTTTATGCTATGTATAATAAAGAGGCAATTAATGTGATAAATAGGATAAGGATGTGTGTATAACATCATGATTTTTTATCTATTGTCAGCAGTCTGCGGTATGTATTTCCTTATGGTGGCTTTGTATACGGGATTAAATTCAAAATTCCATTTGATTTGGCTGTTTTTTGCGGTTGCCTTGTTTTTGTTTGGCCGCCTTTACAATTTAAATAAAGCTGAGAAAATACATATTCCTCAAAGAGTTTCATGTCTCTGTGGAGCTTTTTGCTTTTGCTTGCTGCTTATTTTTTTGATGATAGTATTTCAAATTATCTCTTATGGAGCTAGAAAACCAGAGACAGGAGCGGAATATATGATTGTTCTTGGGGCTCAGGTAAATGGAAGGACAGTTTCCAAATCCCTTGGGGATCGTCTGGATGCGGCTTATGAATATTATCGGAATAATCCTGAGACGAAAATTATTGTTTCCGGAGCCAGAGGAAGTGGTGAGGAGATTACGGAAGCTCAGGCTATGAAAGAGTATCTGCTGCAAGAGGGAGTGGCAGGGGAACAGATTATTTGCGAGGAAAATTCAGTAAATACAGACCAAAACATTGCTTTTAGCCGTAGGCTCATAGGGTCTAATGATGCCCGAACCATCATTGTAACAAATCGTTTTCATCTTTATCGGGCAGTACGAATTGCTAAAAAACAGGGAATGACTCAGGTGGAAGGCTTGGCTGCAAAGGATACCGCTTTTATGATGCCCAGCTATTACTTGCGGGAGACACTGGCCGTTTTGTCATATCGGTTGACAGGACGGATTTGAAAAGAGAGTTTTGATTTCAAGCGATGCTTATGGGGAGTAAAAGGAAAGAATGAAAAGTATTTTGGATGATATAAAAAATAGAGATTTTCGCAAGGTATATCTCTTCTATGGTCAGGAGGATTATCTAAAAAAACAATACAGAGATCGCCTTGCTAAGGCTTTGGGAAGTGATGACTCCATGAATTTCAATATATTTCGTGGAAAAGGCCTGGATCCCTCAGAGATTATTTCCATGGGTGAGACCATGCCTTTCCTTTCAGAAAGCAGGACCATATTGGTGGAAGATAGTGGCTTCTTTAAAAAACAGGTGGATCGTCTGCCGGAATATTTGTCGGAGATGCCGGAATATTTGCATTTTATATTTGTGGAGAGTGAGGTGGACAAGAGAAACCGCCTCTTCAAAGCTGTAAAAAAAGAAGGTAAAATTGTAGAATTTGCTGTACAGACAGAAGATACCCTGATGCGCTGGGTGCTAAAAACCCTGCAGAGGGAAGGGAAGAAGATCACTCGTCAGGACATGGACTTTTTCCTGGCCTCCGTAGGAAATGACATGAATCAAATTAGTAAGGAAGTGGAAAAGCTTCTAAGCTATAAAGGCGATGATGATACCATTACACGGGCAGATATCGAGGCCATATGTTCAGTGCAGGTAAATAACCGGATTTTTGATATGGTAAGAGCAGTAGCCCAGAAGGATCAAAAGACGGCGCTACGGCTTTATTATGACCTTTTGGAGCTGAAAGAACCTCCTATGAGGATCCTTTTCCTGCTGGCAAGACAGTTTAACCAGCTTTTTCAGGTGAAAGAGTTGATGACGGAGGGAGAAGGACAGAAGGCTATTGCAGATAAACTGGGATTAAGGAGCTTTGTAGTTCGCAATTATATGGGTTATGCAAGACAGTTTGACAGAGAGACCCTTCTGGGAGCGGTAAATGATTTTCTGCAGGCTGAGGAGGATGTAAAAACGGGAATTTTAAATGACCGGCTCAGTGTGGAAATGCTGATTGTTCGCTATAGTGAGGGTTGAGAATTTTGCTATTTCCTATATTTCTATATTGACAAAATGAAACAAATGGCATATCATGATAAAGCATGTTTACATTAGAATTTCGTGTCTCTCTAATGTTTTACAGATACTTTTAAGAATATAAATACATACTAATTTGCCGGAGGTGTAAGAATTGGCTAATATTAAATCCGCTAAAAAAAGAATTCTCGTTACCAGAACAAGAGCTGCTAGAAATAAATCTATCAGATCTGCAGTGAAAACAGCAATTAAAAAAGTAGAGACAGCTGTTGCAGAGAAGAATAAAGAAGTTGCAGCTACAGAGCTTACAGCAGCAATCAAGACAATCAGCATGGCTGCATCCAAAGGTGTATATCACAAAAATAACGCAGCAAGAAAAGTTTCCCGTCTTACAAAGGCAGTTAATTCTATTCAGTAATTTTCGGGATATTATGATAAAAGCAGGAGCAGCCATACCGTCAATGGCTGCTCTTTTTGCAATCGCAGCTATTTTAGACTGCCGGGCATCCGAAAAAACTATGTAATCGTGGTATTTTGCAGGAGAGCAGGCGGTATTTACAGGAGGAAAAACAGTGGCCATAGATCAAAGTAAGATTCGTAATTTCTGTATTATCGCTCACATCGATCACGGAAAATCTACCTTGGCAGACCGCATCATTGAAAAGACAGGTTTGCTGACACAGCGTGAGATGCAGGCTCAGGTTCTGGACAATATGGATCTTGAGCGGGAGCGAGGAATCACCATCAAGTCCCAGGCGGTTCGTATCGTATATCAGGCAAATGACGGTGAAGAATATATATTTAATCTGATAGATACACCAGGACATGTAGATTTTAACTATGAAGTGTCAAGAAGTCTGGCGGCCTGTGACGGTGCCATTCTGGTGGTAGATGCAGCACAGGGTGTGGAGGCGCAGACTCTTGCCAATGTATACCTTGCAATCGACCATGATCTGGACGTTCTTCCGGTAATCAAT
>CAVBGA010000186.1:0-10427 GCA_963594675.1 Lachnospiraceae bacterium
CTTTCAGATTTGTTACTTTTGTTCCTGTTACACCATAGTAGCAGGGAAGAGAATACGCTGTATTCGGAAAGCTTACGGCCTTCTCCTCACCATATTGAGCAATTGCACCGTCTATAGCGCTCTCGGTAAGTCCATAGACTGCATCATTACCGCCGAATACTCGTTCAAATAAAGTCACTTTTTTTACCTCCTTCAAACAATTGTAGAATCGATTGTATCTTTAATTTTCTGAATCTCTGCAACTGCAGACTGGCTGTAGTCATAAGGAGCACAGCCTTTTCTGTCTGCATCAATAACCTCTGCATTGTAATGAATGATTCCAAGCAGATCTTCCGCAGGAATACGAGCTCGTACAAAGGCTTCGTCCTCCTTGTCTCGCACCTTATTGGCAACAACCCTCACCTGCTTTACCCCAAGGTCATTGGCAAGACGTTTTACATTTTTATATGTTTGAACGCTTCTGGCACCTGGTTCGATCACTACAACAAAACAATCAACGCCTTCTGTTGTGCCTCGGCCCAAATGCTCCAATCCCGCTTCCATATCAAGTATCACAATATCATCTCTTCGAAGAACCAAATTACTGATAATTCTCTTAAGCATGACATGTTCTGGGCAGACACAACCGCCCCCACCTGTTTCCACGGTTCCTAAGACAAGCATCCTAACGCCATTTTTCAATTTTCCATACTTATCAGGTATGTCATCCACCTTAGGATTAAGTTTATAAAAGCTATTGTCAGGTGTCGCTTCCGTACGCTCTTCAATTAATTTTCGCATCTTACTAATGGGAACAATCTCAGCCAGTTCATCTTCCGTAAAGCCAAGGGCAAGCCCCAGATTCGCATCCGGATCCACATCTGCAGCCAAAACTTTCCTTCCTTCATTTGCATATAATCTCGCGAGCGTCGCCGCAAAGGTCGTCTTTCCAACGCCCCCTTTTCCTGTTACTGCTATTTTCATCTCATCCACCTTAATTCCGATTATCGTCTGTAGACATTCTAAATAACTAAAATCCATCTACATTTGTCAAATCAAATTCACTTATCACAATCGTACAAACCACATCTGCATACTATTCTATAAAGTCATGTTAGATAATATGCATCCAGCCTGCCGGATAGCCATCCGCAAAAAATCAATTTTTATCAAACAGCAAGCTTGCTTACAATTTCGCGAACCGCCAACTTCACCGGATTATCCTCCGGAAGCTGCACAAGCGGTTTTCCATCGCAATCATACTCATATACCATCTGATCTTGTGGAACTACTCCTAAAAGAGTAAGTCCTTGATTTTTGATTTCTTCCTCTGTTCCTGCATTTAATTTGCCTTCTGGAGCACGATTCACAATCAACCCAAGAGTCGAAGGTTTCATGCCACATTCAGCAATCAGGTCTTTTATTCTACCCGCAGCCTGTACACCGCGTCGAGAACAATCGCTAACCAAAATTGCAGTCTGCATACTAGGAAGAATTCCTCTGCTAATATGCTCCATACCGGCTTCATTGTCCACTACCATAACAGGATAGTGATCCTGGCGTCTTTGAAGCTGGGTCTGCAGAAGACCGTTCACAAAGCAATAGCAACCTTTTCCCTGTGTTCTGCCCATTACAAGCAAATCAAAGTCATCTTCTTCAATCAAAGCAGAATTAAACTTAATCTCTGCATAATCTGCCTTGCTCATACTTGCAGGTATTGGACTTTTAACGGCATTCTCAGCCTGAGCGATTTCCTCACGGATCTCACCCAATGTATAATCAACGTCAACACCTAATACCTCATTCAAATTAGAATTGGCATCGGCATCAACAGCCAGAATCGGGCCTTTATTTAAACGACAGAGTTCTTGAATAATCAAGCCTGTTAGTGAAGTTTTGCCCACTCCACCTTTTCCTGCCATAGCAATTACATGCGCCATGTTGATTTGTTCCTCCTAAATGATAAAAACTCGCTATGCGGTATTTAAAATTTATATCTTAAACCAGAGTACAGATTCCAGATCTGTCAATAATTTCTGATACATCCTCCCATTTATTAAGAGCGTAAAGATGAATACCATTCACTCCCATAGCACGATACTCATCAATCTGTCGAATGGTATACTCTTTTCCCGCTTCCTTAAATGCTTTCTTCTTTCCTTCCACATCTGCATCAAAAGGATCTTTAACAAAAGGATTCGGGAAAATCCAGTTTTTAGAAATAATTTCGCAAAGCTCCCTCGGCATTACGCAACCATTACGGGAAAGAGCCATATTGATTGTGGCTGCCTGATCTAAAATCGGCATAATTCCCACATCAACCGGCATAGTAATTCCAGCTTCGCGAATAGCATCCAGCCAATATCTAAACTGATCCATATCCCAACAGAGCTGGGTCATGATATAATCTGCACCATTATCCTGTTTTTGTTTAAGAAAAGCAATGTCCGCTTCCAAAGAACGGCAGGAAATATGTCCCTCAGGCGAACCGGATACGGCAATCTCGATCTTATCGCCAAATTCTTTTCTTACAAAAGCTACAAGATCTGTGGCATATGCAAAATCTCCACCAGTTCCTTCCCAACCAAAAGGAAGATCTCCGCGAAGAGCCAACATATGATCTATGCCATTATCCAGATAATTCTGCAGCTGTTCTTTAATTCCCTCTTTTGTATTGCCGATACAGGTAAAATGTGTCACAGGAATTGTATCATTATCAGCATTCTTAATCATCTGACACACTTCCATATTTTTACCTACATTGGTACCACCAGCTCCATAAGTACAGGAAATGTACTCAGGATGATATTTGTAAAGATGGTCCAGAGTAACCGGTAGTTTTTCCATGCCTACATCTGTCTTTGGCGGAAATACCTCAAAAGAGATAATCATCTTTTCCTTCATGATCTGACTCAGCTTTTTGCTCATTTGTTTGTCCTCCACTTTGTTTTACCAAATATTTTGATCAGGGTCCTCCCTGATACAATCTTACTTACAGTCTACTTCAACCAGACTGTTGGCCAGGTCCACCATAAGGATCTTGCCTGTAACTTCCTTTTCGTCACCCATGATATCACGGATCACTAACTTATCTTCCTTAACATCTATGCGGCTGACATTTCGGAAAATAGAAGTACCATCTGTTTTTCTGATCACTGTTGCAAGGCACATGATCTACTCCTCCTTAAGTTCTTCTCTGACAAGTGTCAAAGCCAGGCTGAGACGCATATTACCCTTTTGGAATTCTGAAACTCCTTCTGAAATCTGATTGGCAGCTGCCTCCATTCCAAGTTTCCTTAAATTGGCAGCCATCTGATCCAGTTCGGCAGCGTGATGCTGGTTGTGTTGCAACATATAACTAAGCAAAGCAACCGTCTCCGATGTGCAATCTCCTTTGCAGGTGGAACAGTTATGCTCACCACCGCAGGAATGTCCATCTTCATGCTCATGTGTATGCCCGTCGTGTGTATGCACGAGGCTGGCCTTACCTTCACCACCGTGAGCGTGAGAAACATTATTGCCATTTTCATCCTGTAATAAGTGCATCGTCATTGGCTCCTTTCTGCCAGTATTTTGACTTTTTATCAATTACCCCAATTATAGCTTAAATTAATTGAATATTCAATATAAGCGGCCCTAATCAATTGTACAAAATAGTGTTTTTTTTCATCTTCTCAAATTGATATTTGAACATTTTACCTAAAATAATATATTTTTTCTATTTTTCAGGTGCTTTCGCTCTATTAATAGGATGACTCCAGAGTTCTTCTCCTACCTCATCTTTTTTCATTCTCATCATGAGGTCATTTAAAGCATCTTTCGCACTCTTTCCATCAAAAAGTACTTTGTTCACTTCCACAACAATAGGCATATCCACATGGTACTTTTCTGAAAGAGAAAGGGCTGCCTTAGCAGAATATACGCCTTCCACCACCATTTTTACTTCATCCATTGCCTCCTGCATGGTATAGCCCTGTCCAATCAGGTAACCCGCTTTTCTATTACGGCTATGTACGCTAGCACAGGTTACAATCAAATCACCTACACCACTAAGACCTGTTAAGGTTTCCGGAAGAGCTCCCATAGCCAGACCCAGGTTTTTAATCTCATGGATTCCTCTGGTAATCAAAGCAGCCTTGGTATTATCTCCACAACCTAGGCCGTCTGCAGTTCCTGCTGCCAGAGCGATTACATTTTTAAGAGAACCACCTAATTCTATCCCTAAAATATCCGGGCTTGTATATACACGAAAAACAGGGCTCATAAAAAGATCCCGGATATAATCTGCTGTTTTTTTGTCTGTTGCACCTACCACAACTGTTGTTGGCAAACCTCTTCCTACTTCTTCCGCATGACTTGGTCCTGAAAGAACTGCTACCCGAGCCTGAGGAATCTCTTCTTCAATAATTTCGCTCAGTGTCATTAAGGTAGTCTCTTCAATACCCTTTGCCACATTAACGATAAGCTGATCCTTATTTACATATTCTTTCATCATTTTTGATGTACTTCTAGTAAAGGGAGAGGGAACAGCCAGAACCACCAAATCTGGATCTTCCAATACAGAAGGAAGGTCATCTGTAATTTCAATTCCCTCTGGAATTTTCACACCCGGAAGTTTTGAAGCATGCTCTCTTTTTTCTCTGAGCATTTCTACTTCAGCAGTTAATGTGGACCATATGCTAACCTCGTGTCCATTATTAAAAAGAAGAATCGCCAGTGCCGTACCCCAACTACCTGCGCCTGCAACTGTAATTTTAGCCATATTTTTATCCTCCAATCATGCTTTCTCTTTGTGTTTACTCGTAAGATATGTTTTTCTTTCAGTTCCGTTGATTAATCGCACAATATTGGCTCTGTGTCGATAGATTGCCATCACAGTAAGCAATGCTGCCACCACGTAAAGCTCATTTAAATGTGCTTGATTCATTCCAAAATATCCTGATTGCCCTAATACAATTGTGCCAATCATAAACACTACATAAACAACCATAGAACCCAAGGACACATAATGCACCGTAAAAAGAATAATCAAAAAGAGTACAAGGGCAATTGCAGAAAGACGCAGACTAAATGATAAAAGCAAACCTGCTGTAGCTGCAATCCCCTTTCCTCCTTTAAAATTCATATAGAAAGGAAAATTGTGTCCCAAAATTGTACCTGCCGCTGCATACATCTGCAAAAGCTTCAGATAAGGAGCACAGCTCTCACCGAAAATTGCCCCTACCAGCAAGACTGCAACAATACATTTGACGCAATCACCTAAAAGCGTAATCATTCCAGCCTTCATGCCCAGAGTCCGAAGTGCATTGGTTGTACCTGCATTTCCACTTCCGTGTTGCCGGATATCAATTCCCTTGGCTTTACCATAAATATACGAAGTTTGAAAAAGGCCACAAACATACCCTATAGCAAGACATATGATTCTCTCCATAATACTTACTGCTCCTTATTTTTTCTTTCACGGATAAGGAATTTTAATGATGTACCTCTAAAGCCAAAGGCATCTCGAATTCGATTCTCCAAATATCTGGTATAAGAAAAGTGCATGAGTTTTTTATCATTTACAAATATAACAAAGGTTGGGGGCTTAATCGCAACCTGTGTAATATAGTAGAGTTTTAAACGTTTGCCCTTATCTGATGGGGGCTGCTGCAAGGCAACGGCTTCTGTCATGATTTCATTAAGAACACCCGTCTGTACTCGCAATGCCTGATTTTCAAGAACCATGTCAATGGTCTCAAAAAGTTTAGGAAGTCTCTGTCCCGTCTCCGCAGAAATAAATAGCAATTCTGCGTAAGGCATATAAGAAAGTGTGGAACGAATTTTTTCTCGGTATTTGTATATGGTTTTATCATTTTTTTCAATGGCATCCCATTTATTAACCGCTATGATAATTCCTTTTCCTCTCTCATGAGCAATACCTGCAATTTTGGCATCCTGTTCTGTAATACCTTCTATCGCATCAATCACCACAATAACCACATCCGCTTTCTCTACCGCTGTAACGGTACGAATGATACTATATCGCTCTAATTCTTCCTTGATTTTGTTCTTTCTTCGCAAGCCAGCTGTATCAATAAAAATATATTCCTGTCCCTGCCAGATAATCGACGTGTCAATGGCATCCCTGGTCGTTCCGGCAATATTAGATACAATCACACGATTTTCGCCAAGGAGTTTATTGATAATAGAAGATTTACCTACATTTGGTTTTCCTACAATAGCGATTTTCGGAATATCACTTTCCTCTTCCTGGGCATCATCCACATCAAAATACTGGGTCACAGCATCCAGCATATCACCAATGCCTAATTTGGAAGCAGAGCTGATAGGAATAGGATCGCCTATGCCCAAATTATAAAACTCATAAACATCCAACATAAGCCGGTCAAAATTATCTACTTTATTAACCACCAAAACCACCGGCTTATTGCTTCGGCGCAGCATATCCGCCACCTTGTCATCTGCATCTACTAATCCCTGTCTCACATCCGTAAGAAAAATAATAACATCTGCTGTATCAATAGCAATCTGCGCCTGTTCTCTCATCTGTGAAAGAATAATATCACCACTATCTGGTTCAATTCCTCCTGTATCAATTAAAGTAAACTGAAAATTCAACCAGTTAACATCTGCATAAATACGGTCACGGGTAACCCCCGGTGTATCTTTCACAATAGATATATTTTCACCTGCGAGTGCGTTAAACAATGTTGATTTACCAACATTAGGTCGTCCCACTATCGCAACAATCGGTTTGCTCATATTTTTGTCTCCTTTTTCTGCATTGACCATCATCTTCCCCTATAATACATCTTACAAAGGATTCTCCATCCTCATCCACAACAGTAAGTGGAAGGCTTAATTCTTCTTCCAAATCCGTCAGAGACAAGTCGTCAAGAAATACATTTTCTCCCATACGAAGCATATTACAGGGAATCAATAAAGTCTCTCCCAGGTCTTTGCCTTTAAGTTGCTTTACAATATCCTGACCGGTAACCAGTCCGGATACAGTGATTGATTTTCCAAAAAAATCATTTCTAATAGGATATACTGTCACATCGATTTCTGGAAATTTCTTTCTTATCATTATAATATATTTTTCCAGAAAATCACATGCTAAACATCCTGTGGCAATTGATAGCCTTCGTTTTCTTCTATCTCCTTCCAGACTTTCCAAAAAAGTCTCAACTTCATCATGAAGAAGCCGAAGCATTCCAACACCATTTTCATACTGGGGATAACCATCATAGCGATCGGCATCTGGAATTGCCATCTCTGCTAAAATGTACCATTCATCTCCACCATGAATAAAATGAACTCCATAACGCTCCTTCATGATTTTCTGCCATTTTTCGATAATAGCAATCACCTTTTCAGCATCATCCTTGTCAAAAGCCTCCAGGGGATAGAGACCGTCTCGATATTTGGACAGTCCCACCGGCACCACAGAAACACTTTGCATTTCTGGGTAATAGTTACAAAGACGACCAATGGTATCATCTAGATTTTCCCCATCATTAATATTTTTACAGAGAACAATCTGACCATTCATCTCTAAACCAGCTTCTTTAAGTTTATCCAGCTTTTCTGCGATGGTACCCGCAAAACGATTGTGTAGCATTTGGCAACGCAATTCTGGATCCATGGTGTGCACAGATATGTTGATTGGTGACATATGGTATCGAATCACACGATCCAAATCCTGATCCGACATGTTGGTTAATGTCACATAATTTCCTTGCAAAAAAGATAATCTTGAATCATCATCTTTAAAATACAAAGTATCTCGCATCCCCGGTGGCATCTGATCAATAAAACAAAAAATACATTTGTTGCTGCAGGAACGGTAATCATCCATGAATTCATTTTCAAATTCAATTCCCAGATCTTCCTCATATTCTTTTTCAATCTCCAGTTCCCATTCCTCGCCATCCACTTTACGAATCAAAACTGTAATCAGCTCATCATTCAACAAATATCTATAGTCAAAAACATCTCTTACAGGACGTCCCTGAACCTCTAAAAGCTCATCTCCAGCCTCAATTCCCATTTCCCAGGCAATACTATTTTCTTCAATTTTTTTTATTATATGTCGGATATTTTTCATAATCCCTCCCAGGTCAGTCTTAGCCATTAAACATTATAATTTCCCCTATCCTTTCTGTCAACCGAAACACCATTTCATTGCCGGGCACAAACTTCACAAAAGCCTTTCTTCCACCAATTTCACCCAATTTTCACGGATTACTTGACGGACTACAAGTCTGGTGATATAAAATAAGATGGATTGATATTCATTATGATTAAAAATTAAGATTATGGATTCGGAGGAAAAAAATGGTAAATCTGGATTTACTTAAAAAATCCTTTCCGGTAGCCCCCCTTAAGATTGCTGCGCTTCCGGGATGTGAAAAACTTGCTACTTCTGTTAATGACTATCTTGTGGAATATAGAAAAAATCTTGATGAAGCAACACGGGTTCAAGTAGCAGGCTACATTGAAGACTCCTTTATGGTAGATTGTGAATGCCCTCGTTTTGGAACAGGTGAAGGCAAAGGTTATGTACATGATTCCGTGCGTGGTACGGATCTTTTCATCATGTGTGATGTTACAAACTATAGTTTAACCTATACTGTATGCGGATATGAAAATCATATGTCTCCTGATGATCATTTTCAGAATCTAAAAAGAATTATCTCTGCAGCAAATGGTAAAGCACATCGTATTAATGTCATCATGCCCTTCCTTTACGAAGGCCGTCAGCACAAACGTACCCAGAGAGAATCTCTCGACTGTGCTTATTCTCTAAAAGAACTTCAGAGCATGGGCGTTTCCAATATTATTACTTTTGATGCCCATGATCCCCGAGTACAGAATTCCATTCCTCTGATTGGATTTGACAATTATATGCCTACCTATCAGTTTTTAAAGGCATTGGTTGGTTCTGTAGAAGATTTGAAATTAGATAATGAACATCTTATGATCATCAGCCCTGATGAGGGTGCTATGAACCGTGCCGTATACTTCTCCAATGTGTTGGGAGTAGACATGGGTATGTTTTATAAACGAAGAGATTATTCAACGATCGTAAATGGTAAGAACCCTATCGTTGAACATCAATTCTTAGGCGCACCTTTAGATGGCAAGGATGTCATCATTATCGATGATATGATTTCTTCCGGTGAGAGTATGCTGGATGTTGCTAAACAGTTAAAAGAACGAAATGCTAGTCGTGTTTTCATCTGCACCACCTTCGGTCTCTTCACAGATGGTTTTGATAAGTTTGATAAATTCTATGAGTCTGGCTTAATAGATAAAGTGATTACCACAGATTTGACTTATCAAACCGATGAGCTTCTTTCTAAACCCTATTATGAAGCAGCTCATATGAGCAAATATCTTGCTAGTATCATCGACATACTGAACCATGATATATCTGTCGAAAAAGTACGTAACACTACATCTAAAATTAACAAATTATTAGAGCGTCAGGTAATCGATGAATACCGACAGTAATATGACAGATGGATAAACCAGAAAAGAGGAAGGTCTCATATAAGATCTTCCTCTTTTCTAGTCCTATCTAATTTTATAACGATGTATTAAATAATCTGAAGAAAGGCTTCCAGATTTCCTCTTTTTCCCTTTGACGCACGATGAGAGAACAAAAATTCTGGATTACAGCAAGTGCATAAATTGGGAAGATGGATATTTTCTTCTGCAAGTCCGCTTTTTCTCAAATTGCATAACACTGCTTCCCAAAGATTTAAATGATATTTCCCATTATGATCATCTCTGAGAATTCTGACAAGCTCATCCTTGGTATAAGTTGCTTTAAATTTTTCCGCTACATCTTCACTAATCTCATAGCAATCTTGACAGATGGAAGGTCCAATAGCTGCTACCAGATCCTCAGGCGCAGATTCATATTTTTCCTGAAGCATAAGCACGGCTTTACCAGCAATATTATTTACAGTTCCTCTCCATCCAGAATGAAGCAAGGCAACCGCTTTGTTTTTCGGATCCACCAAATAGACAGGAACACAATCTGCATAGGAAGTAGCCAGCACAGGGCCTTTTACATTAGTAACAAAGCCGTCAATGTCTGTATAATCTCTAGGGCAAAGAATCCCCTTTCCCCTATCTTTCAGCCCTACCTCTCGAATATTGGTGGTATGCGTTTGATCCGAACATACGATGTCCTCCAAGGAGAACCCTATGGCATCCGCAATTCGCCTGTAATTTTCCATTACATGATCTTCCTGATCTCCTCGCGTAAAGCTGAGATTCATCTCAGAAAAATACCCCTCACTTACACCACCATATCTGCTGCTGAATCCATGTCTGATAAAGTCAAAGGAGTCTAATGCTGGAAAAGTCAAATAGACTACCTTATTTTTCTCATGAATTCTCATTTTTTCACTTTCGTTATTTTTCCATATGAT
>CAVBGA010000187.1:0-64237 GCA_963594675.1 Lachnospiraceae bacterium
CAACGCTTTAAAGTACGTTAGTATCAAACTTTAGCATTAACTGGAAGGAGAAATTTTTAAAATGAAACTCATTATTCTCATTATTTATTTTATGATAATGATCGGAATCGGCTTGCATTGCCGAAAACATGCAACAGATGTTAATGGATTTGTTCTGGGAGGGCGTTCCGTAGGCCCATGGTTGACCGCTTTTGCCTTTGGAACCTCCTATTTTTCAGCAGTTGTTTTTGTAGGTTATGCCGGCCAGTTTGGATGGAAATATGGCATCGCCGCCACTTGGGCAGGCATTGGTAATGCTATTATCGGCTCACTTCTGGCCTGGGTGGTTCTGGGAAGAAGAACCCGTATTATG
Organism: Lachnospiraceae bacterium; assembly: GCA_963594675.1. Lineage (GTDB taxonomy): Bacteria > Bacillota > Clostridia > Lachnospirales > Lachnospiraceae > Ruminococcus_G. The sequence continues at coordinate 353 of CAVBGA010000187.1, forward strand.
AGCCAGCATCTGAATTCCGCCACCATGCCTCAGTTTTTCGGGAAGAGATTTGACAGTGACAAGTTAAAGATTGGTGCTTCAGTTATTGTCTTTATTTTCCTGATTCCCTATACGGCATCCTTGTATAATGGGCTTTCCCGCCTTTTTGGAATGGCTTTTAATATAGATTATTCCTGGTGTATTTTGATCATGTCTGTCTTAACGGCTATCTATGTAATTGCCGGCGGCTATATGGCAACAGCGATTAATGATTTTATTCAGGGAATTATCATGCTTTTTGGAATCACGGCGATTATTGCAGCGGTTCTTTTAAGTAAGGGGGGCTTTATGGAGGCTCTGGACGGACTGGCTAGAGTTACGGATGAAACGGTATCCACTACACCGGGTGTATTTGCTTCCATGTTTGGTCCGGATCCCTTGAATCTGCTTTTTGTGGTAATTTTGACTTCTCTGGGCACCTGGGGATTGCCCCAGATGGTAACTAAGTTTTATGCCATTACGGATGAACATGCGGTAAAGAAGGGCACTATTATTTCAACCTTGTTTGCCCTGGTGGTATCTGGCGGTTGTTATTTTCTGGGAGGATTTGGTCGACTTTTTTCAGATCAGATTGATGTGGAGGCCAATGGATTTGACTCTATCATCCCTACCATGTTATCCAATCTGTCCCCACTTTTGATCGCTTTGACAGTTATCTTGGTATTGTCTGCTTCCATGTCCACCCTGTCTTCCTTAGTGTTGACATCTTCCTCTACTCTGACCATAGATCTTTTGAAAGGTCATATAGTAAAGGATATGGATGAGAAGAAGCAGCTTTTGATCATTCGTATTTTCGTGGTGGTATTTATTGCGATTTCCGCAATTCTTGCCCTGGTACAATATAAGAGTGCTATCACCTTCATTGCCCAGATGATGGGCGTATCCTGGGGGGCACTGGCTGGATCTTTCCTGGCACCTTTTATGTATTCCCTTTATGGAAAATGGGTGTCCAAGGCTTCCTGCTGGGTATGCTTTATTTTTAGTTCCGTTATTATGGTGGTAAATATTTTCTGCAGAGATTCTTTCCCTGCTATCATCCAGTCTCCTATTAATCTGGGGGCCGTAACCATGCTTCTTGGCTTTATTATTGTGCCGGTAGTATCGGCATTTACGCCAAAGCCGGATAAGAAGCTTGTTGATGGATGCTTTGAGTGCTACAATAGGAAAATGGTCGTTGACCAAAAAACAGCACTTGGAGACAAATAAGAAATGATCATAGATTTCCACACACATACATTTCCAGAAAAAATTGCGGCTAAAGCTTTAGGAAAGCTGGCCGGTTTGGGAGATACGACACCATTTACTAATGGTATGCTTCCAGGCCTTCAATCCAGTATGAAAGACAACGGTGTAGACCTAGCAGTCCTTATGCCAGTGGCAACAGCTCCGAAGCAGCATGAAACCATCAATAGAGTCGCCATTGCCACTAATGAAAAATGGCAGGAGACAGGAATCATGTCCTTCGGTGGTATTCACCCGGAAAATGACAATTATAAGGAAATAATCAACAATCTGGCAAATCATGGAATTAAGGGAATTAAATTACACCCGGTTTTCCAGAATATAGACATTGATGATGAGAAATTTTTGAGAATTATATCCTATGCCTGCGAAAAAGGCCTTTATGTAATGACACATGCCGGCTATGACATTAGTTATCCCGGCATTACCCATGCGTCAGTAAAGAAAATAAAACATATGTTGGATCAGGTAGCTCCTGACAAGATGATCTTGGCTCATATGGGAGGCTGGTCAGAATGGGATGAGGTAGAAGAACTGCTGACAGAATATCCTATTTGGATGGACACAGCTACTTGTCTCACCACCATTGTTCACAGAGAAAAGGATTTAAGTAAACGCAAATTTAGCCCGGAAGAGGAACAGATGGAAAATGATAGATTCCTTCGTATTGTTCACAAGCTGGGGGCGGAACGGTTTCTGATGGGCAGTGACAGCCCTTGGACCCCCCAGGGGGAATCTATTGCCGTAATCCGAGACAATGATGGACTTACAGATAAGGAAAAAGAGATGATTTTGGGTGGAAATGCAAAATCGATACTGGGTTTGTGATCCAGTCATGATCAATGACGTTCAATGAGACACCTCTCTAAAAGCCCGCTATGTTTCTTGCGTCTTGCAGGCGCCTATTTGCAAGAACAAGCATCGATTCGCTGCTGCGCAGCTCAGATACTTATTCTTGCAGCTAGCCTGCTGCGCCTTAAGAAACATGACGCAATAGGCTTTTAGAGAGGTGTCTCATTTACATTATTCGCAACCGAAAGATAATAGTGTCCATTCTAGACAAATATCTCTGTTAGAACAGAAGACGGAAGGATCTTAATTCTTGTAAAAAACGTTATGGCAAGGAAACTTCTGCCTGTTTCTAGATTCGGATTCTGAGGCATATATCCAGTTACTACGAAGTGGCGGCCGGAGTTATAAATAATATATTAGTTGTTTAAATGGTTCTCTGAACCCTTTTTTGATTGCAATATTGTAGCAGTTCTTTTTCATGCCATCAAGGGCATGGCCGCTTTGCGGTGGCTGGGATAATACCTCTGGCTCTGAATCTTAGAACAGTTAGCGGCTTCGCCGCATTATTAAATTGAGGACAAGTATAGTCAATATTAATTTTGAATGTTATAGAGAGTCTTTGTTTTGTGAGTGGAGCTTTATAGCTAGATATAACAAATAAACTTAACACGTTAAGTAAAAGAAATGCTAAGAAATTTTTTTGAAAATGTAAAAATGAGAAGGGGAACAGGGGGCAAGGTCGAGGGAGACTCCCTCGACCTTGCCTCCGTTCGGTTCGACATACAATGCTTACAAGTCTGAATTCATTCGGTTCGAAATGCAATATCCTAAAAATTTATTTCTTCGGCACTTCATTCTCAGATGCCACAAGATTCTCAGCTCCATGTCTCTTTCTAAGAACCGGTTTTTCAATCTTTCCGGTAGCATTTCTTGGAATTTCCTCAAAGAAGATAACCTTAGGTCTCTTATAGCGGGCCAATTTATTACAGAATTCGTTGATTTCCTCTTCTGAACATGTCATGCCGTCTTTGACTTCGATAATAGCTGCAGTTTTCTCACCTAAACGGGGATCGGGAACACCGATGACAGCTACATCTTTGATTTTATCGTACTGGCGCAGGAAATCTTCGATCTGTACAGGATAAATATTTTCGCCACCGGAGATGATGACATCTTTTTTACGGTCTACGAGATAATAAAAACCGTCTTCGTCTTGCATAGCCATATCACCGGTGAAAAGCCAACCATCCTTGAGGGTTTCCGCAGTGGCTTCCTCATTATTATAATAGCAGGTCATGACACCGGGACCTTTGACACAAAGTTCACCTACTTCGCCTTGTTTTACTTCCTGGTCATGTTCGTCTACAATCTTACATTCCCAGCGATATCCAGGTACACCGATGGCGCCTACCTTATGAATGTTCTCTACACCTAAATGCACGCAGCCTGGTCCGGTGGATTCCGACAGACCGTAGTTGGTGTCATATTGATGGTTGGGGAAATATTCTTTCCAGTGTTTGATTAATGAAGGGGGAACCGGCTGGGCTCCTACATGCATAAGTCTCCACTGGGAAAGATGGTAATCTTCAGGATGTAAATCGCCTCTGTCAAAGCTGTCCAGAATATCCTGTACCCAGGGTACCAGAAGCCAGACAATGGTACATCTCTCATTGGATACGGCTTCCAGAATTTCTTTTGGCTTTGTTCCTTTAAGAAGAACTGCTTTACTTCCAGCAATTAGGGAGCCCATCCAGTGGAATTTGGCTCCGGTATGATAAAGAGGCGGAATACAGAGGAAATTGTCCTCGCGGCTGGTTCCATGGTGCATTTGTTCCATCTCAGCTGCCTGAATCAGGCTGCGATGTTTATGCAGGATTGCCTTAGGAAATCCTGTAGTTCCTGATGAGAAATAGATGGCTCCAAAATCATCTTCCGTAAGGTCGATATTTGGGGATTCTGAGGAACAATCAGCAACCAATTCCCGATAGCTTTCTGCCCAGTTGGGGACATAATCGCCTACAAAGATCAGGAGACGTCCTTTGGAAAGTTCATCAGCGATGGGCTCCATACGTCCAATAAATTCCGGACCGAAGACGATAACATCGATTTCAGCCAGATTGACACAGTAAAGAATTTCATCGGAGTCATAGCGGAAATTAAAGGGTACTGCAATGGCACCGGATTTTAGGATTCCCATATAGATAGGAAGCCATTCCAAACAGTTATACATGATAATGGCTACTTTATCGCCTTTTTTTACGCCGCGGCTTAAGAGCATATTAGCCATGCGGTTGGCTTTTTCGTCAAATACACCCCAGGTAATTTCACGACGATAGGGCTGAAAACGGTTGGACTCGATCAGTCCGTAGTCCTTCCATGTAATTCTTCTTGTGTCTGATTCCTGTGGATTTAGTTCTACCAGAGCTATTTCATTTTTATACTTGCTGGCATTTCTTTCCAAGTATTCGGTTACAACCATTCTCCCAATCTCCTTACATATTTCTTATAGATCGCTTTATGTTTACATAATGTTAAATGCATTTGCAAGTTACTATAACACAAATTATATATTCAAAGTGCTTTCATTTAGTAAACTAATAAATTACTAACGCGCATTAACGCGTTAAAGTACTACACTATATTAGCTTACCACAGGATTGTCAGTGACGCAAGTGAGAATTTCGTATATAATGAAGCCATATGATATTGCGGTTTATTATTCATGGATATAAGTTATGTCGAAGCTTATGAGCCATAGCTAGTACATGAGTAAATTTATAGAACAGTAGGAGAATTCAACTATGCAGCAATCGATTTATGGGAAAATCTGCTCCCGTTTACATGATGGAATATTGCCGGAGGATTTTTATATTGAAAATCCTAGAGATCAGGGAAGTCATCATCTTCCAGGGGCTTTGGACGGCTTATCCGTTTATCTTATGGGGTTTTCTCATCCGGATGCTTCCGGCCAAAAACTCATTGCAAGAGCTGTGGCAAAAGCATCGGAAGGTGATGTGGATCAGGTGATCGCATATTTACAGGAACTTTGCAAAAAATATCGTGCAGTGGATGCAGTGGACGAGTTGCAAAATTACATTAGAAATCATGTTCGAAAGTTGAATATGAGAAATATCTATCACTCTGCTGTATACATACTTTTAAACTCCAGAGAAATTGAAGTTGTGAAGCTGGGTATGGAAATTCTGGAAATTTTTGTGGAAGTGGACGATCATAGTAAGGAGACTCTTCGGAGACTGGCTCTTTATGAAGAGTTTACCCTGCCTGCGGTTTGGAATATGAGAAAATGGGAAAATGCAAATGAAGAATTATTTGCCTTAGCGAAAAAAGTCCGAGGTTGGGGACGGATTCATGTCCTGGAATATCTGGATGCAAATTGTGGTGAGATAAAAGATTGGCTGGTCACAGAGGGGGGCAATAATCTGGTAGATCGCAATTATACGGCTATGATTTGCTGGCAGCAGGGAGAGATTGAAGATCGGTTGAAAGGAAAAATTTCCCGAGAGGAATATAAGGGAATTTCCTATATAATAGAAGGATTGCTGAAGGATGAGCCAGCACCGGGGATTTCTGCCCTGCAAATAGACTATCCAGAATTAAGTTTGCGGCGATATTTACGGCAGTCAGAAGATTTTTCGCTGACAGAAGAAGAGTATGATGTGATTCTTTCTATTAAAAAGTGGGCAGAAAGCCAGGAAACCCCTTCGCTTTCATTGATCGAGGATTGCGACAGGATTTTAGCTGCTAGGGAGGTAGAATGATGAAGGATATGATGCCGCTGGCTCAGATTGCTTTGACTTCGGAGCAGATGAGAGAATTGGCTCGATATGAATTTACTTTTAAGGATATTATTGCGGCCAATGAATATGGTGATGGAGAAGTGGTATTTCCAGAGCCTTATACGTTTCAGCTGGAGGATTTGCTTTACACCCTGCAGAATCTGCAGAGGGCCAATCCTACAGTTTATGATTTCGGGGAATATTGGTATTGTCCCATTGACAGTTCCAGGGAGGATTTTGACTTGGATACTGCCATGGGTTATGGGGAAAATGTGGAAAACACCCAGGATACAAAGGAACTTTGTGGATATCCCTTTACCGACAGCATGATGTTTAATGAAATTTGGGATCAGTTGGAAGCAGCCTGGAGAGATCATGAAGATGAGGAGCTGATGGGAGATATTCTGGATCTGGATGCCATGATCTATGCTCTTCGGATTCATTTTGAAAATAAGAAAAATTCTGTAGATAAGTGGGTTTTTACATCGGATATGAAAGCTCGCTACATCCGTAGATTTGAGGAGAGTAGTGAACTTGAGATGGCTAGGGATGATGAAATCAGCATGGCCAGAAAGTTCACAGAGGAATTGTGCAAGGAAGAGAATCTTTTTGCTCTTTATCTTAAGGGCTATGCCTGCTATGGGGGCAATCGTCTCTATGAATGCGATTGGGAGGCTTCCCGAGATTGTATTAGCAAGCTTTATGAAAAAACAGAAGATGCCCAGTATGCAAATACGCTAGGTTACATCTATTATTATGGACGTTGCAATGGAGGACAGCCGGAATATGAGAAGGCTTTGCCCTGTTTTGAACTGGCAGCAGCCGGAGGTTTTTATGAAGGATTGTATAAGCTGGCAGATATGTATTGCCATGGCTATGGCTGCAGACAAAGCAAAAAGGCAGCAGGCAGTTTATATCGCATGGTATATGAGGATTGCATGAAGCAATTTCTGGAAGGCAGGAATTCCAATTTTGCTGATGCAGCCCTTCGTATGGGTAATGTTTTTGCGGAAGGAATTGGTGTGGAAGTGGATCCAACCCAGGCCTATTACTACTATCTGCAGGCAAGCTATGCGGCTGAGTTAAGGGCCAAAGATTCGAATTTCTTTGGAAATAAAAAGGTGCTTGAAAATTGTCGAAAGGCCTTGGCAAAAACCAGAGAAAAATTAGAAGAGGGCTATCTCAAAGAGGAAGCTTTACAGACGGATTTCTTCTATCTGCGTCTGTTGGCGTCGGAGAATTATCCATGCGAGATAAATTTTGAAAAGCAGGGGGATTCTTTACTTATCACGGCAAGTCGTATGCCAACTCGGTCTGTGCCAAAGCCTAAGCTACTTTTCGTAACATTCCCAGAAATTAGCTATTGCAGCAGGACAGATAAGATAACTTTTCGCTTATCAAAAGATTGCCAGGTAAGTGTAAAAGACCATTTTGTTTTTGATGCTTGTGAATGGAATCATTTGGAACAGCGGTATGATTTCTATAAGAATTACGAAATAGTGAATTGGATTAGAAGCGAAAGCTATGAATTCGTAGAGTCAGAAAATCGAATCGATGATAAAGAAAGATAGAATAGAAGATGTGTTGTGAGAGCGGAGCTAGCTCTTGCGACACATTTTTCATTTTGGTATAATAAATAAAGATAAACAAGAATAAATAAGAATAAACATATCAAAAATAAATAAATAAGAATAAATATAAATAAACATGTATAAACATGTATAAACAAATCAGAACTGCAAAGGAGGTGGATTTATGAAAAGGGAAAATCCTTTTACTTTAACTTTTGGGCAAAAGCCAATAGAATTTATCTCTCGTAACGAGCAGATTAGCGGAATCATTCATAGTTTTGATATGGAAATGCCATCTAATAGAGTATATATGATTGCTGGAGTCAGGGGATCCGGGAAAACCGTGTCCCTTGCAGAAATTACGGAATATTATTCATCTAAGGAAGAATGGCTGGTTTTGCGGTTAAGTTCCGATACAGATTTAATTGCTGGTGCAGTTTCGGAACTTCGTCGTATTGCCGGATTGCATCAATGGGATCTTGGTTTGAATATTTCCTTAGGACCAGCAGAATTGGCTTTAGGAAAAAATCAGAATGCCATAGAAAAAGATGCGGAATTACGCAACTTGCTGGAATTACTTCAGAAGCAGAAAAAGAGGGTTTTGTTTGTTATAGATGAAATCATGAATAATCCTTATGTTAAAATTTTTGCCAGTTGCTTTCAAATTTACATTACCAATAATTATCCGGTATATCTTGTCATGGCGGGATTGTACGATAATATTCGAAATCTTCAAAATGAAAAAAGCTTAACTTTTTTGTACCGTGCTCCTAAAATATTTCTGGAGCCATTGAGCATACCAGCTATGACGACCAGTTATCGCACTGTGTTCAATTTACCAGCATCAGAGGCGGCAGCTATGGCCAAATTAACAAAAGGCTATCCTTTTGCATTTCAAATTCTAGGTTATTTGAAATGGGAAGAAGATATACCGATAGAACAATTATTGCCTAAATTCGATGAACAAATGACAGTTTATGTATATGAAAAGTTGTGGAGTGAATTATCGGAGTTGGATCAGAAGGTGGTTTATGTTATTTCTAATGGTATAACGAAGACAGGGGAAATACGTGAAAAATTATCGATTTCTCCGCAATTGCTTAATACTTATCGAAAACGTTTAACAGAACGTGGCTTAGTAAATGGGACGCGACGGGGGGAAATGACACTTGCTCTGCCTCGGTTTGAGGAATACGTACATACATATTGCGATGTGACGATATGATATTAAGAGCAAAAGGGAAGGACCGCTCTGCCATCTGGCGGATGCGGCCCCTGTATGAAAAAGGAATTGTCGTGTTAGCTATATTTATTTCAGATAACCTGCGATTACATAACCGGTAAGGTTAAGGGTTGGGGAATATACCTTTGTATAGGTATATCCGTTTTTGTGGATACCTTTTTGAAGAACTTTTACATAATCTCCATTATGCAGTCTGGCAATTTCCTGACTCCTTGAATAGATCGGATTCTTTCTAAGAGCCAGATAATTTCTAGTGCCGGATACAATTGCTCCGCCGATTACCATTTCCAGTGCCTTGTCATTAATCATTGTTCTCATCATAATATTTTCTCCTTTAATGTTTTTCTAAATGTTTTTTGTGTGTGTTTCATTTGATGAGTCTATATTAACAAGGGAATCTGAACACAAAAACAGAAAAACCATAAGGAATCCTTATTTAAGCTTAAGGTAAACTAAATCCTAATAAGTATTTTTTTTCTGATTTTCATAAATTTACCTCCATGAAGACAAAATTTATCATATAATCAATGCAAAATCAATATATTGAAGTGAGAGTGCAGGAGTTAAATGTTTCGTGAGTAGTTTTTGGTGTGTAATTGTGTGTGGATTAACTTATAAAATACTATAGTGAAGACATGAAAAAACTCCGGTTGGCATTCCGGAGTAAGTTTCATAAAGGAAGGAGTGAATCGCTCACTGCCTGGCACTGCAGGAGCGATTCGGTATGAAAAAGAAAATGGTTTTTTTGGATGTTTTCCTTCATCCGATGGTTATACTATACTGTGAAAATGTGACCACTTTGTGTTCAAGTCTTCAAGAAAGTGTGAATTAAAAAATCACATTTCCTTCAAAGATTAGACTTTCCACCTGAGTTGTGGAAAGTTGCTCGATACTTGTCTCAAAAACATTCTGGTTCAAAACAAGATAATTTGCCATATTTCCCTTTTCTGAAGATCCGATGGAGTTCTCCATACCCATACATTTGGCTCCTTCTATGGTATAGCCAAACATCATATCTCTGACAGAAAGACATTCGGATTCCAGTTGCCTTTTCTCAAAACAGGAAAGGGGATCCTGGCGGCTGGCACCGATTTGCATAGCTATAAAGGGATTGGCCCGGTCGATTTCTTCCATACTGACAATATCAGAACTGCAGCTTAGGGAAGCTTTGCATTTAATAAAATCATTGAAGGAATAGAAGGTATCAAATCGTTCCTGGCCCAGAAGCTTTAGTGCTTCATCCCCAAAGATGCCGCCGTTCCAGTGAGGGGTGCAGTTGATGGAAATGCCCAAATCCGCAGCTCTTTTGCGATCAGCCGGTTTGGTGAGCTCACAGTGAAGGAGTTCTACCCTTGTGGTAAAGGCAATACCAGATTCATTTCTCCTATACCTTTTTTGCATATTCTTTAGGCAAAAAAAGAAGCACCAGAGATTGCTCTCCAGCACTTCTTTGTACACCTAATCTTTCGCACAGGATATACCCTGGTATTATACAAGAGTCAAGTGTTTATTATTCATTTATCCTTCAATTTATTGTAATAGCTGTTGGATCTCTTCAAGATTATTTGCAAAATAGACACCCTTCAGTTTGTCCGGATTTGCCAATCCGCATGCTACCATATGATCCAGTAAATTTTTGAGATGATCATAATATCCATTCAGATTGTAGAGAATGCAGGGACTTGTGGTAAGTCCCAGGGTAACCCGGGAAATAATTTCGCTGATTTCTTCCAGTGTACCGGTGCCACCTGGGAAGGCGATAAAGGCATCACCAAGTTCAATCATTTTTGCCTTTCTCTCGGACATATCTTTGGTTACAATTAGCTGAGTCAGTCCTTCGTGCTGGACCACAGCGTCAATAAAAAACTGAGGCTCCACACCGATGACCTTGGCTCCAGCGGAAAGTGCACTGTCTGCCAGTTCCCCCATAAGTCCGGATTTGGAACCACCATAGACCAGCGTGTTTCCACTTTGCCCAATCCATTTGCCCAGTTCCTGGATGGCTCCCTTTAAGGAAGGAGAATTTCCTTCCATAGCGCCCAGATAGACAGTAATGTTCATAAAGTTACCTCCTGATTGGGGATGAAAATCCCTATTTTATGTTCTGTGTTGTTTTTTGCATTTTAACTATTGTAGCTATTTTGTTTCTTCGTAAAATTCATTGAAGACATAGTCTTTTATTTGGGAGAGACGCTGTTGATCCTTTCCACCGACGGGAACACCGTCAATCTTATCAGCAAAAGTGCAAATATTGCTGGAGCTGGAAGTAAGAATTTCATCAGCACCCATCAGTTCCTCTCTGGTGAAGGGATGTTCATCCACAGGAATATTTAAGGCATGGCAGGCCTTGATCAAATGCGCTCTGGCAATACCGGGAAGAATCAGATTGTCTGTGGGGGCAGTGCGGAAGACACCATCCTTTAAAATGTGAACATTGCTATGTGCACATTCGGTAACTCTATTATCCGGACGAATAAATACAGATTCAAAACAGCCAGCTTCTTTGGCTTTTTGTGCTGCCATAACCGACGGAATCAGGTTCAGGGTTTTAATGTTACAGTGGAAGAAACGAGTGTCTTCTGTAGTAATTAATTGCACAGGATCCTTGCAAGGATTTAAGACGCTGGGACGCAGCATAATGCTAAGGTTGGCAGGTGTGTTTTCCGGGAAAGCATGATTTCTATCGGCAGTACCACGGGATACTTGATAATAGACGAAAATATCTCCGCTATCCAGTTTGTGTACCATTTCATTTAAAAGATCGGCAAAATTAGCCTTCTCCATAGGAATTTCAATTTTCAGCATGGAGGCACTGCGATAAAAGCGGTCAATATGCTCCTGAAGAGCAAAAATATGATAGTTATGACATGGACCGGCATCATAGACTCCATCACCGAAATAGTTGGTTCGGTCATTCATGGGAATGGTCATGTTGTCAATCTCATCGTATTTTCCATTATAATAGCCAAGAGTTTTCATAATAATTCCTCTTTTCATATATTTTCTTATATTTTAACACAGAAGGAAAATTTTTCTAGATGATTTGTTGGAGGAATTCCTTTATACTGAAATAGACTTTAACATTTTATAGGAGAGAATTTTATGAGGATACAAATTCTGGCCTGTAGGGTTTTGACAAGAGAATTGTCCGCCCTAGTGCCCCAATGTAAAAATAATATTGATATTACCTGGTTGCCCAAGGGACTCCACGACACCCCGGTGATTTTAAATAATTTTATCAATGAACAACTGGAAGCTATGTATGATCTGATTCATCGGAAGATACAAAGAAGGGTTCCGGATTATATTTGTCTGGGCTATGGCTTGTGTTCAAAAGCCATAGTGGGACTTGAAGCAAAAGAAATTCCCTTGGTGATTCCTCGGGTGGAGGATTGCATCGCCTTATTTTTAGGATCCCAGGATAGATATCTGGAATATTTTAAAAAATATCAAGGTACTTTGTGGCTGAATAGCCGTTGGGTAGAGGATACGCCGGATATTGATGAAGACTATGATGATAAGCTGCGGGCTCAATACATGGAAGAGTATGATGAGGACGAAGATACAGTAGATTACCTTATGGAGATGCATCGGGATCATTTGGCGAATTATGAAAATGTAGGATATATCAGCACGGATACTTTTGATGAAAGAGCACAGAAGGCGGTGGCTCAGTCCTATGCCAAACGATACCAATTAAATTTCTTGGATTTTGAAGGAGACAATAGCATATTAAGGAAAATGGTCAATGGAGATTTTGATGAAAAGAATTTTCTAATTGTACCACCAGGATATCAAGTGGAATATACAAACGGCACAGAACGTATTATTGCGGTAAAAAGTCGGGATTGACTTGTAAAAGGCTTTGCTATATAAAGGATATAAAGCATTGTTAAATAAAAGAAAAGGAGCATGAACAATGAAAGTTGTATTAATGAATGGAAGTAGAAGAGAAAAAGGTTGTACTTATACAGCGATGACCCTTGTAGCAGAAGAGCTGAATAAAGCAGGAATCGATACAGAAATTTTGCATGTAGGCGGTGCAGATTCTATGAATGGCAATATCAATAAGCTGGTAGATTCTTTGGCTGAGAAGGTAAAAGAGGCAGATGGTATCGTAATCGGTTCACCAGTATATTATGCATCACCATCAGGCGAGATCCTGGCTGTTCTGGACAGACTGTTCGGCAAGGCTGAGAACGATTTGAGATATAAACCCTGTGCTGTTCTGGCATCTGCAAGAAGAGCAGGAACTACGGCAACTCTTGATGTATTAAATAAATATGCAAGCTATTGTGAGATGCCTTTGGTAACTTCTCGTTACTGGAATATGGTGCATGGTTCTAAGCCGGAAGACGTACTTCAGGATAAAGAGGGTGTGCAGATCATGCAGGTTCTGGGAAAGAACATGGCATGGATGCTTAAGAGTATTGAGGCAGGAAAGAAAGCAGGCGTAGAGCAGCCGCAGCCAGTAGAAAAAGAAATGACAAACTTTATCAGATAATGTAAGGTGCAGAAATGAAAAATAGAAAAAAATACAGTTTGTTGTTGATTTTGGCACTGTGTCTGTCTATGGTGATGGCAGAGCCAGCTTTGGCAGCAACCAAACAGTTATCTACTCCAAAACTGTCAACCTTTAAGAAATCAGGGAAAAAGATTAGCTTAAAGGATTATAGTTTCTGTTTTGGCAAGTTTACAGATAATGGGCAAAATACAGGCAGCGCCTATGCTAATTATTATTATACCTTCACTGCAACGAAGACAGGAAAATATACCTTCCGTTTTGTGGGGGAAAGCTTCTGTGATCATAAAAGTTCAGAAGCTTGTAATCTGTCCACGGTATGCATTTATAAAAAAGTGGGAAATAGCCTTGTAGCCAGAAGGGCAACCACACAGGGTGGAGCAAGCTCAACGATTTATGTAAATGAAAGAGCAGGCAAGAGCAAAACGGCATCCAGTATAGCGAAGCCACTTCACTATCGTTATGCTCGTATGAATCTGAAAAAGGGAGATACCATTTATTTCAAGGTTCAGCCGGGACAAAATGCGAGAATCCTGTTTGACGTATTCCAGGGAACCAAAGCTCCGAAAACAGGAAATAATGCCTATTTTACAAAGTATTTTGTGAATAGCTACTAAGTAGTAAAATAAAAAAAGACAGCTGTCAAGGTTTGATTAACCGATTTCGGTATCCTTGGCAGCTGTTTGTTTTATTCAGCGATTATTTATCGTGTGTTCTAACATAGGAAATCTTAACAAAATTTCCTTCCTATACAGGAGAAATGAATTAGATGCGCTCCTGTACCTTTTCATTGATCTCAGCATAGAGGGAATCCATCAGTTTATTGATCTCACTGATAATATCTTCTTTTTTCACCCGGGTATTGACACGTTTGTCGCGGGTGGAGAGCTCAACTTCTCCTTCTTTCAGGGCTTTAGGACCAACGGTGACTCTTACCGGAACACCTAACAGGTCTGCGTCATTGAACATGAAGCCGGCACGGACATCTCTGTCATCGTAGATAACTTCAACGCCCTGGTTCTGAAGTTCATTGTAGATATAGTCAGCCATTTCCTTGCAGTCTGTATTGTCTACACGCATGCAGCAAAGGTGTACCTGCCAAGGAGCTACAGTGATAGGCCAGATAGGACCTTTGTCATCATGAAGGGCTTCACAGATGCAGGCAGCCATACGACCGATACCGATACCATAGCAACCCATGATCGGATATTTGGAATTGCCTTCCTCATCGATATACGTCATATCCATGCTCTCTGTATATTTGGTTCCCAGCTGGAAGATATTGCCGGCCTCGATACCACGGCTGATACGGATTGTCTTTTTACCGCAGCATGGGCAGATGCCGCCTTCTTTGATCTTGCTGACATCGACATATTCTACGTCTCCAATATCGCGTTTGATATTCAGACCAACATAGTGGTAGTCTATTTCATTGGCACCACAGCAGAGATTTTCAATGCCTTCCAGGGATTTATCATAAATGATTTTGCAGTTTGCTTCCTGTTTATAAGGTCCGCAGAAACCAGCAACCAGTCCGCTTTCCGGAGTAACTTCAGCAGGATGTACTTTTTCTCCAAGAAGATTGGTAAGTTTGGTCTCATTTACCTCATAATCACCACGGAGATAAACAACAACATATTCATCGGTAGCATTCAGCTGGTACATAACAGCTTTGCAGGACTCCTCTACCTTACTCTTCAGGAAGCTACATACCTCCTCGATGGTCTTGCAATTTGGTGTATGGATTTTCTGAAGCTCAGCAGCGGCAGAGCTTCCGCTATTATCAACGGTGGTGTCAGCAGCTTCCATATTTGCAGTATAACCACACTCGTCACAGATAACGATGGTATCCTCACCGGCATCTGCCAACAGCATATACTCATGGGAAACGCTTCCGCCGATCATTCCAGAGTCAGATTTAACGGAGATAACATCCGGGATACCAGCTCTCTGGAAAATTCTATAGTAGGCATTTGCCATTTTCTCGTAGTAAGCTTCCAGGTCTTCCTGGGAAGTATGGAAGGAGTAAGCATCCTTCATGGTAAACTCTCTAACACGGATCAGGCCGGCACGGGGTCTTGCTTCGTCACGGTATTTAGTCTGAATCTGATAAATAGAGAAAGGATAGTTAGCATAAGTGCGTCCATAATCTCTAGCCAAATGAACAGCAGCTTCTTCATGGGTCATACCCAACACCATAGGAGTGTCATTACGATCCTTGAATCTCAGTAATTCATCCCCAACGCTTGTATATCTTCCGGATTCCTCCCAAAGAGATGCTGGCATTACCACTGGAAACTGAACCTCCTGAGAGTCTACAGCGTCCATTTCCTCACGGATGATGCGCTCGATATTTTTGGTGATTTTCTTCATGGGTGCATACAGGGAAAAGATACCGTTGGAAACATGCTTGATATATCCGCCTCTGATGCTGAATGTATGGCTGTCAATGACACAGTCAGCCGGTTTTTCTTTAAATCTTACGCCTACAAGTTTACTGAGTTTCATGAAGTCTCCTTTCTTAAATAAAAAAATCCTAAGCATACCATGCGTATATGCTTAGGACGAATAAAATCTGCATAAATCTGCGTTACCACCTAAAAAATGAATTAAAATAATTCCATTCAACGCATTTATAATAAAGTACCACTTCGAACCTTAAAAGTCAATCAAATAGACAAGCTTAATTCCTGTCGTCCGCTGGATTACTGTTCAAATCAATCAAATGATTTCCTTCCTGGGCATCTCCGCAGATGGTCACAGACAGAGCCAGTCCCAGAGGAATAACGGTTAACCAAATGGATTTTACGGATAAGAAGGGCACCATAACTGTCAAAAGAATAACACCTAGCATAAAACAAGCTAACATACGAAGATGTTTGAGGCAGTTTCTTTTGGCTTGGTGGTTGCCATTTTTTACATAGTCTACAAACCAGGTACCAATCTGGCGGATATGGTTGGTGGCAAAGGTAGTACTCATACCCAGATGCTCGGATTTTCGGAAGGCAGAAAACTGCATAGAGGCAATAAAATTAACCATAACCTGAGCAACCTGATCCGGAACACTTTTGGGAACCAAACCCACTACAAAAAGCAGGATGATTTCTAAACCGATAACGAAGCGTTCACTATGAAGACCAAATTTTTTCTCCAGATCCGGGAGAAACCACATAGTACAGATGGCACCTCCCAGATATGCGGAGATTGGTATAATGAAGTAGAGGGCGGACATGATATTGCCTTGACCTATATTGATGGCCAGCATTACCACATTCAAGGTCTGTGCATTGCAAAAGACCTCACCCCGCAGAAGATAGGTATAAGCGCCCATCATTCCTGCAACGACAATAAGAATTTCGAAGAGGAAATGGCGGTCGCAGAATAATTGAAAGGTATTGTTTTCGTTTGCTGTATTCATCAGCATCACTCCCCATAAAATACCGATATTAATTATACATACATTTTTGGTTACAGAGTTCATAGCAACTCTAATTTACCTCGTTAGAGTATAGTATGGCATAATACTGTTTTCAAACTGTTTTATTTTGTTTATAATGAAGTAAAAATACTGTAATTTATGATTTCAGAACATTTATCAGCGAGGAAAATCTGATATTTTGTAAAAATAAACAGATGAAATTTCTAAATATGGAGAAATATTATGAATTTTTCAAGTTTGACCTATTTTATGGCCGTGGAAGAAGAGAGAAATTTTACAAGGGCTGCAGAAAAATTGCATATTACCCAACAGACCTTGGGGGCTCATATTGCTGCGACGGAGAAGGAATTGGGCTGTCCTCTATTTATACGGCATAAGCCCCTGGAGCTGACAGAAGGAGGACGGATTTTTAAAGAATATGCTATGATTTTAAATCAGACCTATGAGTCTATGCTTCGTGAAATCGATGATCTTAGCAATCAGAAAAGTGGCGTGGTCCGTATAGGTGTGTCTGTCACCAGGGGCCGTACCCTAATGCCAGATCTTATTGCCCACTTTGCAGAACAATATCCCGGTTATGAAGTGCAGATTATCGAGGGGTCCAATAGCCAGCTACAGGAGCATCTGTTAAACAATGTGATTGATCTGGTTATCGCCAATTTTTCGGGAGATATTCCCGGTATTCGTCAATATCCCTTTTATGAGGAAGAGGTGGTAATGGTGGTAGCGGAAGAACTTTTAGAGAAATTACATGTAAGAAATATTCGTGAGATAGATTATGCTTCTATGAAGGACTGGCCTTTTATTATGGGGAAACCGGATGATATGGCCGGGCAGGTGGGCCGGCAATTTTTCCGTATGCAAAACATCCGGCCTAGGGTGAAAGCCCAGGCCGGAAGTATGGAGACGATATTGCGTCTTTGTATGAGAGGTATCGGTGCTGCCTTCTGTCAAAGGAATCTTTTGCAGGATGCCATGGAATGGGAAGGAATTCGCAATCTTCGGGTGATTTCTCTTCCTGAAAATGCCAGATACCAGATTTGCTTTGGCTTGGCAGAGAAAAACAGAAATTGGAAAATCCTGATGGATCTAATGGATATCGCCCGCGAAAATCGTCAAGACTCCAAGGAGGTCTGACGCTGCTTTTCTAATTTTTCCAGGCGATGCATGTCTTTAAATTCAATTCGCACCATAAGAAGGGCCACGATGGCAGCCAGGGCATCGGCAATGGGACCGGCAAAGAGGATGCCATTAATTTCCATAAACAAAGGCAAAATCAAGATCAAGGGGATCAAGAAAATAATCTGCCTGGTTAAAGAGATAAACATACCCCTTAAGGGCTTGCCTACAGAGGCAAAAAATTGTGAGGTGGCCGGCTGAATACAGTTGGCCCAGGTACAAAAAAGGTAGATTCGGAAAAAGCGGACTCCGAAAGTGAAATACTTTTCATTTCCACTGCCAAAGAGGGCCAGCAGTTTGTCTGGAATCGTCTGAAAGAGAATCCAGGCAAGTACCGACACCACAAAGGCAGATTTGATGGTAATCAGATAGGTTTCCCTTACCCTTTGATAACGGCGGGCACCATAGTTAAAGCTTTCAATGGGCTGAGAGCCCTGAGCAAGACCGATAACTATGGAGAAGAAAACCTGAAATACTTTTGTTACAATACCGGCGCAGGCGATGGGAATAGATGCACCATAAATAGAAAGGGCACCGTAGTATTTCAGGGAATTATTTAGGATAATCTGCATAACCATCATAGCCAATTGGTTGACGCAGGAAGCCAATCCTAAAGAAGCCGTTTGGATAACAATGGCCGGATCAGGGATGAAATGTTTCTTCTTTAAGGGAAGGGTTTTGAATCCTTTCATATAATAGAAGACCAGACATCCGGAAAATACCTGCCCAATCACTGTGGCCAAAGCGGCTCCGGACATACCCCAGTCAAAAACAATGACAAAGAGAGCATCCAGAACAGTATTAATGATGGCTCCGGACAGGGAGCAGATCATGGTCATGTTGGGGCTTCCGTCGGCTCGGATCAGGTGGCCGCCTCCGGTGGTTACGATAAGGAAGGGAAAGCCGATGGCAGTGATGCGAACGTAGGGGATGGCATAAGGTAAAACATTTTCCGGTGAACCGAAAAAGACCAACATAGGCTTTAGGATCAATTCTACATCCAAGCATAGGAAAATACCCAAAAGGAAGAGCATAAAAAGAGCGTTGCCTATAAAATAGGGGGCCTTCTCATATTCTTTACGTCCCATATGCAGGTTGAAATTGGCGGCGCCACCGATACCAAAGAGCAGACCGATGGCTGTACAGGACATAGCCAGGGGAAAGGCGATATTGGTAGCGGCATTTCCAAGAGTACCTACATATCTTCCAATAAATATTTGATCTACTATATTATATAGAGCACTTACCAGCATGGCGATGATGCTGGGAACTGCAAATTTAATCATGAGAGATCGGATGGGACCTTGTCCCAAAAGTTCTTCTCGGGAAGAGATAGCTGATGAATCCATGATAATTTCTCCTTTTGAATATCTGAATATTTGTAACTTCTATAATTCTATAATAAGTAAAGAATAAGCGAAGATGTTTTGTCGGGGTTTATTCTACTCTAATAGGGGAAGGAAAGCAAATTGTGTATGGCTCTGAATAGTTACAAAAAAACTCCGGGTTGAGAATCCGGAGTTAAAAAAGGAAGGAGTGAATCGCTCACTGCCTGGCACTGCAGGAGCGATTCTGTATGAAAAAGAAATTGGTTTTTTAAAGATGTTTTCCTTCATCGATGGGTATACTATAACCCTTAAATGTGACCACTTTGTGTAGAAATTCTCAATAAATTATAAACTAAAACTTCCCATACCCAAAATGGGATTCGTACCTTGAAAATTCAACACACCTTATCGGTGTGGGAAGTTTAAGCTACGTATGACAATCGATTCTTGCGAATCAGGTGTGTCTGAAGTACAATTAACAAAAGCGATGCATAAATGGAGAAAAAATATGCGCTACATTGAATACAGTAACATACGTTTTCAACAGATTCAGATTTTTTTGTGTGCTGCAGAATATGGTAACTTTACAGCGGCCGCGGAACGGATGCATGTAACCCAGCCGATGATCAGCAAAACCATACAGACTCTGGAACAGGAGACAGGAATTATCCTTTTTCGCAAAATGCATGGAAAGCCATGCCTGACACCGGCTGGCAGAGAACTCCAGACGTACTGGTCCAATATTCTGGATTTATTTGAGACGTCAATTTACAATGCTCAAACGATCCAGGAAGTGAGAGACCTGCCGGTAAGGTTTGGACTTGGAATGTCCAGCCAGAGAAAAGAGGTAAAACAGATGTTGTCCGAAATTCGTACAAAGTATCCGGACATAGATATGCATCTGGAATGCGGTGATATGCTAGGACAGTTGTACCGTCTCTATCGGAGTGAACTTGATTTGACCGTATGTTCTGGTCATCTTCTTTCCAACATAAAGAGTCTTAGACTTTCTTGCAAAAAAGTCAGTGACACGTCACTTGCGATTTATATACCCAAAAGCAATCCTTTATCGGAAAAGGAAGAACTTGATTTTTCGGACTTGAAAAAGGAAGAATTTATTACGTTTTCACCAGAGTCTGATCCTATATATTGGAATTTGTTAAATGAGATGGCAATGAAAGCCGGTTTTCGTCCGAAAGTGGCATGTTACGTGAAAGATGAGCTGTCCTTTCAGATAAATCTGGAATGGGGAAAGGGTGTTGTGCTAGCAGACAGCAACACTTTAGACTTGGATTACGTAAAAAAAGTTGTCCTGAAGGATACAGAATGTGATTTGCTGCTTGTGTGGAAAGAAGAAAACGGTAATCCGGAGGTAAAAAAGATCGTAGGGCTACTATAAGTATTCTAATCAGTTATGCAGGCAAATAACAGGTTATTTCAATTCTGAAAAGCGAATTGGTAAAATAGAAGAAAAGCAAGATCGATTAGAAATAAAGGAGGAATTGAAATGACAGAGAAAGAAAACCTGCGAATTGCGCTAGAAGCAGGAATACCGGAGCATACTCCGCTATTCTGGGCTGGCGGGCAGATGATGATCAGTACTGTTATTGGAAATATGCCAATACCAGGATCAAAAGAAGGATATGATTGGTGGGGCGTTCACTGGACAGCCTGTGAAGAGGCAGGGGGCGCGTTTGCTCCAACTGCAGGACGCAAACCGATACTTACGGATATTGAGAACTGGAGAGAAGAGGTAAAATTCCCGGATATTTCTGGAATAGACTGGGAAGCTGCAGCCGCGAGGGATACAGCGTATCTGGATCCGAATAAGCTGACTAATTTTTACGGACTGGCAAACGGTGTATTTGAAAGAATCCATTTTCTGATGGGATTTGAAGAAACGATGGTTGCGTTGGTTACCAATCCGGAGGATGTGGCAGATTTGGCCAATGCAATTGCAGATTTGTATTGTGAGATCATAAGAAAAGTCGGTCAGTACTATAAGCCGGATTACTTTACACTGTTGGACGACTACACGCATCAGCATGGTGCCTTTATGTCTTCTGCCACTTTTCAACAGTGTTTTGCACCGGCGCTTACAAAGATCAGAAACACAGTTGAAGAGAGTGGGATGAAATTCATTTTGCATTGTTGCGGAAGGTCTGAAAAAATGCTGGATGATTTTTATGCCTGCGGAATCAGACGCCTTGAGCCTTGCCAACCAGTGAATGATATAAATGCCATGAAAGAAAAATATCCAGATATGGCATTTATGGGTGGTCTGGATCTGCAGGGAGTTATAGATAATGCAGATGCAACAGAAGAAGACTTACGTGCAGAGGTAAGAAGATGTATGGATGCCTATTCCGAAGGAGGAAGATACATTGTTTTTGGAGTGACTTTGTCTATGCATGATCCGTCTGCCTACGCACCCGGAAAGAAAATGGCCATTTTGATAGACGAGGCAATGAAGTATACAACAAAATTATGATTTAAAATTAAGCAAAGTCGCAATCTTGGTGTTAAGCCGGATTGCGACTTTGCTGTCTGTAGATGTAAATGTATAACAGGTGGTCATATAGTCAAAGGAGTGAAACTTTGGGCTTGTTTTTTTAGAACGTAAGATTTCCAAATAATGGCTTTCTGTCGTTCCCATTCCTCTTTCTTCTGTCGGTTCTGTTTTTCTCTTAAAGCCACACCTGCTTTAATTTTTCCCAACAATTTTTAGTTATAAATTGAAAGTAAATTTCGACTTTATATTTTTGACGGAATTGTGTACGTTATCTAAAAGATCGGAACCGTGATTGCTGTTGCCTGATTTTTGGCAGCTGACAAGAGCGCTTTTTCCGGCTGTATGGTTATGGATGGCAGAACTTCCTGCTACGGAGGGAATGCCTCCTGCCAGACTTCCTGCGATCATAAGGATTGCTGCTTTTTTTAACGCTTTGTTTACCATAGTTTTTCCCTCCTTCAAGTGATTTGTATCCGTAAGAATCTGCCAGTGGCAGGTCCTGTAGGTATATTAAGTAAGTACGAATCATTTATTTGATAGCGTTAGTATAGACTATAAATCTGAATGGAGAGGCTAAGAAACCTTAACTTAAACTAAAATATGTGGGAGGTATTCCTATTTTGAATGGAAGAATAGGGTGATATAGTTGGCCAGCCATTGATTTTATGAAGAAATTTATATTATGATGTGATTAGTTAGTTGCGGTTACATGAAACAAACGAGGAGATAGGAAAAGAGGTAGAATGAAAGAGAATCTGATTATCGGTGGAATTACCGTTGCACCGGGGGAAAAGTGTCAGCATACATTTACAGTTCCGGGAACAGAAAATTATACATTTCCCGCTGTGATCATTAATGGTAAGAGAGATGGAAAAGTATTTCTGGCAACAGCAGGGGTACATGGT
This sequence comes from Lachnospiraceae bacterium, assembly GCA_963594675.1. Taxonomy (GTDB): domain Bacteria; phylum Bacillota; class Clostridia; order Lachnospirales; family Lachnospiraceae; genus Ruminococcus_G. The sequence goes on from CAVBGA010000187.1 coordinate 22,922, forward strand.
GCAGAATATCCTGGCATTCAGGCATGTATTGACCTGGCAGAAGAGATTGCCCCGGAAACGGTAAGTGGAGCAGTATTGCTTATTCCTGTTGTGAATACACCAGCTTTTTATGGAAGAAGAGCTTTTGTATGCCCTGCAGATGAGGAAAATAAGAACTTTAACAAGGTATTTCCGGGCTCTGCAGAGGGAACTACTGCAGATAAGGTAGCTTACTATATTACAGAAGAATTTATTAAGAAATGCAATTTCCATGTGGATTTGCACAGTGGAGACATAGTGGAAGCTTTGGAAGAGCTGTGTGCAGTGGCAAATACTCCGGACCTGGAGCTGAAGGCTTTTATTACCGAGGCAGCCAAGCATACCTCTTTTACCCACAGAATCAATTCAGGTGGAAGCACAGAGGTTTATAATAGGACAGCTATTGATCTGGGAATTCCCGCTCTGCTTTTTGAGCGAGGCGGGGAAGGCTTGCTTATCCAGGATGAGATTGACAGAAATAAGGCGGATATGATCAGTTTAATGCAATTTTTGGAGATTCTTCCGGGAGAGGCAATGGACAATTCTCAAGGACAGATTTTCTATCCTCGTCACCATTGGGGAGAAGCCGGAGCCAGTGGTTGCTTTTACAAGTATGTAGATGTAGGGGATGAAATTAAAGAAGGCCAGGTAATTGGTGAGATCAAGGATGTCTTTGGAAATGTGTTGGAGGCCATCACAGCCAAATTTGATGGGCGAATTAAGATTGCAAACAACACTTTAGGTATAACAAAAGGTGATGACACTTTCATGTATGGAAGTGCCAGAGAAGAATAATTTGGGAAAATATTCAGAGATTGAGAAGAATATTTCAAACATCTGAAACCCTTTACAGGATGAATCGGAATTAGTCTAGAGATTCGGAAAATCAAATAGAGTCCGAATATCTGAGGGAATAACATTTACTAAATTAAAAAGTAATTGCTCCAAGGAGAGATTTACAGGAGTATCCGACTCTTTGATCACCCAATTGATGGAGCAAAGAGCGGTGCTCATGATGTAATAGCGGAGACTAAAGTCTTCTTGGGGACTTAAAATTTCCTTATGATTTAACTGGAGAAGCTTTTCTTTAATTAGGGGAAGGATGTGATTTTCAATGGTGAAAACATAGAGGTCATGTCCTTCCTTGTAGTTAAAAAGGCTTAAATATAAGGCTTTTTCTTCTAATATGGAGAGAATACGTACATTAAGAAAATCCTCCCAGTTGCAGATGCTTCCGAGGCCGTTTAAGGCCGGGCGGATGACATCAATCTGATGCCAGATGATTAAATCTGATTTGTCTACAAAATGGCGATAAAAGGTCATGGTGCTCATACCGCAATTTTTCATGATAGACTGGACGGTGATTTTTTGAAGTTCCTGGCTTCGCAAAAGGTCTAAGAGCGAAGCATAAATAAGTTGATTCGTTGTTTTTTTTACAATCATAATAGGTATTCCTAATTGGCATGTTATAAACTGGTTAAATTATAACATAGCGTTAGAAAATCTTCAATCGATAACTTGTTATCAATAGCTAATTCTGTAAAATAAATATCGTGTTGTGCATGTTTTATTTACTATTATGCACAAATATAATAATTCCATAACGAACAGCAAGATATGTTTTGCCTAGAGTAAATTAAATGGGAAATCGGTGTGAGTCCGATACGATCCCGTCACTGTGATAGCGAGTGAACAGCAATATGTCACTGGAATCGAGTTAGAGAGAGCTTTTCTGGGAAGGCGCTGTTTACTAGGACCTTAAGTCAGGAGACCAGCTTATCTTGTTATAGCAGTTTCATACGGTGTATATGAACACTATAGAAAAAGAGACAGACGATGCAAAAGTCACCTGTCTATTTCTATGTGTCAAAGACCCCTGCATTTATAAAAGCATGAGGTCTTTCTTTATGTTTGTTGCAGCCGGAAGGAGGTTGATTACTATTTTTGTAATTAATTTCGGCAGCAGGTTCGTTGGGGATTAAAAAAGGAAGTATTATTTTAAAAGGAGAAGAAACGAATGAAAATGAAAAAAGCACTTGCACTCGGTCTTGCAGCAGTTATGGCAACCGGTATGCTGGCAGGCTGCGGCGGAAGCTCCGATTCATCCGCATCATCCAGCTCATCCAGTTCATCTGACGAGAAGGTTCTTAATTTTGGATGCCAGATGTATGGTGACGGTTTGATCGATCCTACCAACCAGATCAACGCAGCATGGAATGTTATGCGTTATGGTATCGGTGAGGCGCTTTTCAAATTTAATGACAACATGGAGACAGAACCATGGCTGGCAGAGTCTGCTGAGACAGAGGATTATATTACATGGACAATCAAACTGAAAGAGGGCGTTAAGTTCTCCGATGGTTGTGACATGACAGCTACTAAGGTAGCAGAGTCTCTGCAGCGTATGCTGGATGAGGGACCAAACGGATCCTCCACACCAGAGAAGTATCTTCCTTATGAGTCAACAATTACAGCTGATGATGATGCAAACACCATCACGATTGTTCTTCCGGAAGCAAATACCAACCTGGAAGGTAACCTGGCTTACCCAGTATGTGCAATTGTCGATGTTGCTGATACAGAAGATTGGAACAACGGTGTTATCGGAACTGGCCCGTATGCAGTAGAGTCCTTCGAGGATCAGGTAGGTTACACAATGGTTGCCAATGAAAACTATTACGAGGATGTTCCTTATGATAAGGTAAATATCAAGTTCCTTGGCGACAATACAGCTAAGACTATGGCTCTTCAGAGTGGAGAGATCGATCTTGCTGAGAATATCACCAGCGTATCTGATATTCAGACTATGCAGGAGGATGAAAACTTCACTGTTGATATCGCAACAGGTGTTCGTACAGGATTTGAGTGGATGAACATGAATGAGGGCAAGGCTCTCAGCAATGAGACTCTTCGTAAAGCAGTCCTGATGGCAATTGATTATGACAGCATTTGCGAGTCCAATACCATCGGTGGTCTTTATACAGCTGGTTTCTCAGTACTTCCTTCAACTCTGTCCTATGGATATGATCAGCTGACAAATCCATATGCATATGATCCGGAAGGTGCAAAAGAGCTTCTTGATGAGGCTGGTATCGTAGATACGGACGGAGATGGATGGAGAGAGTTAGATGGCGAGAACATCAACCTTGTTTGTGTATCCTATGAGAACCGACTTCTGAATGATTTCTCTGATGCATTTACTCAGTATCTTGCAGAGATTGGTATTCAGGTTACTGCAGATTATGGCAGTTCTGATGATCAGTGGAGCAAGCTGGTATCCGGTGAGTATGATTTCAACAACAATAACTGGACAACTGTAGGTAACGGTGATCCTACAGAGTATATGGCAAACTGGTACAGCAAGGCAGAGGCAAACTACTGCGGATATAAGAATGATGAGTATGATTCTCTCTATGAGCAGTTCATGGCTGAGACAGATTCTGACAAACGTACAGAGCTTTTGACTCAGATGCAGCAGATCCTTGTTGATGATGCAGTTGCTGTTATCGATGGTTACTACAACAGTTCTATGATTTATTCTAAGAATGTAGGATATGCTCATATTCATACAGCTGACTATTACTGGCTGACAACAGAGATCACTCCGGCTGAGTAATCGTCAAAAAGATAGATTAAGTTAGACAGTTCACAGGATGTATAAGACCTGTGAACAAGTCTTGGCTAGAAAGGGGATACAATGAATATGGCATTGTATCCTCTTATCGCCTAGTGCTATCATATAAGATGTTAGGTAACTAAAAACGGATTGGAAATAAAAGCGAAATCCCTGAAGGGAGGAAAGAAAATGAGCAAGAAAAAAATTATTTCCAGAATTATACAGATAGTGATCGTTTTGTTTGGAATCAGTTTTCTGACCTTCCTATTGACCTATCTGGCACCGGGAGACCCGGCACAGATTATGCTGACTTCCTCTGGTGTAATGCCTACCGAGAGTGCAGTACAGCAGCTGCGAGAACAAATGGGTTATAATGATCCATTCTTCACCCAGTATTTCCGTTGGTTGGGAAATGCTTTGCATGGTGATTTCGGTACTTCATTTTCCTTGAATAAGCCGGTAACCACCCTGTTGCTTGCCAGATTGTGGCCCACATTGAAGTTGACGATTGTCGCTATGGTAATGATGCTGATTGTATCCATTCCTTTGGGTATGCTTTCTGCAGTTTATAAGGATACATGGGTGGACAATATTATCAGAGCCATCACCTTCTTTGGTGTGTCTATGCCCAACTTCTGGGTAGGACTCCTTCTGATGCTGATTTTCTGTGTGAAGATGAATATCTTCCCAGTTTTGTCATCCAGTGGAGATTTAAAAAGTCTTTTCCTACCTGCGGCGACTTTGGCTTTTGCCATGTCTTCCAAGTACACCAGGCAGGTCCGTACAGCGATTCTCGAAGAGTTAAGTTCGGATTATGTAGTTGGTGCCAGAGCCAGAGGAATAAAGGAATGGAGAATTCTTTGGACAAATGTATTCCCCAACTCATTGCTTCCTTTGATTACCATGTTGGGACTTTCTGTAGGATCACTTCTTGGTGGTACTTCTGTAGTGGAAGTTATTTTCACGTATCCGGGTCTTGGAAATTTGGCGGTATCCGCGATCACTTCCAATGACTATAACCTGATTCAGGGCTATGTGCTTTGGATCGCGCTGATCTATATGGTGATCAACTTTGTGGTGGATATTTCCTATAACTTTATTGATCCCCGTATGAGACTGAAGAGGTGATGCCATGAATACGAAAAAGAAAAATTTCTTTCTGAGATATAAAACATTTACTATTTTCGGAATTCTGGCCATTCTTATTATTTTAGCGGCTATTTTTGCACCTATCGTGTCCGGAGGAATTGATCCTACGGCGGGTAATCTGCAGGATGCCGTGTTAGCGCCCAGCTCTGAGCACATCTTTGGTACAGATAAGATGGGCCGTGATATTTTTGCCCGTGTAATTTACGGAGCAAGAGTATCTCTGGTAGCAGCATTTTCTGTTGTACTTTTATCATTTGCCATTGGTGCTGTTCTTGGTGTATTGGCTGGCTATTTTGGTAAATTGGTGGATGCAGTCATCATGCGTATTGCAGATATGATGGTATCCTTCCCAGGTCTGGTGCTTGCTATGGCGGTGGCAGGTATTTTGGGTGCTAGTATTCGTAATGCGGTTTTGGCTATTGCGGTAGTAACTTGGCCAAAATATGCCCGACTTGCCAGATCTTTGGTAATGAAGATTAGAGACAGAGAATATGTGGCGGCAGCAATCGTAACTGGTTCCAAAACCCCTTACATGCTGATTCACTATATGCTTCCCAATGCCCTTCCTACCTTGGTAGTTACGGCAGCGACAGATATTGGTTCCCTTATGTTGGAACTGGCAGGTCTGTCCTTCCTGGGCTTCGGTGCAGTATCACCTACGCCGGAATGGGGACTTATGCTGAGTGAAGGCCGTGCTTATATGCAGACAGCGCCCTGGCTTATGGTATTCCCAGGTCTTGCAATCTTTATCACTGTTGTTGTATTTAACATGCTCGGAGATGGTCTGCGAGATATCTTAGACCCAAAGAGCAATGAAGACTAGGAGGTAAGTAATATGGCAATGCTTGAAGTGAAAAATATTACCATCTCCTACGGAAACCAGCCAACCGTTAAAAACTTTTCCATGACCTTGGAAAAGGGAGAAATCTGTTCCTTGGTTGGAGAATCCGGAAGCGGTAAGACTACGGTGATTCGTGCAATTTTCGGTCTCTTGGCCGGAGGCGGCAAGGTGACAGAAGGAGATATTATCTTTGAAGGCGAATCCCTGCTTTCTTATTCTAAAAACAAATGGAGAGAACTCAGAGGGACACAGATTTCAATGATCTTCCAGGATTCCGGTGCTATGATGAATCCTACCAAGAAGATTGGCTCTGTATTTACAGAATATATTCGTACTCATGAAAAAATTTCTAAAAAGGATGCCTGGGCTAAGGGCATAGATATGCTGGAGCGTATGCGTCTTCCTTCCGGAGACAATATTATGCGCAGCTATCCTTTCCAGTTGTCCGGTGGTATGCGGCAGAGAGTGGGTATTGCTATGGGAATGACATATCAGCCCAAACTTCTGTTGGCAGACGAGCCTACTTCTGCTCTTGATGTGACTACACAGGCACAGATTGTCCGTCAGATGATGGAATTGAGAGAAGAATATGGCACCAGTATTATCGTCGTTACTCATAACCTGGGTGTGGCTTCCTATATGGCAGATCAATTGATCGTCATGAAGGATGGTCTGATCGAGGATGAGGGTGACAGAAATTATATACTGAAGGAATCTCAGAACGCATATACAAAGAAACTTCTTGATGCGGTTCCGTCTATAGGAGGTGCGCGTTATGTCTGATGAAAAAGAGCTGATCCTTGAGGCGAAACATATTACAAGAAAATTCCCGGCAGCAGGAGGTAAGACTCTGACTGCTTGTAATGATATCAACCTTAAGTTTTACAAGGGTAAGACCTTGGGCCTGGTTGGAGAATCCGGTTGCGGTAAATCCACTTTTATGAGATTTTTAGTTTCTTTGGATACTCCCACAGAAGGTCAGATTATTTTTAAAGGGGAAGATATTACAAAATTAAAAGGAGAGAAGCTGAGACAAAATCGTCAGCATATTCAGATGGTTTTTCAGGATCCCAGTTCTTCCTTTAATCCCAAAATGAAGATCAGGGACATCATCTGCGAGCCCCTGATGAACTTTAAAAGAATTAAGGCTTCTGAAAAGGATGCGGCCGCCAGAAAACTTCTGGAGATGGTAGAACTTCCGGGAGATATGGCAGATCGTTATCCCCATAATATGTCCGGTGGTCAGCGTCAGCGTGTAGCTATTGCAAGAGCTTTGGCTTTGGAGCCGGAAGTAATCGTTATGGATGAGGCGACCAGTGCTTTGGACGTATCGGTACAGAAGACGATTATTGAATTGATCACAAGGCTGCAGAGAGAAAGAAATATTACCATCGGCTTTATTTGTCATGATATTGGTCTGGTACAGTCTTTTGCTCATGAGATTGCAGTTATGTATCTTGGCAATATTGTAGAGACTATGCCGGGAGAGGATATTGGCGAGCATGCGATGCACCCCTATACCCAGGCTCTTTTGGGATCTGTCTTTGATATCAAGATGGATTTTTCCAAGAAAATCGAGAGCATCGAAAGTGAGGCTCCAAGTCCCTTAGACATGCCTCAGGGATGTCCTTTCTGTGATCGTTGTGACCGCTGTATGGATATTTGCAAAAGTGAGAAACCTAAATTGGTGGAAGTTGCCAAGGACCATGAGGTAGCTTGTCATCTTTACTCCCAGGGGAAAAATTAAAGAAAAATAGTCTTTACTAAGTGCAAATGTAAAGTCAAGAGAAGAGATATAGCATTTTGGAAGTCAAAAAAACTTGCACTTTGCTAAAAAAAGGAATATATATATTGTTGGGTGGTCGGTTAGTTAAGACAAAACGACAGGACAATCTCCACCGGACATAGGGTATATCTTAGAAAGAAATGTACGCAAGAGCGTTCATTATAAAACAAAAATTAATCAAAGAAAGGGTTAACAATTATGAAAAAAACTTACAAAATCGACGTTGATTGCGCAGCTTGTGCAGAGAAGATGGAAGTAGCAGCTAAAGGCACAGAGGGTGTTAAAGACGCAACTGTAAGCTTTATGACACTGAAAATGAAAGTTGAATTCGACGAAGGTGCAGATGTTGAAACTGTTATGCAGAATGTTCGCACAAACTGCAAAAAAGTTGAGGACGACTGTGAAGTATTTATCTAATATCTGATTGTTCGTAAAGAATAAACACTGCTGAAGGCGGCTGCAGGAAGGTGAAAAAGCCTGCCTGCAGCCGTTTTTCTGTTGCCATGTATCCGGAGGGAGCTACCGGTGGCAGGTCCTGCAGGTAACTGTATTTCGTAATTGAAGGAGTAGTTATGAATAAAAAACAAAAACGTCTATTGATTCGCATCATAATTGCGGCAATTTTCTTTGTGCCTTTATATCTGATTTCAGAAGGAATTGTTGATGTGAACATGCCTAAGCCGGCATTGATCATTCTTTTCTTGATTCCTTATCTGACAGTAGGATATGACATATTAAGAAAAGCCTTTTTGGGTATTAAGAATAAGCAGGTATTTGACGAGTCTTTCCTTATGACAGTAGCAACTGTCGGCGCCATTGTACTTGGTGAGTATGGTGAGGGTGTTGCCGTTATGTTGCTTTTCCAGGTAGGAGAATTGTTCCAGTCTTATGCCGTAGGAAAGAGCCGTCGCAATATTTCTGACCTGATGGATATCCGTCCGGATTATGCTAATATTGAGGTGGACGGTCAGTTAGAACAGGTAGACCCTGATGAAGTAGAAGTGGGAAGCATTATTGTGGTACAGCCTGGTGAGAAAATTCCTCTTGATGGTGTGATTAAAGAAGGTAGTTCCGCGCTGAATACCAGTGCTCTGACAGGTGAAAGTAAACCTGTTGATGTGGCGCCAGGACAGACGGTTCTTAGTGGAAGCATCAATATGACAGGTGTTCTTAAGATAGAGACCACCACAGAATTTGATGAATCTACAGCTTCTAAGATTCTGGACCTTGTAGAGAATGCAGCTTCCAGAAAATCAAAATCTGAGAACTTTATTTCCAAATTTGCCCGTGTGTACACACCTATTGTGTGTTATGCAGCTTTGGCTCTTGCTATTCTTCCGCCTCTTTTCATTATGCTTACAGGAATTGGTGGAGCTGGCTATGCGAGTACAGGAGCCATCTGGAGTGACTGGGTGCTTCGTGCTTGTACTTTCTTGGTAATTAGCTGTCCTTGTGCAGTAGTAATCAGTATCCCATTGAGTTTCTTCGCAGGAATTGGTGGAGCCAGCAGTCAGGGTGTTCTGGTGAAGGGTTCCAACTATTTGGAAACTCTTTCTGAGGTATCTGTTATTGCCTTTGATAAAACAGGAACGATTACTAAGGGTAATTTTGAGGTAACAGCCATTCATCACAACCCTATGGATGACAAGAAGCTTCTGGAGTATGCGGCACTTGCAGAGTGTCATTCCTCCCATCCTATCAGCCTTAGTCTTCAGAAGGCTTATGCTGGTAAACTTGACCAGTCCAGAGTAACAGATCTTCAGGAGATCAGTGGCCATGGTATTATGGCTAAGGTAGATGGCAAGAATGTTGCTATCGGTAATGAAAAAATGATGAAAAAAGTGGGCGTGGAAGCACACACATGCCACCATACAGGAACGATTATTCATATAGCTATTGATGGAGAGTATTGTGGACATATCGTTATTTCTGACGAGTTGAAACCTACTTCTAAAGAAGCTATGGCAGAGCTGAAGCATGCAGGCGTAGAAAAGACGGTTATGCTGACAGGAGATGCTGAGGCAGTTGCAAAGAAGGTTGCTGCAGAGGTTGGACTTACCGATTACAGAGCAGAGCTTCTTCCGGCTGATAAAGTAACTGCTGTAGAAGAGCTTTTGGCTGAGTGTAAGGGAGGAAAGAGACTGGCCTTTGTTGGTGATGGTATTAATGATGCACCAGTTCTGTCTCGTGCTGACATCGGTATTGCTATGGGTGCTCTTGGATCAGATGCTGCCATTGAGGCAGCTGACATCGTTCTGATGGATGATGATCCTCTTAAGATTGCTAAGGCAATTAAGATTTCCAGAAAGTGTCTGGGAATTGTGAAACAGAACATCATCTTCGCTCTTGGCGTTAAAATCCTTTGTCTGATACTTGCAGCCTTTGGTATCGCCAATATGTGGGTAGCAATCATTGCCGATGTAGGTGTTATGATTCTGGCCGTATTGAATGCTATCCGTTGTCTCTTTGTGAAGAACTTATGAAAAAATCAACAAAAGACCTGACAGTGGGAACTCCTTGGAAGGCGATTATTATGTTTGCCCTGCCTTTGCTTGGCAGTTCCCTAATCCAGCAAATGTATGGAACGGTGGATCTGTTTTTTGTCAGCAGATATCTAGGTACCAATGCAGCCTCTGCTGTAGGAGCCAGTGATCTTCTGGTTACATGTCTGGTAGGACTTTTTACAGGAATTTCCGTAGGTTCCAATGTGGTTGCTGCACAAGCCTTTGGCGCAAAGGATAAAGAGCGACTTCATGAACTGATTCAGACCATGGTAACCTTTGGTGTGATTGGTGCTCTTGTTTTATTGGCAATTGGTGAGCTTTTCGCGCCCACCTTCTTGCAATGGCTGAACACGCCGGAAAGCATTCAGCCCTTGGCGGTAACTTATTTAAGAATTTATTTCTTATGTATTTTCAGCATTGTTTTATATAATCTCTGCTCTGGAGTTGTGAGAGCTTTGGGAGACTCTGCTGCGGCCATGCGCTTCCAGATTTATGGTGGCTTAGCCAACGTGGTAATGGATTTTCTTATGATTGTATTCTTGAAATGGGGCGTTGCCGGTGCAGCTTTGGCTACATTCCTGTCTCAGACTACGGCAGCTTTCTTTACCATCCGTTATCTGATGCGTTTGGAAAGGGAAATTCGCTTGGATCTTAAGCAGCCCATGATCAATGGCTATCTGTTAAAGAAGGTACTGGCGGTAGGAATTCCCTCAGGTGTTCAATCTATGATCGTCACTTTTGCCAATCTTTTGGTGCAGGCGGTGATCAATGGTTTTGGTGTTGCGGTTATCGCAGCCTTTGTGGTGTATTTCAAGGTGGAACTTTTCATTTGGTATCCCCTGGTGGCCATTGGTCAGGCCCTGGTTACTTATACAGCTCAGAATATCGGGGCAGGACGCAAGGATCGTGTCAAGAGTGGAGCCGTTACAGGGGTTATTCTTGGGGTTGTAGTGTGTCTGGTACTTGGCAATCTCCTTCGCTTTTTCGCACCTCAGATTTTCGGACTTTTCAATCCGGATACCGAGGTGATCGAGGCAGGAGTTTCCATTGTATCCGTAACCTTCCCATTGTATTTCCTTTGCTGTTTTCAGGATGCTTTTGGAAGTGTCTTGAAAGGTTTCGGCAACGGAACCTGGCCTATGGTGGTTAGTGTATGCTTTCTTTGCATATTCCGAGTTGTTATACTTTATGCTTTTAATGCAAAATGGCATACCATTGCAACGGTAGCAGCGGTATATCCTATCACCTGGGCGGCGGCAGGCCTTTTTATGTTCCTGGCCTTGCTTATCTTTATGAGAAAATATAATCAGGGAATGAATAGAAAATAATGTACGAATCCACAATCTCGCTATATAATCTGATATAGCGAGATTGTTTTATGCAAAAATCAGAAAGTCCTATCTGACGGAAAGGGGTATTTATGGATTTGAAACAGCTAGAATATTTTGTAACCTGTGCAAAGCTTTCTTCGCTGACAAAAGCGGCGGATGCCTTATACACCACCCAGCCCCATGTCAGTATGGTAATCCGATCCTTGGAAAAAGAATTAAATATGTCTCTTTTTAAGAGACAATCAAAAGGTGTTGTTCTGACAGATGAAGGTATGCAGATTTATGGATATGCGGAAAAAACCTTGAAAGATGCAGATATGGTGCGGCAGGCCAGTCGGGAAAAAGGCGGCAGTTGGCTTCGCATTGCCTCCAATCCCAGCAGCTATATGGCTTCAGTTTTAGCCAATTATTATGGGCGCCTTCAGGAGAAGGGAATCACCCTTTGCTTCACAGAATGCGGAATCGAGGAAATGCTGGATCGTATGGCTACAGAACAGTACGATCTGGGATTTGTCTTTGCTCCTATGGATCGAAAATATGCCTTGGATCTAATGGCAAGAAAACGCCGTCTGGAATATGTAGAACTTTTCCGTTCCGGGCTGGTGGTACATGCAGGAGAAAAACATCCCTGCTTTCATCGCAACTCCATTCGGCCATCAGAACTGGCGGATTTTTCTTATATTCAGGCGGATGATGATTATTTTACAGTTCAGGAATGGCTGGGAGAACATAAAAAAAATGATCCGGATTCTTATCGGTTGACTCGTGTTATTTCCACAAATAGTGATCATATGATGATCCGGATGCTGCAGCAGGGAACGGTCTGTAATCTGGGAAGCTACTGGATTCGGGAGAAATTTAAGGAATATAATTTCCGCATGATCCCTGTGGAAGGATATGAAGACAGGATCTCTTTCGGATATCTGAAGGCGGAGAATGAGCCTTTGAGGGACGCTGCCTGGGAGTTTATGGAGTATCTTCAGGATGAGATATTGAGTAGGTAGAATAGCGTTCTTTTTAGGGGCGTTTAATCGGATGTTATTTAAGTAACAAATTCTAATCACGGTAATGAAAGGTAAAAAAATGACATTCTTTTCGAAGAATCACACATTCTACAAGCGTTTATTCACCATATTGCTGACAGTATCCTTGCAAAATATTGTCGCTTACAGCGTCAATATGGCGGATAATCTGATGCTGGGCAGTTATTCCCAGGTGACTCTTTCCGGAGCAGCAACGGTAAATCAGATATTTTTTATCATTCAGCAGCTTTCGGTTGCCATCTGTGATGCGGTGGTCATAATCGGATCTCAGTATTGGGGAAAAAGAAATGTAGCGTCCTTGCGGAAGGTTGGGGGCTGTGGACTGAAGCTGTCTATTGGAGGCGGAATTCTTACCTGGTTGATTTGTTTTATGTTTCCGGGGCAGTTGATTGCTTTATTTACTCCGGATGAGGCGATTGCCTCCGAGGGCATGGCCTATATGTCCTTGATTAAATATACTTTTATCTTGTTTTTGATTACACAGACCATCCTTGCTACGTTGCGCTGCGCGGATACGGTGCGTATTGCTTTTATCGTATCCTGTATTTCTCTTTTGATAAATGTGGGAGCGAACTATTGTCTGATCTTTGGTAAGTTCGGGGCACCGGAGTTAGGTATTCGAGGGGCTGCCATAGGTACTTTAATTGCCAGAATCGTAGAGCTTCTTACTGTTCTTTTTTATGCCATAAAGATAGATCGCAAGATACAGATTTTTCGTGGTAATCCATTTAAAAAAGATAAGAACATCAGTCATGATTTTTATGTTTTGGCAAGCCGGGTTCTTATGCAGGATCTTTTGTGGGCTCTTTCTATTCCTCTGCAGAGTGCGATTCTGGGACATTTAAGTTCGGATGCCATTGCAGCTAATTCCATTGCTACGACCTTTTATCAATATTTGAAGGTGATTGTTCGTGCCATGGCGTCGGCTTCTACAGTAATGATTGGAACGGCTATTGGTCGAGGCAATATGGGAGAGGTAAAAGCGGAAGCCCGCACCTTGAGTTTATTAGATTTGTTACTGGGCCTCGTGTTAGGATTGGCTCTGTATTTGCTGCACAAGCCTTTGCTTAGTCTTTATTCTTTGACAGATTCGGCATATGTTATGGCAGATCAGCTTTTGATTCTTATGGCGGTTCTTATGGTCTTTATGAGCTATATGATGCCGGTAATGAATGGAATTCTTCGAGGTGGCGGAGATGCAAATTTTACCCTTTTGTTAAATATGATCAGTACTTGGGCTGTGGTGGTTCCCCTGTCCTTCATCAGTGCTTTTGTGTGGAAACTTCCCGTAGTTTGGGTGGTGTTCTTTTCCCAGTGTGACCAGATTTATAAGGCACCTATTGTATTTTGGCGTTTTTGCGGTTATAAATGGATGAAGCAGTTGACCAGAGATAATTAAAAGAAAAAAATATAAAAAAGAAGTGCTACAGTAAGAAAGATGATTCCTACGGCGGCACTTCTTTTTTAGGTTCTGCAGTTAAAATATAGGCAGATACTTAGTTGTCAAATGTATGAACCGATTCGTTATTAGCTTCTGTTGTCTGCCATGCATTGATCGTTTCTGCGCTGCTTTCCGAGCTAAGGCAGGGGTCCTCTTTTAATGATTTAACAGGTTTGGGACTTTTATCAATTTCGCTAGCGTCGCCGATGCCCAAGGCTTCTCCAATGGCACCTACGGAAGATAGGGTGTTTGCCAGATCAGAGGGAAGAAAAATCTTGGTAGCTCTTCCATCTGCTACGTCCTTCAATGCCTCGATACTCTTTAAACGAAGGATATTTTCTGATGGGGCTGCCTCGGTAAGCATGCGAAGACCCTCTGCTTCTGCCTTATATACCAGCTCAATAGATTTGGCACGTCCTTCGGCAAGGGCGATTTGAGCTTCCTTCTCTGCCTCAGCAGCAAGAATTTTCGCCTTTTTATCACCTTCAGCACGTGCTTCTACAGATTCCTGATGGGCATGGGCTTCCAGGACTGTCTGTCTTCTTTCACGTTCTGCCTTCATCTGTTTTAACATGGTTTGTTCTACCTCATCGGGAGGAAGAATATTTTTTAATTCTACACGAGTGACCTTGATGCCCCAAGGATCAGTAGCTTCATCCAGAACATGTTCCATTTTTTTGTTAATGGTATCTCTTCCCGTCAGAGTCTGGTCCAGTTCCATCTCTCCGATAATATTACGAAGGGTGGTTGCGGCCAGATTTTGCAGACCCATAATGGGATTCTCCACACCGTAGGTGTATTTCTGGGGATCAAATACCCGACAGAAAACTACGGAATCTACCTGCATGGTTACATTATCTTTGGTGATAACAGGCTGCGGAGGGAAATCCAATACCTGCTCTTTGAGAGATACAACGCTTGCAATTCGCTCAAGGAAGGGAATCTTAACATGAAGACCAGCCTCCCAGGTGGTTTTGTACCTTCCCAGGGATTCGATGACGTAAGTCTTTCCCTGTGGAACGATTCGTACATTTTTTAAGACAACTGCAATGATTAAAATAAGTAAAATAAGTAGTGCCATAAATTGCCTCCTTCCAAGGATGAAATATTCACCTTGATTTTATCATAGGCATACATGTATTGTGAATGTTTACTATGTGAAAGAAAGAAGAATTATTTGAAAAATTTCAGCAGTTCCCAGCGAGCGGAAATACCAAGCTTGCGATAAATATGCTGCATGTGTTTTTTTAAGGTAGAGACAGTGATTTTGAGATCTTCAGCAATGGCGGTCTCTGCTTTTCCTGTCAAAAGATATACAAGTATCTCATGTTCCCGGCTGGTGAGACCATATTGTTCTGTTAAATTTCCCACAACACTATCATTAACAGAAGATGTTTTGTCTGTGTCTGGAAGAAGAATGCGATAAAAAAGGCGATTTAAGTGATAACCGATCATACGCATAAAATAGGTTTCGTCATCAGTAAAGGCCCCATCCTGGCGGGTGCGGTATAAGGTCAGGACGCCTAAAAACTTATTATTGTAGGTGATATTAAGCTGCAGGGAATCATAGATATTATAGTGACTGTAACATTCCAGATAGATAGGAGTGTTTAGGCGTTTATGATCCGGGAGCATCTTACTTTCACAGATTAAGGTAGAGTATCCGCTGTCTATGGTCCATAGGGAGTGATCTTTTTGAGAAATCTGAATGTACTTCTCCTCGGCACTTTTAAATTCTTTAGGATCGCAGACCGGATCTGTGAACTTAGGCTGCACGGGATCCAGATTAGAGAGAAGGACGCTGCCATAGGAGTAGGGAATCAAAGAGCGCAGATGACGCAGGAGATTCTGGCGGATAAAGAGAAGGTTGTCCGTCTCATAAAGCTGATAGATGAGGTTGTTAAGCATCATAATGTCGTTTCTTTCCATAAAAGTCCCTTCCTGTTAGTTAGTCTTTACTATATAGTACTCCTAAAAGAGTATTTTATCAACTGCAAAGAGTATTTTGTAAGTGAAAAAGAGTAGACTTTTACGGAAGATACAATAAAATAAGTATTTGCAGATGAAAGAAAGCTTGTTACTATACAGCTAACAGTTAAAGAAATTTTGACAGAACATTGCTAGGAGACAAATGATTATTTCAAGTGAAGACCATCAGGTGAAATACAAAGGTGTATGAATTTAGATTTAAGTTCATGCATTTTTTTTACGCGAAATAACCAGAAAGAGAGGTAATTATTATGGCAGACAGCAAAAAAGTAATCAGTGATCTTGATCGAGTAATCGGACTTATTAAGACCGATACCAAGGATATTTCAGCAGAAGAGAAAAAGAAAATGGTTGCTGAGACCCTGGATCATTTTGACAATTTTGTAAGTCCAGGCTGGCTTAAATATCGTAAATCTGTTTCTTCTGACTCAGAAGGAGGAGCGGTTCTTGAGTGGCAGGATGAGGGTGCTTACTGCTATGGCCTGAACGGTGAGAAATTCATCGACTGTCTTGGTGGTTTCGGAATTTATACTTGTGGACATCGTAATCCGGAGATTTTGGATGTAGTAAAGGCACAGCTTGATCATCAGGCTCTTCATTCACAGGAACTTTTGGATCCTCTTCGTGGATATCTTGCAAAAGCTCTGGCAGATATTACACCGGGTGATCTGCAATATTGCTTCTTTACCAATGGTGGTGCTGAGGCAGTTGAGATGGCACTTAAGCTTGCTCGTATTGCAACTGGCGGACGTTGGTATATTTCTACCGTAGGTGCCTTCCACGGCAAATCTATGGGTGCTATTTCCATGGGTGGTAAATCTACCTATCGTGTGCCCTACACACCTATGGTACAGCAGGTACAGCACGTAGAATATGGTAATGCTGAGGATATGCGCAAGGCCATCAGAAATCTGACTGCTGTAGGTGAGAAGGTGGCAGCAGTGATTCTTGAGCCAATTCAGGGTGAAGCTGGTGTTATCATTCCTCCTAAGGGATATCTGAAAGAGGTAAGAGAAATCTGTGATGAGTATGGTGTGGCTCTTATTTTTGATGAGATTCAGACAGGTATGGGTCGTACCGGCACAATGTGGAGATGTGAGGCAGAAGGTGTTACTCCGGATATCATGACCTATGGTAAAGCTTTTGGTGGCGGTATTCTTCCTATTACAGGTATCATTTGTAAGCCTTCCATGTGGGTAGATCAGCTGGTTGAGAATCCATGGCTTCTTGGATCTCCTACTTTTGGAGGAAACCCACTTTGCTGTGCAGCAGCCATTGCCACCATCAAATATATGCTGGAGAATGACATTCCTGGCGTTTGCAAGGCAAAAGGAGAAGTTCTTAAGGCTGGCTTGGATTCTCTTGCAGCTAAGTATCCGGAAATCATTCAGGAGGTTCGTGGTACCGGACTTATGCTGGCTGTAGAATTCCATACATGTGATCTTGGATATGAAACATCCAAGGGACTGTTTGCAAGACGTGTCATGACAGCTGGTACATTGGTTAATGCAAAGACCATTCGTTTTGAGCCGACAGCTGTTATTTCAGAGCAGGATATCAAGGATGTAATTTCTAGATTTGATGAGGCTCTGGCAGATGTCAAGGCAACATTAAAATAAAAAAAGATATAACTGTGAATACATAGGGAGATAAGACAGTTACAAATAACAGCATAGATATTATATGCAAAGAGGCATACTCCATAAAATGGGGTGTGCCTCATTTTTTTAGAAAAAGCGAGGGTAAGATATGAATCTTGGGCTTGTAGCGATACTTATCACACTGTTCATTATTGTAGGTGCAGTTGTTACAAGAAGATGTGTAGAGTGCATGATTGCCGGTTCTATGGTAGCAGCAATATTTTTATTTGGTAGTGGCTTTATGTCAGGCTGGAGTCAGGCCTTACAGGATCAGTTGGCGGATAATGTATGGGTGATGCTGGTGTGTCTCCTGTTTGGTGGCTTGATCAGTCTTTTGACAGATTCCAAAGGTAGTTTTGGCTTTGCAAAATATATTTCAAGGATATGCAATAGCCAGAAAAAAACCATGATGACGACTTTTATCATGGGAATATTGATCTTTGTGGATGACTATCTGAATGTATTGTCTATCGGAGCTTGTATGAAGAAGATTAGCGATAAACAGAAGCTTCCCAGAGAGACTTTGGCGTATTTGTTGGATTCCACAGGGGCTCCTGTATGTGTGCTGCTTCCTTTTTCTACATGGGCTGTTTTTTATGCCAGTCTTTTTTATGAGCAGGACAGTGTGAAGGCTTTGGGAGTAGCATCTGCCATGCAGGCTTATATGAAGGCAATTCCCTTCCTTTTTTATCCTATCATTACCTTGATTATTGTATTTCTCTTTGTTATGGGTTGGATACCTAAACTAGGTCCAATGAAAAAGGCCTTTCAGCGTGTGGAAGAGACAGGAAAAGTATATTCCGATGCCAGCCGTAAATACAATCACGATGATCCTGCCATGGATGAAGATGGAAATATCTGGTATTTTCTTATTCCCATGGGGGTTTTGGTGGGAATTACAGTGGCAACCAGCGATATTTTAAATGCAGTTGTTTGGGCGCTGATTGTATGCTTTGTTATGTATGTGCCAAGGAAAATACTTTCTGTGGATGAATTTCTAAGCAGTATGATACGAGGATTCGGGGACATGCTTCCCACTCTGACGATGCTTCTTGTTACCTTTGTTCTCAAGGATCTGTCGGGACAGATGGGAATGACAGAGTACATTATTCAGATAGCGGAGCCCTTTCTTTTTGCGGCAGTATTTCCGGCGATGGTCTTTATCTTAGGCGCTGTGCTTGCCTTTACCACAGGATCTGACTGGGGCATGAGTTCTGTAATCACACCTATCGTATTTCCCTTAGGGGCGGCATTGGGAGCCAATCCGGTTCTTATTATGGCGGCAGTTATTTCCGGTGGTACTTTTGGCAGTCATGCCTGCTTTTATGCAGATGCCACTTTGCTGGCCTCTCAATCCGCAGGAGTTGATAATATGGAGCATGCCTTGACACAGATTCCCTATGTCATTATAGCCAGTGTACTATCTATTATATGTTTCTTTATTGCCGGATTTGTCTTATAGAGTAGGTGCAAACAGGAGGAAATTTTTATATGAGAAAGAAGCATTACGTAGTAACAATCACAAGACAGTTTGGCAGCTTGGGCCGTCCGATTGCGAAAAAAATGAGTGAACTTTTAGGTGTTGAATTTTATGACAGGGATATTGTGGACCAGGCAGCACAAAAACTAAGACTTCCTGTATCCCTTGTTAATCAGGAGGAAGAGAAGGCTGCGAAACAGACAGTTAATCCCTTTTCTCGCATGATGTTTCCTTTGGGAAAGGGCACCAATACCACCCAGGACGATATTTTTGAAGCGCAGAAAAATATTATTGAATTTTTAGCAGAGAAGGATAGCTGTATTATCGTTGGCCGATGTGCAGATTTTATCCTGAGCGAGATGGAAAACAGCATTCATATATATATTTATGCATCTTATGAAGCCAGATTGGAGCATTGTATTCAGGATTTAGGCTTGGATGAGAGCGAGGCTCGAAAAATGATCAAATCTGTGGATGAGGCTAGGGATTCCTATCATATGCAATATGCAGGATATAAACCGGACGATAAGCGCTACAAGCAAATATTGGTAGATAGCAGCCTCTTTGGTGTAGATGGAACGGCAGAATTCCTGGCGGAAGCAGTGAAAAGAAAATTTAAGGAACTGGAACTATAGAAAAAGCTTGAAGAAAGGACATGTGTCATATGGAAATTCAAAAATTATACATTGATGGTGAATGGGTAGAAGGCAGTGAAGGTAAGACTTTTCAATCCATTAATCCTGCCACAGGAGAGGTTTTGGCAGAAGTTGCTGAAGCATCGATAGAGGATGCCAGACGTGCTATTGCAGCGGCTAAGAAATCCTTTTACGAAACTAGAGAATGGAGAGACATGGATTCCCAGGCAAGAGGTGACATTATTCTTAAAATCGCTGATGCCATTGAAGCCAGAAGCGAAGAACTGGCTCGCTTGGATTGTATGGATATGGGAAAACCTCTTAGAGAAGCGGAAGCGGATGTAGATGATGCTGTACATTGTTTCAGATACTATGCAAGTTTGATTAAAACGCCCCATGGAGGCTGTTATGATGTTAACACCGGTTTTGGTGAAATGCACAGCTACACAGTTCATGAGCCGGTAGGTGTTTGTGCGGAGATTACACCTTGGAATTATCCTCTCCTTATGGGGGTATGGAAGCTGGCTCCATCTATAGCAGCAGGAAATAGTGTGGTTTTTAAGCCGGCAACAGTTTGTGTTCTTTCCTGCATTAAATTATTCGAAATTTTTGAGGAGTGTGGACTTCCTAAGGGAGTTGTCAATCTGGTTATGGGTCCCGGCTCCAGTATTGGAAATGAGCTGGCTGGCAACAAGGACGTAGATATGGTTACCTTTACCGGCAGTACAGAAGTAGGACAAAGCATTATGCGTCAGGCAGCCAATAATGTGAAAAAGGTTGGTTTGGAATTGGGAGGAAAATCTCCTAATGTGATATTTGCAGATGCAGATTTGGATGGTGCGGTAGAATGGGCCATGATTGGTATTTTCCTCAATCAGGGAGAAGTATGCTCTGCCGGAAGTCGTATCATTATTGAAGAAAGCATTAAGGATGAGTTTGTCCGTCGCCTAGTAAAAAAAGCAAATGCTGTCACCATAGGCAATCCTATGGACAATCCGGATATGGGTGCTATGGTTTCAGAATCTCATATGAACAAAGTGCTTGCTTACATCGAAAAAGGTAAGGCAGAGGGAGCAAAACTTATGTGCGGTGGTGAGCGCTATACAGAAGGGGAATGTGCGAAAGGCTGTTTTATTCGCCCTACCGTCTTTGACGAATGTACAGATGATATGACAATCGTTAAAGAAGAAATCTTTGGACCGGTGGTTACGGTACAGACCTTCAAAACAGAGCAGGAAGCGATAGATATGGCCAATAATACGCCTTATGGATTGGCAGGCGCTGTCTTTACCTCTGATATTTCCAGAGCCATGCATGTGATCAAGGAAATTCGTGCAGGTATTACCTGGATCAACTGTTACAATCCTACCTTCAATGAAGCTCCCTGGGGAGGCTATAAGATGAGTGGCATCGGCAGAGAGCTGGGTGTTCATGGCCTGGAGGAATATCAGGAAATCAAGCAGATAAATATTAATATGCATCCAGGAATTGTGGGATGGTATGAGCATTAGCAAAAACTGCGTAGCTGCGATTTTGTGAATTAGTTACCTATATAATTATCATAATGAAAATAGCGCCTCTTTTAGTTAAGAAGCGCTATTTTTATGACTTTTTGCCAGAGCTTTTTTAAAGCGAAAGCTGAATAGTACAATGGTAAAAGATACTGCCAGAAAATCGGCAATGGGTTCTGCAGCATATACAGCCAGAGTCTGGTAGGAAGACCAGATATGAGGCATGATATAAATTAAAGGCAACAGCAGAATAAATTTACGGGCAACTGCCACAATAATGGATTCTTTTGCACATCCGATGGAGGTAAAAGCCATCTGGCAGGCGGTCTGGATGCCCATCATAAATACACATCCCAAGTAAATGCGAAGGGCTGTTTTGGTAAAAGTGATTAAGGTGGCATCCGTTGTAAAGATGCCTGCAAAAATCTGTGGGAATATCATGACCAAAAGCCAGATGATAGCAGCGTAGGCGAAGTCGATTTTTAATAAAAGAAAATAGGTTTCCTTCACGCGATCCGTCTGACCAGCTCCATAATTAAAGCTCATAATAGGCTGGGCTCCCTGGCCGATTCCCTGGAGAGGAAGCATGGCAAACTGCATGACTGTGGATAGGATTGTCATAGCACCGACAGCCACATCCCCACCGTATACCAAAAGCGAAGAATTAAAGCAGATATTGATAATGCTTTCACTGGCCTGCATAACAAAGGTAGCAGTACCAAGGGCGATGCAGGGGAGGATAATTTCTCCGGAAAGTTTCATATTTTTAAACTTTAGCTGTAACTTGCTTTCCTTACCCAGAAGAAAATGAATAATCCAGATGCAGGAAGCTGCCTGGGAAATGACGGTAGCAAGAGCAGCACCTTTTACTCCCATATGGAATCCGAAAATAAAAATAGGATCCAAGATGATATTGAAAATAGCGCCAATAAGTACAGATAACATACCCGTCTTTGCAAAACCCTGGGTTGTGATAAACATATTCATGCCCAGAGTCATTTGCACAAAAATGGTTCCTACAGAATAGATATTCATGTAATCTACGGCATAGCCAATGGTATTTTTACTGGCGCCAAAGGCCAAAAGCAGGGGCTTGTTAAAAAGCAATAAAAGTATGGTCAGAGCAAGGGAGATAATAATCTGCAGGGCAAAACAATTTCCCAGAATTTTTTCTGCTGTATCATAGTCTTTCTTTCCCATACAGATAGAGGCTCTTGGAGCACCGCCGCTTCCCACCAGGGCTGCAAAGGCGGAGACAATAAGGATGATGGGCATACAAACCCCAAGACCGGTAAGAGCTAAAGAACCTACCTTAGAAATATGTCCAATATACACCCGGTCTACAATGTTATACAACATATTGATAAGCTGGGCAGTGACGGTGGGAATGGCCAGACTAAAGAGAAGATTCTTAATAGGAGCTTTTCCCAGATAATCTTTGTCTTTTTGATTCATATCTTTCCCTTCTTTTTTCGCATAAGATGTTACATAGTTGCTTTTTCATAATCGAATTGTTTTATAATTTTCTTATTAAAGCATATTTTAAAACATTATGCAATTAGTTACAAAGGGATTGTGATACTAATTTTTAGCACCCCAATCCCTTGTAGATGAATTACTTAATTCAGTTTTGACAATTCTTGTACTAGCATATCCAACCAAGCTTGATCAATATAAGGACCAATCAGAACAATTTCTCCACCAGACCTTGGAAACATTTCTATTTTGTAAAATGAGCCGCACGGAAACTGCCAAACAGCTTCATATTCACCTGAATACCCTGAAATATCGTCTGAATCGTATTCAAGAACTCTGTGATGTGGATTTGGAATCACCATCAACTCTCTTCTACCTGCAGTTGTCCTTTGCAGTAAGAAAACGGTAATCCCTATTCCAGAAACAATTCAAAGCCGTAGCAACTTTTCTCAAATCCATAAGCTTCATAGAATTTGTGAGCGGAGTTTCGGGGAATTCCAGAATCTAGGATAATAGCTTTGCATCCTTCTTCCTGGGCCATTTTTTTCGCATGATCTATCATCTGTTTTCCATATCCTTTTCCACGATATTTTTCTTTTGTAATAATGCTTGCAAGATAGCAGGTGGTGCCGGACATCCAGAAGGTAGAGAAAAAGCTGCCGTGGCAAAAACCGCAGTATTCTCCCTTTTCATTTAAAAGAAAAAACACAAAGCTATTAGGGTCGGCAAGGATTTTTTCGTATACCTTTTTGGTTTCTTCCCTATCATATGTGTTGTAATCCCACAGGTCTTCGATAAAAGAAAATGCGTAGTCGAAATCTTCCGGCATTGCAGATTTTATTTCCATTATATTTCCTCCTAAATCTTCAAAATTGTTAATATTAATAGTATAAGAAGAATTCTGCTTACCAAAAAAGGTGTCAGAGCAATCGCTCTAACACCTTCGTTATACGGAAAAGTTTACATCTGATATTAGAAAATTGTCAATAGCTATTGCGGCAATGCTTGCAAATGACAGATGAACATAAAAAAGTTGCATAGCATAAGAAATCCTTATGGTAGGTATATAAATATTAGATAATATCGTGTATAAATATTGGCTGATATAATGAAATATGGATAAAACAAAAAAATAATCGTTTCAATTTTATCAGGAGAGATGTTATGAGCCGTGTTCTATCATCGAAGCAATCGATGAAAAGCAGAGAGATTCATTTTGAAAAAGGTCCCATCGTAGGGGCCTTGTTAAGCTACACAGCACCGATTTTACTGTCTCAGCTTTTGCAGCAGGTTTATAACATTACGGACTGCGTGATTGTGGGGCGTTTTTGTGGCTCCTATGGTCTGGCGGCAGCAGGATTGGGTGGCTTGATTCTTTCTGTCTTGATTAATTTCTTTATTGGTTTTTCTACGGGAGCCGGAATTCTGGTTTCCCAGCAGTTTGGGGCTTATCGTTATGAAAAATTGAGGAAGACTATTTCTACCATCGTGCATCTTGGCATGCTCTTAGGCCTGCTTCTTACGGGTGCAGGGCTTGTTAGTTCTTGTTTACTTTTGAAAATGATTAGCTGTCCGGAAGATATGTTCAGCGTCAGCAATACCTATCTTATGATTTGTTTTCTGGGACTTCTGCCTCAATTAGTATACAATATTGGAAATGCAATCCTTGAGGCCTTGGGAGATACAAAATCTCCTTTGCATTATCTATTTTTTTCCTGCCTGATCAATTTAGGGTTAGATGCCCTTTTTGTTATAGGATTTGATTTTGGCTTGGCCGGTGCGGCAGCGGCAACAGTGATTGCCCAATGGATTCTTTTCTTAATGATGATGGGAAGACTGTATATGCTGGATCCGGCTTACGCCTATCGCATGAATTCAGAAATGCTATCCCTAAAAGAATTGGGAGAAATGATTGCTCTTAGCCTTCCCTCTGGAATGCAGGCAGTATTTATGAGTATTTCCTCTCTGGTCTTGCAGGTAACCATCAATAGTTTTGGAGCAGCAGCTGTGGCGGGCATGACGGTTTATGCAAAGTTGGAAGGATTTCTATATTATCCAGCTTTTTCTTATGGCATTGCCCTGACAGGATTTGTGGGACAAAATTATGGGGCTCGCTGTATGGATCGTGTGAAACAGTCCGTTAGGGTAAGTCTTGGGGTCTGTACAGCAATTATTTTGCCTTTGAGTTTATTTTTAGTGGCAATTTCTCATCATGTCTTAGGGATTTTTACGACGGATGCCGATGTGATTTATAATGGCTGTCAGGCCATATTATATAATTTTCCATTTTATTTCCTCTATATGATCAATCAGATTTATCTGGGATCTTTGAAAGGATTGGGCAAGACAACGTATCCAATGATCTGTACTATGGTTTGTTATTGCTTTTTCAGAGTTTTTTGGTGTTGGCTTTGGATTCCACATTTTCACAGCATGATCGTGGTCTATACTAGTTATGATGCCAGCTGGATTGTGATGATTCTGATGTTGATTCCTTATTTTAGGAAGACCTTGAAAGAAAAATCCGCTTGAAAGAGAAGGGGTAAAATAGTATACTATACAAGTGCAGATTGCATGTGTCTTCGTAGCTCAGCTGGATAGAGCACTCGCCTCCTAAGCGAGGGGTCAGAGGTTCAAATCCTCCCGGGGACGCTATAATACATAAAAGTGGAGATGGATAACAAGTACAGCTTGTCCATCTCCACTTTTTTCATCGTGTAGGAAACTTTGTTCCTATGCATCCGCAGATAGGTGTCATTATTTGAGGAGCTGCTTCAGATCTTCCTCCGGCGTAGTGATAGGGGCAATACCGAAGTTCTCTACGAGATAATTCAGCACATTGGGTGAAATGAACGCTGGCAGTGTGGGGCCAAGTCGGATATTCTTGATACCCAGATGCAGCAGTGTCAGCAGGATACACACAGCCTTCTGCTCATACCAGGAGAGCACCATAGACAGTGGAAGATCGTTCACTCCGCAGCTGAAAGCGTCAGCAAGAGCAAGGGCAATCTGGATAGCACTGTAAGCGTCATTGCACTGTCCGACATCCATCAAACGGGGCAGTCCACCTATGGTTCCAAGGTCAAGGTCGTTGAAGCGGTATTTGCCGCAGGCCAGGGTCAGAACGACGGTATCGGCAGGCGTCTGTTTAACAAAGTCTGTATAGTAGTTGCGGCCGGGACGTGCGCCGTCGCAGCCAGCAACCAAGAAGAAGTGTTTGATTGCACCGGATTTGACAGCCTCGATAACTTGATCTGCTACGCCAAGCACTGTGCCGCGGGCAAAGCCAGTCATAACTGTGCTGCCGCCGTTGATGCCGGTGAAAGGTTTGTCCTCGGAGTAACCGGCCAGTTCCAAAGCTTTTTCGATAACCGGGGTGAAGTCCTTATCCTCTCCGATATGCGCTATCTCGGGGTAAGACACCACCGCTGTGGTGAAGACACGGTCGGCATAGCTTGCTTTTGGTGGCATCAGACAGTTGGTGGTAAACAGCACCGGAGCGGGAAGTTCCGCAAATTCTTTCTGTTGGTTCTGCCATGCTGTACCGAAATTGCCTTTGAGATGGGAATACTTTTTCAGTTCAGGATAAGCGTGAGCAGGGAGCATTTCACCATGGGTGTAGATGTTGATCCCCTTGCCTTCGGTCTGCTCCAGCAACAGCTTCAGGTCGTGAAGATCATGGCCGGAGATGACGATGAAGGGTCCTTTTTCTACAGTCAGAGGTACGGTAACAGGAGTAGGCGTTCCATAACTCTCGGTGTTGGCTTTGTCTAGAAGTGCCATGCACGTGAGGTTTTTCTCACCGACTTCCATCACGATAGGCAGCAGCTCGTCCATGCCCCAATCCTCACCAATGGCAAAGAGTGCCTTAGCAAAAAAGCGATTTACCTCCTCATCGGTATAGCCCAATACCATGGCGTGATGTGCATAAGCAGCCATACCACGTATACCAAAAAGTATGAGGGATTTGAGACTGCGGATGTCTTCCTGGGCATTCCATACATCTTCCATATGATAATCATCTGTGCGTCCGCACTCAGAAGTACAGGCGGAACAATCGGGAACAAGACGAGACTTTTCTGCGTGAACCTGATCAATCAGTTGGCGGATAGTTTTTTCATTAAAATTCACATTTGTTATAGTGGTGAACAGGCCTTCAATGATCAGGCGCCAGGTGTCTTCGTTTACATCCAGGGCATCACATGCCGCACGGGACAGCCCAACCAGAGCGCCGGTCAATTCGTCCTGAAGTTTCGCTACATCGGCGGTCTTACCACAGACACCGGTTTTTCCTGTGCAGCCGGTGCAGCCAGCTGTCTGCTCACACTGAAAACAAAACATTTTTCGATCCATATTGAAATCCTCACTTTCTTTAATTAAGTTATTAGGAGACCTCTTTGCTTTTGTGACTCGATTATAATACGATCAAATCAACAAATCAGTTGAATTTTCAACGGAATGGGAGGATGTGAAAAAATAATGCGATTTTAGTGAAGATAAATTTAGTAACATCATTATTATCCGGATTCACTTGACGAATAATTGCAATATAAGGTGTATGAAAATAAAATAATTGTTATAATCTAAGTACAAATGTGACAGAAAGGTTGGTAGTACTTATGTGTGAGAAAAAAGAACTGAGTTTTTCAATATTCATGTTATACAGTCTTGCAGATAAATGGAAGATGTCTCCTGCTAAAGTGTATAAAATACTGAATTCAACCGGAATTTTAGATAATTATATTATTAAATGCTATGACGTCCTTCATACGCAGGGGAAAGAGTATTTAGTAGAAGATATTACAGACTACGTGAGAGAAAAAGGGATTAATGTATGATTGTATATCATGGATCAACAGCAATTATTCGTTTATTCAGCTTAAATAGTGAAAATCTTTGTTCTTGTTGATGTCAATGTTCAGACGAGAATCAGCGCTTGAATGCAAGGGAAGTCCAATAAAACGGACAGGAAATATGAGATAATTAATTAAACGATTACGTGGAATGTTTTGAATGAGTATTCCAGATTATTAATAAAGGAGAATTGGTAAAATGAGCAAGACTTATATAACACTTACAGGAACACAGTATTATCATGGCAAAGATTTTCTGAAGCCGGGAATGCGTGTACAGCTTGTAAAGGAGCCGGATAACAAATATGATAAGGAGGCCATTGTTGTTCGATTGGAAGGTCTCGGAGATATTGGTCATGTGGCAAACAGTGCACATACTGTTATCGGTGAGAGTATTAGCGCTGGACGGCTGTATGATCGAATTGGTAAGAAAGCATACGCTAAGGTTGTGTATGTGCTGCCAACTGGGGTGATTTGCAAGGTTTCAAAAAGGGATTTGTAGCAGATGTTTGCAGTCATATTATCAATGATGACACTGCTGGATACATGACAAAGCCGATGAAATAATGTTAGCTTCCCAGAGTGATAAGGATTGCGTGTGACTGAAAAAAATGCGGATGCCGCAAAAAAATCAGATAGAGAGTATAGGTGGGGGACCTTTTTGTTTTATATGGAAGGAAAATCAAATTATGTCAACAGTAGTAATTACAGGCTCAAGCAGAGGATTTGGCTTTGAGCAGGCGAAACAATTCAGAAAAGCTGGATATAATGTGGTATTGTCCGGAGTCAATAAGAAAAATCTTGATAGGGCCTTAGAAGCGATGAGGGCGCTTTATCCGAAAAAGACGGAAGGAGTACAAGCTGTTTTATGTGATGTCCGGAAGCAGGAAGAGATACAAAATTTGTGGAAAACGGCGAAAAATACCTTTGGCAGTGTGGATATCTGGATTAACAATGCAGGAGTAAATCAAGCGGATAAACCAATATATGAATTAACAGCAGAAGAGATAGAATTTATGCTGGATACGGATTTAAAAGGTACTATCCTTGGCTCCAAGATTGCTTTTTCGGAGATGAAAAAACAGGGATATGGCCAAATATTTAATGTGGAGGGATACGGTTCCAATGATGCCATGATGACGGGACTTTCCATTTATGGAACCACGAAACGTGCGGTTACTTATTTTACCCAGGCTTTGGCGAAAGAGAGTGAAGAAATCACGAAAGGAGCTGTAAAAGTAGGAAGATTGGCTCCGGGAATTATGATTACGGATTTTCTGAAAACAGCAAATGGTGGCAGTACGCAGATTGAATTACCGGAAAAAACCAAAAAGGTATATCGTATTCTTGGCGATTATCCAGAAACGATTGCCCGGTATATTGTTCCAAGAATGATCAGAAATCAGAAAAATAATACAAGAATTATTTGGTTGACTAACAGGAGGGCGTTTGTTCGATTTTTAACTGCTGGATTTCATAAGCGGAAAGGTATTGATTTATAAGTTGGTAAAGTCTTGGGGGCTGTAACCCTTGCATTTTCTTAAATTTTGCAGTACACTTCTCTTCGTTTTATTAGTTTTTTATCTGCCGGGCATTTTCTACAGAATTTTCTGGCATTTAACACTCAAATAGGAAAGGAGAGGCTGCATGACTTTTTATCAAGAATTGCAATTAAGTTCTGTCGGTTCGAAACAATTAATTCGCAACACGACAGATAAGAAAGAAAAACAACGCCATATCCTGATATATAATTTTAAGGTATATCTGGTTATGGTGTTTTGTGTTGCTGTGGTAACCCTTTACAATAAATGGACAGGGAATGACAATAGCGTGGTAGGTGTAACGGTTTTGTTGGCCCTCTTGGTTTTGCGCCAGGCCGATTTCGGAATTAAGACCACCCATGGCTTACTTTCCATTATGGGTATATTTGCCATTCTTATGGCGGGACCACGTCTGGCAAATATTTTATCTCCAATAGGAGCCTTTTTCGTCAATGTGATAAGTATTTTTCTTTTGATGATTTTGGGATGTCATAATGTGATTATGCACAATCATTCCACTTTTGTTTTGGGATATTTACTTTTGTATGGGTATGATGTGACGGGACATGCTTATAAGATGCGACTTATCGGTTTACTGGTGGGAATGTTGGTCTGTATGGGGGTTTTTTATAAAAATCAAAAGAATCGTCCCTATCGAAGAAGATTTCTGGATCTCTTTCGGGAGTTTGACATTCATTCAGCCAGAAATCGGTGGTATGTGAAATTAACCTTTATCGTATCCGGTGCTATGCTTATTGTCAGTTTACTGGGTTTGCCCCGAGCTATGTGGGCAGGAATTGCCTGTATGTCGGTATGTCTGCCATTTACAGAGGATGGTGTGCCCAGGGCTAAGGACAGAGGTATGTTCAATGTTGTAGGATGTGCCCTTTTCATTGTTCTTTATTTGCTTTTACCCAAGTCTATGCATAGCCTGATTGGTATCATCGGTGGAATCGGTGTGGGCTATTCTGCTGGCTATAGATGGCAGACCGCCTTTAATACCTTTGGAGCGCTGGCGATTGCCTCCTCATTGTTTGGTATGTGGACGGCGGTGGCCTTGCGTGTAGGAATCAATGTGTTGGCATCCATCTATACGGTATTCCTTAATCGAATGGCGGATAAAATATATATAGGAAAAGCAATATAATATTCAGCTAGTCTCGGGTGCGTCTGCCTGAGAGAGAAGTAAGGCCGGAAGGGAATGATGAAGAATCAGGGAAAAATACTGATACAATCGTTCCCTGTCCGGCTGAATTTTTTGTTGGAAAAGATCCACAATCATGCCGGCTCCGGCTTCTGTATAGAAGCAAACAATAAAATTGCGAAAATCATCATCTAAATCCACGTGTAATTCATTTTCTAAATCTCGGATCATTTTCTCTACCAGACCAATAAAGTCCTTACAGAGAAATCTCTTTAACATATATAGATGATATGTTATCGGATCTTACAGGTGGAGACAATGAGACGGTATCCTTTGTCTCAGAAAAAAATGGAACTATTGATTCTGTGCAATTCGTTATAAAAACGGATGCAATTGAAAAGGAAGAGGAGGAAACAAGCACAGATACAGAAGAGACCAAGACAAGCTTGATTGATAAAATTCGAGATCTATTTTAAGTTGGCTTAAGAAAAAAGGCAGAAATACTTATGGTATTTCTGCCTTTTCCTTTAGATTCATTTGCTATTATAGCTCGGTAAAAAGGAAAAACACAAACTGAGAAGGGAAAAAATGACAAATGAGCCAACCACTTTATTCGAAAAAGGACCTAAAAAAATTAATTCTTCCACTCCTGGCTGAGCAGGCGTTAACCTTGACGGTAGGAATGGCAGATACCATGATGATTGCTTCTGCTGGAGAAGCTGCCGTTTCCGGTGTTTCCTTGGTGGATATGTTGAACACACTTATTATCAGCGTTTTGGGTGCCTTGGCTACCGGAGGAGCTGTGGTTACTTCTCAATTTTTGGGGGCAGGTAACCGAAAAGATGCATGCAAATCCGCCCGTCAGCTGACGGTTTCCTCTATTTGCATCACCATGGTAATCTCAATACTCATTATGATATTTCACAATGGGATCATATCCCTTTTCTTTGGAAAGATAGAAGCAGATGTATTTAGAAATTGTGTGATCTATCTCTTATTTTCTGCGGTATCCTTTCCTTTTTTAGCTTTATATAACTCCTGTGCGGCAATATTTCGCTCCATGGGCAATTCACAAATCACTTTAAAAGTGTCCGTAATAGAAAATATTATCAATATCGGGGGAAATGCCTTAGGTATGTATGTTTTCCATGCAGGAGTGGCTGGCGTTGCCATTCCTTCATTGATTTCCCGCGCAGTAGCCGGATTCATACTTTATGTACTTCTTAAGAATACAAAAAATGAAGTATATTTTTCCCGTGATAAATTCTCTTTTGACTGGCTTATGATCAAAAGAATTCTGTCCCTGGGAATCCCCAGTGGTATAGAAAATGGAATCTTCCAGCTGGGTCGCGTCATCGTTGTCAGCATTATTGCAAGCTTTGGTACGGTTCAGATTGCAGCAAATGGTGTTTCCAATGGATTGGACAGTATGGGCTGTATTGTAGGACAGGCGATGAACCTTGCCATGATCACAGTAATTGGCCGTTGTGTAGGTACAGGTCAGGAAAAACTGGTGCGCCATTATACCAAAAAATTGATGATCATCACCTACAGCTATACCTTTTGCCTTAACCTTCTTATTATCCTGGGACTTCCCTGGATCCTTAAGCTGTATGGGCTAAATGACGACACAACGCATTTATCTTACATATTGGTAATGATTCATAACTCAGCAGCTATATTGCTGTGGCCGCTTTCCTTTACCTTCCCCAATATGTTGAGAGCATGCAATGATGTACGCTTCCCAATGATTATATCCATTTTGTCTATGTTTACTTTCCGTATATTCTTCAGCCTTTTCCTGGGTGTTTATATGGGATACGGAGCCATAGGCGTTTGGATTGCCATGATTCTGGACTGGCTTTTCAGGATTACCTGCTTTATCATACGCTACTTGTCAGGCCATTGGAAAAAAACGGCGAAACTGCAGGCAGCTGCCTAACTCAGCTATTTAGCTTAGCTTAAGGTATTCTGCAGAAACCCTTATGGTACTTCTGTTTTTTTCTTCAGATTCGATTGGTATTATAGACTCATCAAAAGGAACAAGAAAAAAACACACAAAACAAAAAACAAAACATAAGAAAAGGAGAAAACGAAATGAGAACAATGATTAACGAGAAAGAACTGGAAATGGTAACTGGTGGAGCAAGAGTACGTGGTACAAAAAATTATCTGGCCTTGAGAAGTAGAACCGTATACTCAAGAAAAACAGAAATTGGTCGTCTCTACAATGGAGAGTATGTGCAGATCCTGAAAAAAGGCTTCCAGAATAATGGATATAGATATACCCTGGTATATTCACCAAGACTGAACCGCACGGGTTATGTAGTAGCCGCTTATGTAAAATAATATCAGCAAAGACAGCAAGAAAACAAAAGAGATAAGGATAAGAAAAAACAAGAAATAAAGGAAAAGATATAAGAAAAGGAGAATAACATTATGACAGCAACAGTAGTATCAGTAATTGTAACAATTTTGGTAATCGCAGCAAAATGGAGAATTTTCG
Organism: Lachnospiraceae bacterium; assembly: GCA_963594675.1. Classification (GTDB taxonomy): domain Bacteria; phylum Bacillota; class Clostridia; order Lachnospirales; family Lachnospiraceae; genus Ruminococcus_G. The sequence goes on from CAVBGA010000187.1 coordinate 55,426, forward strand.
ACAAGATGGGCGTGGCAGGATGGAAAGCTCTGATCCCTATCTATAGTGGATATATCATTTTTGACAAGATTTGGTCCGGAAAGATGTATCTGGCAACCCTTGCATTTACATTTGGAAGCATGTTTGCATCAGATATGGCAACCCAGATCGGTGGAAATGCACTTCTTCCCCTGAACCTGTTAGCACTTGCATGTGGTATCGCAACCCTTGTACTTGCAGTAAAATTCTCAGCTAAACTTTCTAAAGCATTTGGTCACGGAAATGGATTTGCATGTGGCATCCTTTTCCTGAACGCCATCTTCATGATGATCCTTGGATTTGGTAAATCCAGCTTCAAAGCAGCATAAGAAACATAAGAGAATATAGAATATATAAGAAAAAGAAATTAAAAAGGGATTGCATAGTAGATGAGTACTATGCAGTCCTTTTTGGTTTGCGTCAAGACTTGCTTGCGAGTCTTTCGCGACGGATGGTTACAGTTTTACCAAGCTTATCTTCGCCTGCCATGCCTTCTGGGCTTATCCTGGTCCTTTACCAAAAGAATGAGTACATAGAGGGGAAGGAGTAAAATAAAGAATACAATCTCATACCAATGAAATAATTTGCCAGGGGGTGAGGTTGTAAAATTTATAAGTGTAGCAAGACCGGTAGTTATTAATGCGATAAAGTATATAAAAACAGCAAGCGTGGTAGCGTCGGTATCTTTATAAAGCATAAATGCTGATACTGCTATAATCATAACAAACAAAAATATTACAAAATAGCCCAATGACTTATACATGCTTGCGTTTGTTTTGTAGCTACTTTGGGATTTAGCACGGTAGGCTTTAGGAATGCCTTTATAAAAATTATCATCAGGACAAAGTTGCTGTTTAAAACGCTCTACCTGTGAATAATACCAAATGTAATAACATACGAGTGCAATGAGAATCAATACCATAATTATCACACAAATCAAAATTATAGTATCTTTGTTTATGGAGCCAATATCTTTGTTTATGGAGTCAAGTAAATGAGACTGTAAATTGTTTATGGAGGCAGCTAACTTACTATTCTTCAAAAATGGTAGTGCTAATATCACGAGCAAAAATGCAATTAAAATTCCCCAGAAAATCCTAAAATGCCATATGAAATTTTTAAAAGAAAGTAAATATGGGGGGCAAGGTTCGTGTATGCCTTTTTTGGCCTTTCGGTAAGATCTTGTTTTATAATTCGAAAGAGCGCAATAATAAGATATTACTATCATAAAATACACAAAAATTATTAAATAAGCATCTAAACTTATAATATTTAAAGTGTCCTCGCTCATACAAAATGGGTCATCTATTACGAGGGCTAAAAGCACCACTGCTATCAGCAACATAATACCCACAATTAGAAGCCGCGAAGACAGAGATAGCGAGGCTTTCTCTTGTGAAGAATCGGGTTGAGAAACCTCAGCTTGTACAGGCTCGGGTTGAGAAATATTCTCTTGTACTATTTTAGGGGGAGATTCACAAATAGGCTGAGGATGGGCTGGTTGCTTGTTTTTGCTTTTGAAAATATATTTTCTGGCACAACAAATGATTAGTACCATCACAGTTATAAGTAAGAATACAGCCCATATCAAAACTACTGTATCAGTGACCTCATCATACATAAAGACCTCTTTTCTTATAACAATATTTAGCGATGTTTTTTCCATTATATTGCCAGGCGTATTAGTTTTTCAAGGGGGAAACGTGGGTTCGTATGTTATAATAAGATGATCAATTATTGTACACAGAAATTATATAGAAAGTAAGAGAAAATGCTATGACAAAAGATACAATACCAGAGGGATTTACGGTTCCCATGGCAATTATGGATATGATTCCGGTGATTTTTTTCGGCTTATCAGCTGTGCGGGTGGGAAGTCTGCTTCACAGCAACATGTTTATGCTGGGGGCCTGGATCTGCCTGTTGGCTGGTGGTGTTAAAGTGCTTTGGAAATTAATTGCAGCTTTATGGAAAAAGAATATTTGGCCTATGTTTGTACAGATGCGCATATTTATGCCTTTGGGATTTCTGCTTTTAGTGCTGGCCTTGTTTATTAATGGGGGAAAGCTTAGCTTATCGGCGATTTTGGCGGGCTTTTTCAGTTTTCCTGCCTTTATATTTTTCTGCATCGGTATTTTGGGAATGATCCTTATGATTTTCTTTGCAGTTTTTATGGATTCCTCTAATCCCAAGGTGAACTGGCTGGAACAAGGAGTGAATGGCTTGGCTCAGATTTGCATTTTTGTAGGGTTATTGCTGGTGTAAATCAGGTGTAGATGGGGGAAATATGCGGGAAGAAATTGTATTTCAGATTTATCATAATCAGGAGCTGGAATTTCGTGTAGAAGAGGGCCTCTCTCTACTTTTTGGGCTAAACGGATGTAATCAGATTTCTACAGGAATTGAAAATTACGAGTTGGAGCGTGCGGGACTTCTTTTGATTAATCCCATGGGTATTTATCAGTTGACTTGCCCAGAAAATAGCGCACTTTTGCATTTACATATGGGGCGTTCTGTGTTACAGACTGTAGGTTGGGATCGGAATAAGCATTGCTATTGTTATGCGCAAAATAATAATGGTGAAGAAGAATCTTACCGCAGGATAAGGCAATATCTTGCGGAAATATTTCAGGAATATTTGCAAAATCATAGTTTGTCTCTGGACTACCACAGCCCATTGCTAAAAATGCTTCGCTGTCTTCAAAGAGATTTTTCAGGCAATTACGGCATGCAGTTGCAAAGAGAGCAAACAGTGCAAAGGATGAAGCATATTCTGGACTATATACATGAGCACTGGTGGGAGGACCTTTCTTTGTCCGGAGTAGCGGAGCAGGAATATTTGTCCAGCAGTTATCTATCCCGGTTTTTTCAGAAGAATCTAAATGTAAGCTTTTCCCAATATATTAAGAGATTACGGTTAATCCATGCGTCCCGAATGCTGATACAGACGGAGGAATCTGTTACAAGGATTGCCTATGATTGTGGTTTTAAAACACCTAGTGCCTTTATTGAGGCCTTTAAGCAGCTGTATCAAAAGACACCCAAGCAATTTCGGGATGTAAGGCATCAATTGCAGAGAGAGCAGACGGTAGGTCTTCCTCAAGAGAGGATGCGAAGTGATGTGTCGGCTCTATTAGAGTATTCTCCTAAGAAATCACATGAGCCAAGTATGCGAGAAATCTCCTTACAACTTGATTGTACTCAGGGAAAGGGAAGAAAAATCAAATGGCGACGAATGTTAAATATTGGTTATGCCAGAGATGGGTTGTTAGCTCCAGTGCAGGAACAAATTCGCCGGGCCCAGGAAGAAATTGGCTATGAATATATCCGTTTTCATGGAATTTTAGATAGTGATATGCATGTATACTGGGAAGATGAAAATGGAAAGCCCTATTTTCATTTTACTTATGTAAATATGCTCTTCGATTTTATTTTGTCCTTGGGATTAAAACCTTATGTGGAACTTAGCTTTATGCCGTCACAGCTAGCTAGGGAGCAAACCCGAATTTTTGACCGTTCTTCAGTCTTTTCTGGCTGCATTGCCTTGGATAAATGGAGGAATTTAATTCGTGCTGTTGTACAGAATTTTATAGATCGATATGGCAGAGAAGAAGTTTTACAGTGGAGATTTACGACCATTAGCCGTAGTTATATGCATTTGGGCTGTATTCTTCCGGAGGATTATGATGCACTTTATGAGAACTGTTATCGAGGGGTTAAATCTGTAGATTCTGAACTTAGTTTTGGGGGTCCGGGATGTTTTGCCTATTTAATTCAGGAAGCAAATGGTTTTTCACAGTTTTTTGATTTGGCAAGAGAGCGGGATTGCATCCCAGACTTTATCACGATGCAGTGTCATCCCCATGATCAGTCGGCGGAGGATGGGCTTTTTATGAGTTATACTTATAATCAGCAGTCGGCTCCAGCGGTGCTTTCGGATGATGATGATTTCCTTTTACATTCCATGCAGAAGCTGAAAGCCTTGTTGAAAGAATATGGGATGGAAGATAAGGAAATTTTTATCGAAGAATGTACGTCGACTCTGTGGCAGCGGGATTTGTCAGGAGACACCTGCTATAAGGCTTCCTGGTTGGCAAAAAATGTTTGTGATAACGAAGATATGGCGGTATTTGGTTATTGGCTGTTGACGGATTTTATGGAGGAAAGAGCTCGATTGGAAAGTGTGTATCATGGCGGTTACGGCATGTTTACTTACAATGGAATTCCCAAGGCCAGTTATTATTCTATGGTGTTGCTGGGACAGCTGGGCAATGAAATTGTAGCAAAAGGGGAAAACTGGATGCTCACCAGAAAAGGGGAGGAGTATCAAATGATTCTCTTTAATTGCAGTCGCTATAGTAGTATTTATCGCTATCGTTACCAACGCTTGGAAAATCCAGAGGATGCCTATTCTGTATTTGAACAGGGAGAGAAGCTGCATTTTCGCTTTTGTCTGGAGCATCTTCCTGAGGGCAATTATCTGATAGAACAGACAAAAATTTCTCGAGAACAAGGTTCTTCTTTTGATCAATGGTTAGAGTTGGGAGCGCCTCCTTGCCCAGATGTAAAATCTGTAGCCTATCTAAAGAAATACAGTCATCCTATGAATACTGTGAAACGTCGAGAGGCTCAAAATGGTTTGCACTTTTCCTTGGAAATGGCACCTATGGATACGATGCTTATTAAAATTAGTCCGGAAAAACAGGGAAATATTAGATAGCTTCGGTTAAAGAGGAAAAATTTTCTTGAAAAACGTAATGTAGAAAATACGATGATATTTTTATATCGAATATATGACCTTTTTCTTAGGGCACGAGAGTAATCCTGTGCCCTAAAATGGTAAAAGGGAAATAAAAAGTGGAAAGGATCCTTCTATTTCTTGTGTATTTTTAGAGATACAATATTTGCATAAAAGGAAAAACCTGCGCAGGTGTTTTGGAGAGAAAGGAGAATCCCTATATGGAATCTACAAAGAAAACAGGAGGTCGAGAAATCCTTCGCACCTCAATTATAGAAAAACTGGCATATGGTATGGGCGATGTTGCCTGCAATGTGGTATTTGCCATTACCTCCAGCCTGTTAGTATATTTTTACACAAATGTGGTGGGTATATCTGCAGCTTTAGTGGGTACTATCCTCTTGGTATCCCGTATCTTTGACGGTGTATCTGATTTGGCAATGGCTCAGATCATGGACAAGGTAAATTCAAAACGTGGAAAATATCGTTCCTGGGTACTATGGATGGCAATTCCTTATGGATTAAGTGCTATTTTGTTAGTGTGTGTTCCGGGCCATGCCACGACAGCTGTGCAGGCGGCATACATTTTTATTACCTATAATCTCTGCACAACGGTATGCTATACAGCATTGAATCTGCCCTATTCTTCCTTGGCACCTACCATGACAAACGATGATCAGGACCTGGCAAAACTGAACCTTTTCCGTATGTCCATGTCCCCCATCGGAAATTTGATCATTACCGCATTGACACTTCCCTTTATCAATAAACTGGGAGGAGATCGTCGTGCATGGATTATCGTTACTACGATTTATGCAATCATTGCTTTCTTTATGTTGCTTTGGACCTATTGTGGCTGTAAAGAGCGTTTTCATCCTCAGGCAGCAAAAGAAGCAGAGGGTCTGCCTCTTTTGACCCGCTTAGGTGCAGCTATGAGAAATAAATATTTCATTATGCTGACCCTGACCATGATTGCGGTATCTCTTTATCAGAATGTAAATGGAACATGTACTACTTACTATGCGCAGTATGTGTTGGGTAATGCTGAAGTTATGGGAATTCTCCAGACCGCAGAGAAGATTCCCTGGATTATCGGTGTTATTATTCTGGCACCTTTTATCAAAAGATTTGGTAAACGTAACTTGGTTATGGCAGGAGCTCTTTTGAATGTAGTAGCAATGATTTTGGTACAATTTGCTCCCACAAGTTATCCGATTCTTATTGGCTCAGCAATTTTAAGAGGTGCTGGAGAAGCTCCCTTCTATGGCTGTATCTTTACTATGATTGCCGATGCTATCGAGTTTGGACATTGGAAAACAGGTATTCGTGTCCATGCCCTTCTTTTCTCAGCATTTACGGTAGGACAGAAGTTAGGCGGCGGTATTGCAGCTTGGGCCATTGGTCAGTTGATGGAGATGTCAGGATTTACCGGTTTGGAAGTAGAAATTCCTTCCGCAGTAGCTATGGTACAAAATCTCTATATCTGGGGTTCTGTTGTGGCATGGGGTGCCGTTGTTGTGATTATGCTCTTCTATCATTTGGATAAGGAATATGACGGTATCATTGCGGATTTGGCAGAACGGGAAGTGTAAATTATGAAATATGAGAAATTAAAAAAGGATTCAATTTATACATACTCAAAAATTGACCAGATTGATCCTCTCCATCCCTATCGCCCAGAGTATCATGGGACTTTTGAATTGGAATGGAAGGTTGGCGGTGAGAATGGTAAAAGTCGTCGCATGCTGGCTTATGTTCCAGAAGATGTGAGAGATTCCACGGCTGGACTTATGGTGCTGGGACCCGATGGGGTTTCAGCGGATGAGCTGCTAGAAGAAAGTGGCTGGAGGGAAATCGCGGATAGCGAGGAATGCAAGGAAAAACTGATTGTTTTCTTCTTGGAGGCAGAGCGTAGGAGCGATAATCCTCTTACTGACAGTGTCGGCAGCTGGTGTGTAGATGAGACTTACGGAAAAGTAGATGGCGACGTAGCTTATATAAATGAAGCAGCCCTGACAGCAGCAGAAAGATTTCTTTTCTGTGTCCATGAATCTAAATTTTATCTTGTAGGCTATGAGGCTGGTGGCACTATGGCGCATATGGCAGTGGCCTGGAATCCAGCATTTTATGCGGGGCTTGTTACCGTGGCGGCTCCTGAAGTGTCAGAAAAATATTTGAAAGCGGCAGGAGAGGACTATTGCCTGAATCTGGATGGATATGAGGATCCTAAGCATCGTAAAGGAATCAAAAAAGGGGATATTCCCATGCCGGTTTGGATTATTGATGATTCCAATGTCCCCACGGAAGCTGCTTTGAATTACTGGAAAAAAGCTTGTGGTACGGAGAAAAAACCAAGACAGTTGCGATTTGACCAGCTGGAATTTTATCGAGAGGCTGAGACAAAGTATCCTATGAATCAGGAAAAAGAAGCCTATCGTGTCTGCTATAGCAATGTTCCTGGAGCGTCAAAGAATTATGCTAAGAATTTGCAGCGAAGAATTTGGAAGGATTTCCTATATAGACAGCGCAGATGGATGGGTTGTCCAGGAGGAGAGCTGCGAGTGACCAAGGATCCAGTGAAAGATCTAGGGATGGAATACCACTATGAACTTTTTGATGGTTGGATGCGGGAATGGTATGTCTATGTTCCTGAGAGTGTGAAAGAAAAGTTGGCGCAGAGCAAAGCAGCAGATAAAACCTCAAATATAAGGTTTCCCTTGGTTTTGGCAATGCATGGCTATACCTGTTCTGGTGAAATTTATGCAGGAAATAGTGGATGGACAAAGGTTGCCGACAAATATGGATTTATTGTAATTTTCCCTTCGGCTTTACATGGAAGAGTGGTTATGCCGGAAAATGGCTTGGATGAAAACTGGACATCTTTGGCAGCTTGGAATGTCTTTGAAGAAGATGATCGGCCAGATGAATTGCGATTTTTTGAACATATGCTGGATCAAACCATGGTAAACTATCCCATTGACAAATCAGCGGTATTTGCCACAGGTCATTCCTGGGGTTCCTTAATGACAGAAATGTTGGCTTTAGGATTGACAGACCGCTTTACAGCGGTTGCCCCCTGCTCTGGAGCTTTCTTCGGAGGATCTTATGAAAGAATGACGCAAAATCCCAAATTAAATCCCTATAATGGAAAGGAACTTCCGTTGTGGATGTTTTGGGGAACTGAGGAAGAATGGCTGATTCCTGCAGAACCGACTCATGACAATGAAAGTGGGAAAACTTTGGAAATGTGGTTAAAGAAAAATCACAAGGAAGAGCAAATACCAGAGGCTTGGTCGGAATGTAAAGGTAATGTATGTGGACGATTTATTGACCATGAATTCGTTAAGGAAGGAACCGCAGATGTGCGGTTTACCCAGGTGGATTATATGCCACATGCCACCATGCCGGAAATGAGCTTCCGGATATGGGAGGAGTTTTTTGCGCAGTATGTTACTGTGAAATGAGTTGAAAGTGTAAATTTATAGAATATAGAACCCTCTGTCGCAGAGAATGTGGCAGGGGGTTCTGTTTGCTTACGTTAATTTCCACTCCCATTAATGATTTTTTGGGATAGGGTATTGTTTAAGTGCAATAGAATGCAGGTATGACCTGATTGGATGATTATAGGATCATAGGGTTGTTCGCTTACATATATATTTTTTCTATGCCAGTCGCAACGGCATCAACATCCATATTCCATAGGGACTCTAATTATTTGCGAGATGCTTCTACGGATTCAATTACACCAGGCCAGCTCATCGTACGAATTGCATTCACGTACTCTTGAGCTACTTCTTTATTAGGGATGCTTACCAACCCTTTAAATTTCAGAATTTATATTAGAAAATCATATAGACAAGGCTGTGGCCATATGCTAGCATAAGTTCAAAGCATTACATGTTCCAAATGCAATAGGGTGTATGATTTGGTTATTAGTGTTCATATGGTAACCACAGGGCAATTTTATTGCGAATCAGTCATATCTAGAGTAATTCAAAGATCATATCTAAAATATCTTGTCAGGACCGTAAGGAATCTCAATGCTTTTCTATTTCC
>CAVBGA010000188.1:0-10769 GCA_963594675.1 Lachnospiraceae bacterium
ACAGCTTAGTTAAGTGCGCCAATTTATGGCTTTCCTCTACTTTCTTTCACACTATCTCTCCTTTACTCCTCAATAATCTGAATTTCCAGATAATCGAAATCAAGGGATTCGATAAAGTTGTCTTGAGAAAATCTGGTTTTTCGGATTCTTTGAAATTCTTGAATATTGGCATCCAGCCAGATGGGTTTAGCCAGGTCCCAATCATCACAAGCAGAATTGACGGCATTTAAAATCTTGTGGGTTCTGGTATCCTGGCTGTCATCTTCTACTACCGTATCCTGAATCATCCGGTTATGTTTAAATTGTTTACACCAGAGTCGAAACATAGTACCTCCTGATAGAAAAAATGGCATGCTCCAAAATGCGAAATCATTAAGGAGACATGCCATGATATAATTATGCTTTGTAAAGCTCCAACGCTTCTCTAAGAAGAGCATTTCCTTTGTTAAACTCATCCACGGCTTCTTTCATCTTAGCTGCCGCTTCCGCTTTGCCTTTACTTTCAATGTCAGCGGCCATGTCTACAATTTCTGCAGCGTGATGCTCGTTGTGATCGATCATATATGTGAGTAGAGCTGTGGTGGGATCTTTTTTACATTCCTCTTGTGCCCCTGATTCGTGCTCATGACTGTGTCCATGCTCATGTTCATGACTATGTCCGTGCTCGTGATGGTGGTCGTGGTTATGTTCACCGGCTCCGTGGGGTATCGGATTGCCGTTTTCGTCTGTTACTACATGCATAATAAATCCTCCGTAATTTGTAATAATCCAGAGCGTATCTATAAAATAAGTGATGCAAATTGGACAGGCTCTGAACTTTGCACTTTTATGATTATTATAGTGAATTTATAGAAGATTCACAAGTGTGTTTTAGGTGGTGTTTTCCTTTTCTATTATCTTTGTAAAAGAAATAAAAAAAGAGAGTATTTCTTATATATTTTTTAAAAGAGAAAATTACTTTTTACTAAAAGATAGTGCAGAGCAGGAAGGAAATATGCTACAATGAATGCTGTATATTTTGTGAGAATTTTTATTTTAAAATAGGATTATGGTATAGATGAAAGCAGGCAAAGTATGAAAGCAGGGAAAGTTGTAGGAATTGTATTTGGAGTGGCGATTGTTCTGGTAGGCGGAGTTTATTTGGGCAATACCCTTCGACATCAGAATGTGTTTATTCAAGGTACCTATATTAATGGAATTGATGTAGGAAATATGACAGTGGAGGCGGCTCAGGAAAGTCTGGCCAAGACGGCAGAGGATTACAGCCTGACTCTGACCTTTAAGGATGGAGAGACGGAGACACTCAGCGCGGACCAGTTGGGGTATAGTTATACACCGGGAACGGAGGTTCAGCAGCTTTTGGAAGAACAAAATCCCTTTCTTTGGCCACAATTTCTTTGGAATAAGAAAGAGGAATATAGTGCAGATATGACCTTCGATTATTCAAAGGAAAAAGTAAAGGAAGCTTTGGATGAACTGCCGGAGCTTTTAGAGAAAAATGTAATTGCACCTACAAATGCCTATATGCAACTGGGAGAGGATAATCATTTTAGCATTGTTCCTGAGACGGATGGCAACCAGATTATTGAGAAGGCCTTGCGGAAGGCTGTGCAGAAAGCAATTTCTCAAAATGAAACTGAGTTGGATGTGACACAGGTAGATGGAGCCTATGAGCAGGCGGAAATTCGGTCCGATAATGAAGAACTGAATGCCCAGGTAAATGATTTGAATACCTATATGGATTTGAAGGAAACCTATACATTGACCGATGGAAGTACGGTGACTCTCGATGGAAGCCACATTAAGGATTGGCTTTCTGTTAGTGAAGACGACCCCAATTATTATTACGTGAATGCAGATGTGATTAAACAAAATGCAGCAGCTTTTATTGCAGAGTTGGCCAGTCAGGATGATAAGACCTATGATACCTTAGATTTTGAATCGACAAATCTGGGAACGGTGACTATGTCGGTAAATGGAGGGTATGGTCATAGCTTGGATCAAAGCACTATGACAGATGCTCTTTATAATGCAGTAGTAAATCGAGATAGCGGGGAAATGGAATTAAGCTATTCTAGCAATTCTATGTTGGATTCTAAACTGAACGGAACTTACATCGAAGTGGATATTCCTAATCAGACAGTATATTATTATCAGGACAATACCTTGCAGCTTAGTGCATCGGTTGTTACTGGTTTGGAAACAGAGGAAGATCGAAAAACACCGTCAGGTATCTATCAGATTTATGATAAAGAGACCAACAGAGATCTGAAGGGACGTTTGAATGAGGAAGGAGTTCCTTCCTATGTATCTCATGTAAGTTATTGGATGCCTTTCTATGGAGGTTATGGCCTTCACGATGCATCCTGGAGAAGCAGCTTTGGAGGAACGATCTACCAATATTCTGGTTCTCATGGCTGTGTTAATATGGATTACAATGATGCCCAGGCTCTCTATAACAGTATTTCCGTGGGAACCTATGTGGTTGTGGTTCGAGGATAAAATGGGGAAAAGGCCTGGGCTGCAGGTAGAGACTTTACAAGATAATAAGTAGGAAATGCTATGGCAGAGAATAATTATGAGATTCTGGCGGAGGAAGCCAGAAAATTATTTCTAAAATATGATCAGGAACATTTAATCCGCTTCCATAAGCTGGAAGCAGATGATACATATTTGTATTTGACTTACTTAAATCATAGGGTAAGGATTGAAAGGAAAAGTGGACTTGTAGAAAAGCAAAGTCTGCAGGGAGATTTCCAACCGTGCAATTTTAATGGTATTTTAACCATATATGATTATCTTTGTTATTCTTCTGGGCAGGCAGTCAAACCGGTAATGAGTGGAATATGGGCCTCTGTTTCCGATTTGGGAGGAATTATAGGTGCTTATCATGACAGCTCTCTGAAGAGTGAGAAGGAATTACAAAATTACATGGGAATGGGAGAGAAATTGCAGCAGGCCTGCCAAAAACTGGGGGCTACTCCTTCCGGGATGAAGGGGGATGTCAGCATGCTTATTCCTGTTTTTGAAGATGTATCTGTCTCTTTTCAGTATTGGGATGGAGATGATGAATTCCTGCCCAATTATCATATGCTTATGGATAAGAATATCTGCCAGTTGATGCATTATGAGACGGTTTGGTATATGATAATGGATATTAAAGAGCAGCTTTTTAGGGAAAAGAATGATGGAGAAGAACAAAAAGAATAGTAGTGAATCGCAGTGGGAGCTTGCCAGCAGCAAGTTCCCACTTTTGCTATATTTCATAGATTTAAAGGATAAGTGGACCGTCTTCCAACTCTCGGATTCCTTCTTCATAGTCAGTAAGTTTACGAGATTTCATAATCTTCTTCATGGCTTTTTTGCTGTCAGGAAAGAGGACAGAGGAATAGCCCCAGAGCTCCTTCATGCGATTTAATGCCGTGTTGGCATCGCGGTAGATTTCCAGATAAGATTGAAGGAGACGATGGTAAAAAGTAAACAATTCTTCTTTGCTAAGAGGACTGCCACCTTTCATCTCCCGGACCAGGGCTGGATTGCGTAAGAGTCCTCGTCCTAGCATGACAGAGGAGATGCCAGGACATGTTTCTTGTAATTTTTTTAAATCTTCTGGTCGGAAGATATCACCGTTAAAACAAATGGGATGTTTGCTTTTTTTGAAGATTTCACAAAAGATATCCGTGTGAACGCCCTTCTTGTACATTTCCTTCTTAGTGCGGGGATGAATGATTACTTCGCAGATGGGATATCTTTCATAGATAGTGAAAATTCTTTGATATTCCATGGGATCTTCCATACCAAGCCGGCTTTTTACAGATATTTTTATGGGATTCCCCTCTTGGTCCAAGCGGTTAAAAACCTTGTGAAAAAAAGCATCCAATTCATCGGGGACGGCAAGAAAGCCAGCGCCCTTATGACGACTAACTACGGTGCCTGAGGGGCAACCCAGATTAAAATTTGCCTCGTTATAGCCCAGTTCTGCCAACATTCCCAGATAAGTAATAAAATCATCGGCATTGGCTCCTAAAAGCTGGGGAATCAGAGTTATCTTAGGATTGTTTTCAGGGAGAATGTCTTTCTTTTCCCGAGTCTTCATTTTCAAACTTCCATGAGTCGAGATAAAGGGGGAATAGTAGCGGTCAAGTCCCGGAAATAATTCCTGATGTAAATTTCGGTAGCGATAACCGGTAACACCCTCAATGGGAGCAAAATAGTAATTCATAGGGATCCGTCTTTCTCTAATTGCTGGTGGAGCCATTGACAGGCCAGTTTCAAATCTTCTTCGTTAGGATGATTTCGGGACTCTAAATGTCTTTGATAGCCTTCATCATCCAGATAATGGGGGGCATCTGGAGAAAGTTGCCGTCTTTTTTTCGTACGTTGTATGGGGATGGCCCCCTGGGAGAGGAAGACTTCAGAACAATAATTTTTTTTATTGATATAAGTGCTTACATTGCTGCGTACCAAATCTCCATATTCTCCATCAGGGTAATTGCCCAGACTTCCGAAGGCAAGCATTTTCTTCTTCTCGTATAGGTTTACCGTATCCATAGATTGATCATTTAAACTGCCTTTTCGAACCCAAAATCCGATAAGATAGAGGTCTGCATCGATGATTTCTGATAGACAATCCCGATTATAACGGCAAATGATCTCATACTCCATTTTTTTTAATTCCAGAGCTAGAGCATCAGCGATTTTCTTTGTATTTCCTGTAATGCTGCTGACTAAAAGTGCTGCTTTTTTCTTCATAAATTAATTTTCCTTATAAAATAGATGTACTAGTACCATATAATAGCATTCAGTAAGATTTTTTTCTATAGTGACTTACTTTTCTTGCGACAGTTTTCAGATGATGCTATACTAAAGGCGTTTATTATTTGAATCCAAATGATTTTGTTGCATAAATTGTGCAGAAAAGGAGAGGGAACATGATTACATTATACGATACCGGTGCGTATCTCCTTAACGGAACCGAGCTGATTCCAGATGATGGAGAGGCTGGAAAGAAGCTTGAAGCAAAGTTAGGACAGGCTCCTGACAAAAAGGAAGCTTCTAAAAATACGATTGCCTATGGAATTTTGAAGAATCACAATACCTCAGGCAATATGGAGAAGCTGCAGATTAAGTTTGATAAACTTACTTCTCATGACATTACTTTTGTTGGTATCATTCAGACTGCCAGAGCTTCAGGGCTTGAAAAGTTCCCGATACCTTATGTTTTGACGAACTGTCATAATTCTCTGTGTGCGGTAGGCGGTACCATTAATGAAGACGATCATATGTTTGGACTTACCTGTGCAAAGAAATATGGTGGCGTTTATGTTCCGCCTCATCAGGCAGTTATTCATCAGTTTGCCAGAGAGATGCTGGCAGGCGGTGGTAAAATGATCCTTGGTTCTGACAGCCATACCCGATATGGTGCTTTGGGTACCATCGCTATGGGCGAGGGTGGGCCAGAGTTGGTAAAACAGCTTTTGGAGCAGACCTATGATATTGATATGCCTGGTGTGATTGGTGTTTACATGACCGGTGCACCTGTTCCTGGAGTTGGTCCTCAGGACGTGGCTCTTGCGATTATTGGAGCTGTATTTGCCAATGGCTATGTAAAGAATAAGGTAATGGAGTTTGTAGGACCTGGTGTGGCAAATCTTAGTGCTGATTTTAGAATTGGTGTGGATGTTATGACCACTGAGACAACTTGTCTTTCTTCTATTTGGAAAACAGATGACAAGATCAAGGAGTTTTATGATATCCATGGCAGAAGTCAGGATTATAAAGAGTTGAATCCTGGACCGGTTACTTATTATGATGGAATCATTCATGTAGAGTTGGACAAAGTCCGTCCTATGATTGCAATGCCTTTCCATCCAAGCAATGCCTATACCATCGATGAGGTAAATGCTAATCTGATAGATATTCTGGATGAAGTTGAGAAGAGAGCTATGGTCAGTCTCAATGGAAAAGCAGACTATACCTTAAAGGATAAAGTGAAAAATGGTAAGCTTTATGTAGAACAAGGTATCATTGCTGGATGTGCCGGCGGCGGATTTGAAAATATTTGTGCAGCAGCGGATATTCTTCGTGGACAGAATATCGGTTCTGATGCATTTACTCTTAGTGTTTACCCTGCAAGTACACCAATTTATATGGAGATTGCAAAAAATGGTGTTTTGGCAGACCTGCTTGAGACTGGTGCGATTGTTAAGACAGCATTCTGTGGCCCTTGCTTTGGTGCTGGTGATACTCCTGCCAATAACGCCCTGAGTATTCGTCACTCTACCAGAAACTTCCCTAACCGTGAAGGTTCTAAGATCCAGAATGGTCAGATTTCTTCTGTAGCCCTGATGGATGCCAGATCCATTGCAGCCACAGCAGCAAATAAGGGATTCCTTACTCCGGCAACAGAATTTGCTGGCGAATATACTCATCCGGTATATCATTTTGATAGTGCTATTTATGCAAACCGTGTATTTGACAGCAAGGGCGTGGCAGATCCTTCTGTTGAAATTCAGTTTGGTCCAAACATCAAAGACTGGCCGGAAATGTCTCCTCTGACAGATAACCTGATTTTGAAAGTTGTCAGTGAGATTCATGATCCGGTTACCACAACGGATGAATTGATTCCTTCCGGAGAGACTTCTTCCTACCGTTCCAATCCTCTGGGACTGGCAGAGTTTACCTTGTCCAGAAAAGATCCGGCTTATGTAGGAAAAGCAAAAGAAGTACAGACTGCTGAAAAGGCTAGAGTTGCAGGTGAAGATCCTGTTAAGACCCTGGCAGAGTTGGCACCTGTAGTAGAGGGACTGAAAAATGCGGGTTATAGCATTACAAATGACAATACCGGTATTGGAAGTACGATTTTTGCAGTGAAACCTGGTGATGGATCTGCCCGTGAGCAGGCTGCTTCCTGCCAGAAGGTTCTGGGAGGCTGGGCAAATATTGCTAACGAATATGCCACCAAGAGATATCGTTCTAATTTGATCAACTGGGGCATGCTTCCCTTCCTGATTCCAGAAGGAGATCTTCCTTTCGCAAATGGAGATTATCTCTTTATTCCAGATATCAAAAAGGCAGTGGCAGAAAAAGCAGAAGAGATTACTGCTTATAAAGTAGATGGCATGAAAGCTTTTACCGTGAAATTGGGTGATCTGACAGATGATGAGAGAGAGATTATCTTGAAGGGATGTTTGATCAATTACAATCGCAGATGATGAAGCTTAGATAACTTATAGAAAAGCTTATAAAAAAGGGCTGGTGCAGCAAAGGCATCAGCTCTTTTCTTTGGTTCGAAAATAGATTTGTTGTTGACCATTTCCGGCAGAAATTTTATTAATCTCATATTCACCCAGTGATTTGATAAAGGGTGTTAATTTATTAAATCCGAAATTACGTACGTCAAAGTCTGGAAGTCGTTTGGATAATTGATCTCCTAACTTGCCCGAGAAAATCCAGCCATCTTCGTCGGAGGATTTTTCCATGATAGCAGTAATTGTTTCGCGGACAATATCCAATTCGCTGCGAATTCTTTTTTCTTTTTCGGTGTGCTTTTCATTATGCCTTTGAGCTCTCAGTTTCCGGGCCTCCTTCTTTTCCTTTTCCTTTTTATTCTTATAGAGACGGTCCAGATATTTGAATTGATTGCAGGCAGAGATGAAAGCTTTCGGTGTCTTTTCTTCACCCATGCCAATGACATGCATGCCTGCTTCTCTTAGTCGGGCTGCCAGACGGGTAAAATCGCTATCTGAAGAAACAAGGCAAAATCCAGTAACATTGCCGGAATAAAGAATATCCATGGCATCAATGATCATAGCGGAGTCTGTGGCACTTTTCCCGGTAGTATAGGAATATTGCTGAATAGGAATGATGGAGTGGGCCAAAAGGACAGACTTCCAGGAAGCATGGGTCGGACTGGTCCAGTCACCATAGATACGTTTATAGGTGGCTACCCCTTCGTTTGCAGTTTCTTCCATAATAATATCTACATATTTCTCGGAAATATTATCTGAGTCGATGAGAATGGCAAATTTTAATTCGTTATCCATACATTTTTCTCCTTATCTTAAGACCTGCAGTAAGAGAAATACAGGCTGTGTGGCGGCAAATACCTGCCACATAAGCATCATTATAAAAGAAATTGTTGCAAAGGAAAAGAGGAAATCTATTTCAGAAATTTCTAGAATAGATTTCCTCTTTTATGTTGCCATGCATCCGGAGGGAGCTGCCAGTGGCAGGTCCTGTAGGTTTCGAATGCAGCGATTTTTTGTTATCTGACCTTAGCCAACAATCAGGGTAATGATACGAATTGCGAAAAGTGCTGCAATAACATACATAATAGGATGAATATCTTTTGCTTTCTTAGTGCAGATCTTGATGATAACGTAAGCAAGAACACCAAGCATGATACCGTTTGCAATAGAATATGTCAAAGGCATGATCAGGAAAGCAAGATAACCACCGATTGCTTCTGCAATATCACCGTCGAAATGCATATTCAGGATAGCGGACGCCATAGAGAAACCAACGATGATAAGAGCTGGTGCTGTTGCGAATGAAGGAATCGCAAGGAAAATGGGGGAAAGGAAGAGGGCAATAACAAACAGAACGCCTGTTGTTAATGCAGTCAGTCCGGTTTTTCCACCTTCAGAAACACCAGAGCTGGATTCTACAAAACTTGTGATGGTAGAGGTACCAAGAAAAGCACCAGCTACAGTACCAATAGCATCAGCCATAAGTACACGGCCTACACGAGGCAGTTTTCCGTCTTTGTCAAGAAGCTTTGCCTTGTCAGCTATACCAATAACGGTTCCAATGGTATCGAACATATCCACAAACAGGAATGAGAATACAATAACACAGAACTCTGCAAGATGGGCTCCAATCCAGCTAAAGTTAAATTTGCAGAAGGTTGGTGCAATAGAAGGCGGAATAAAGGATGATGCTGTAAAGCTTGGAATCAGGGAAGCATTATCAGCGTCTACCACATACCAGCCACACATCTGAGCGATGATACCTAAAATCCATGTGATCAGGATGCCCCAAAGAATGGATCCTTTCACATCATAATGCATCATAACTGCAATGATAATAATGCCAATCAGGCAAAGTGCCATATCCGGGCTCGCAAAGCTACCGAGAGATACCAGTGTGGAATCATTTGCGATAGAAACATTTGCACCCTGAAGTCCCAAAAAAGCAATGAAAAGACCGATACCAGCAGTGATACCGCACTTAAGGTTTTTAGGAATGGCATTAACGATAGTTTCACGGAATTTGAAGAAGGAAAGAAGAATAAATACAATACCTTCTACAAGTACAGCGGATAAAGCAATCTGCCAGGGATCATCAATACCATTAAGGTCTGTCATACACACCGTGTATGCAAAGTAGGCATTAAGCCCCATACCTGCGGACAGAGCGATGGGATAATTGGCCCAGAATGCCATGATAAAGGTTGCCAATGCAGATGCAATAGCAGTTGCAGTGAAAACGGCACCGTGATCCATACCGGAAGCACTAAGCACGTTGGGGTTTACAGCCAGAATATAGGCCATGGTCAGGAATGTAGTAACACCCGCCATAATCTCCGTTTTGACGGTGGTGTTATTCTCCTTGAGTTTAAAGAGTTTTTCCATTTTTCTCCTCCCTTGGAAAAATTTTGATAGTACAGTACCATTTTAACAGCAAAAAAATCCTTGTCAAATAATAGTTTCCCTGTTATGATAGCCACAGGACAAGGGTGTTCAGAATGAACGCCCTTTTTTGCTTTTTTGAAACTTTTAGAATTATCTTTTTCAGATTTCGGAAAATAAGGAGATCAATATGGCTAATTATACAAAAGAAGAAATTCTGGATTTTGCAGAAGAAGAGGACGTGGAATTTATCCGTCTTCAGTTCACGGATATGTTTGGTGTTCTGAAAAATACAGCGGTTACCGTGGATCATCTGAAGAAGGCCTTAAATAATGAATGTATGTTTGATGGCTCTTCCATTGATGGGTTTGTTAGAATTGAGGAATCCGATATGTTTCTTCATCCGGATTTGAGCACCTTCAAGATTTTTCCCTGGCGTCCCCAGCAAGGTAAGGTAGCCCGTCTGATCTGCGATGTATACCGTCCGGATGGAAGTCAGTTTGAGCGGGATCCTCGCTATATTCTTCAGAGAGCCATGAAGGATGCGGCATCATTGGGATACACATTTAATGTAGGACCTGAGTGTGAATTTTTCCTTTTCCATACAGATGATGATGGTCTGCCTACCACAGTGACTCATGAAAAGGGCGGATATTTTGACCTGGGTCCCGTAGACTTAGGAGAAAATGCAAGACGAGATATGGTTCTGACTCTGGAGGATATGGGCTATGATGTGGAAGCCTCTCATCATGAGGCGGCTCCGGCACAGCATGAGATTGATTTTCAGTATATGCCGGCTCTGGAGGCAGCGGACAGTATTCAGACCTACAAACTGGCCATAAAGACAGTGGCAAAACGACGTGGACTTCATGCTTCCTTTATGCCGAAACCTCAGCATGGTATCCCAGGTTCTGGTATGCATTTGAATTTTTCGCTTGAAAAAAATGGGGAAAATACTTTCAGAGACGATACAGATCCCTTAGGACTTAGCCAGGAGGCATATTATTTTATTGGTGGTTTGATAAAGCATATGCGTAGCATTACCGCTTTGACAAATCCTATTGTTAATTCCTATAAGCGACTGGTTCCGGGCTATGAGGCGCCAATCTATATTGCATGGTCTGCAAAAAATAGAAG
>CAVBGA010000189.1:0-2516 GCA_963594675.1 Lachnospiraceae bacterium
ATCATTAGCACTTGACCCAGCTTCAGATTTTGGTCCGGGCTTAGCCTCTGACTCTAAGTCCGTCTTGTCTTCTTCCTTTGATTCTTCCTCGGACTTTACATTTTCTACGTCTTTTACATTCTCTGCAGGAACAAGATCCTCCATCGTCTCCTGGACGATCTTAGCCATAGCTGCCTCTATTTGGGAATCAATATCTTTCGATTTCTTTTTTTCCTCTTCTAAACGTTCCATTCACAATGTTCCTAACCTATTTATATCTGTTTCCGCAGTTTTACCTGATAACTTTCCAGAATAACTGCCTTAAAACAGCAATTTTCATTATAACACATAAATAAGCTGCCACCTGTTACTTATTAAAATCTTAACTTCTTTTAAAAATTATGTAAAATTTAGTCAGGAGTATTTCCGATAATATAATTTTTTAGAAAATGATACACATCATTTTCCACCGGCGGACATCCCTCCAAGTGAAAACAAAACTCAGAGGTACAATGCCCTATCCCCAATTTTCCTTTTTTCTTTCTATAGCCCTGGCCAATACAGATTTTATCATTTAACTTATCCAGAAGGCCCTCCTGACGCAGTCGATCTAAGGCCGGAATCAAATATCCATAACAAGCACTGCAGGAATCCACCTCCTCCACAGTATCTGACACTTCCACAACCTTTCTGGACCT
This sequence comes from Lachnospiraceae bacterium, assembly GCA_963594675.1. GTDB lineage: Bacteria > Bacillota > Clostridia > Lachnospirales > Lachnospiraceae > Ruminococcus_G. The sequence goes on from CAVBGA010000189.1 coordinate 678, forward strand.
GGGCATCGGTTTTTCTTCATCAAGAGCATCTGTCCGAATATTGGCATGAGAAATATCACTACTTCCAACACCTAATTCTTCTGCCATAAGGATATAAGGCACATCACTAATTTCATAATGCATAAGATGGCATACGTAGGCATCTATTAAAACAGGGTCTCTTCCGGCGAAAATGCGATTCATAACCACAGGATTGCCACCATCCTCAAAATCAAGATCACCACAAATATTATCCACCAGGATAAAATTTTGTGGAATCACCTTTGCCAGATGCGCAATCGGTTTATGCAGGCCCATTGCATGAAATCTTCTTTTCTCAGAATTGGGCAATAGTCCCTTCATATTTTTTAGAGCACAGGTAATCTTTGTCTGACAATGGCCCTTTAATACCGGAACATTAATCATAAAATCTATGTCAAAAGCAGCCTTACCTATATTTAATTCCAAACCGGCACAATCCACCTTAACCGCTTTTTCCTTCTGCATGTCCAAAAATGGCACTCCATATGCATGGGAAATCTCATCATAGCCACAAAGCCGAACCGCATCTTCTGTCTTATCCCCTACCCAGGAGCCCTCCAACATTACTATATCAGAAAAATGATGTTCCTGAAGATATTCGATCAAGGCTGCCACCAGTTCCGGATGAGTTGTAGCCCCAAAATCTGCCCTGGAGGGAGATACCAGATTCGGCTTTATTCCTATTCTACTCCCCTTGGAAATCATGGATTTAAGATCTGCCTCTTCCAGAAGCTCTCTGGTCATTTTTTTATAATCTGTGCCAGTTCGCACATATATATCATTTTTCTTCATTTCTAATCTATCTCTTCATGATCCTAGGGCAATTGCCTTCAGTTATTGCCCAGCTGAACTTTTCCGCTAAGAATATCCCTCGCCAAATCATATAATTCCTGGTCTGTCTCTTCCTGCAGATATACATCATCAATAAGATCCGTATTCTTTAACAGCTCCTCTTTTACGATTTCCTCCAGGGTAATCTGGGCTGCCGGACATCCACTACAACGACCTTTAAATTTAATATAGGCCACTCTGTCTTTCACATCCACCAGCTCCAGGTCGCCTTCATGCTCATTTAAAGCTGGACGAACCGATTCTTCAATAATCTTCTCAATCTCTTCTTTCATTTGCTAAAATTTCCTTTATCTAAATTCTAAATATAGAGGTAATTCTGTCAAAACTCCATTTCTAACCTAACAGCATTCTACAAACAATCACAAAAAAATTCCAAGCTCATCCAGATAGTCTTCCACATCATCTTCTGATAGACAATCTGATTGCAGCTCAATCTTTTTGTCTTTCATTGCAAATTGGATCTTGTCGATTCCATCCACCATAAGCAAGCGTTCCGCCAGTTCTTCTCCGCATTGGTCACAATGAATCTTTGCATCACAGCTTTGACATTTGAAATAAATGAAATCTTCAAAATGGAAAGTCATAACATTACCTCTCAACCAAATAACCTTATAATTTTTTTTGCAAGGTCTGAATAGTATTGATACAGGATTCTGTAATTTCTGCCAGATCATATGTGCCATAAGCTGCAGGGAAATTGTCGGAATAGAGTATTTGCATCGATGCCGGAAATTCCTCATCTCCCTCCCAAAGCATAAAACGAATCACCAGCTCACCAATCAGGGGGAAGTCCCAAGCATAATCTGCGCCTGTAGCCTCAGCTGCACCAATCGCTTCCATCACTTTTTTAAGTTCTTCCGGATTCTTTCCATATTTTCTCAACATACGGAAAATACATCTGCCCTGGAATTTACGGAAATACAATTCTCCTGAAGGAAGATCACGAAATGCATAAAATTCTCCCTT
>CAVBGA010000190.1:0-7610 GCA_963594675.1 Lachnospiraceae bacterium
GCCTATGTCTATTGTCTGGAACGTATGGCAGCTTTTATTTGTGATGAACTTATTACCGTAAAGCACAGCAGTGTCCAGGTGAAAGATATAGGAGATTTTGTAGCCGAAGAAGCCCTTCACTTTAAAGAAATTACTGGAAATGTTTCTTCTGTGCGCCTGGATTCTTTAATTAGTGTAGCTTTTGCCAGCTCTCGAAGTCAGATAAAGGACCTGATTCCCGCAGGAAAAGTCTTTGTCAACGGAAAAATGGTTACCTCCAACGGTTCGACACCGAAAGAAGGGGACATTATTTCGGTAAGAGGTATGGGAAAATTTATTTACGACGGTGCCATATCCAGGACAAAAAAAGGACGCCTTTTGGTGAAAATTAAACGCTACAATTAAAAATGGAAAGTCGCCTTCTCAAATAAGTACCCTTTCCAAGGATTACGGAGGACAGAACATGAGTCAACATATGACCGTAGAAAGAGAACATGAATTTAGCTATGAAATTATATGGGAAGAATCCTTTGTGGGATTGTCGAAAGCAATAGAAGAGTTAGGATTTACGGATCGTAAAGCCTGTGTCGTCACCGACAGTAATGTAGGACCTCTTTATGCTGAGGCTGTCTTGAATGAGTTAAATGATACAATTGATTCCCTGGATCTTTTTACGATTCCAGCAGGAGAAGCCAATAAAACTCTGGATACTGTTAAATCTTTATATGCCTTTCTTATTGATCATCATTATGAACGCAAAGATCTCCTGATTGCTCTTGGAGGCGGCGTAGTTGGTGACCTTACAGGATTTACAGCGGCTACCTACTTAAGAGGAATCGACTTTATTCAAATTCCTACCACCTTGCTTGCTCAGGTAGATAGCAGTATTGGCGGAAAAACCGGTGTTGACTTTGATTCCTATAAGAATATGGTGGGGGCTTTTCATCAGCCTCGTCTGGTATATATGGCCATGTCTACCATAAAAAGCTTGCCTTCTGTTCAATTTTCCTGTGGTATGGGTGAGGTATTAAAATCAGGACTTATCCGCAATGAGAATTATTATCATTGGCTATTAAAAAATAGTGATCTGATTTCCCAGGGGGATCCCCAATCCTTGATTCGCATGATCAAAGGCAGCTGCCAGATCAAATCCACTGTAGTGGAACACGATCCTAAGGAACAAGGGGAGAGAGCCGTTCTAAATCTTGGTCATACCATCGGTCATGCCATAGAAAAGCTCATGAATTTCCGTCTTCTCCACGGACAATGTGTGGGCATCGGAACAATTGCCGCTGCCTATATATCTTTCCAAAGAAAGATGATTTCGGCTGATGATTTTGATCTGATTCAAAGGGGTTGCCGTCTTTATGATCTTCCTGTACGCATTGGAGACCTGGCAGTGGACGAGGTCATCAAGGCAACAAAATCCGACAAGAAAATGGAAAAAGGCCGGGTTAAATTCATCCTTCTGGACGGAATCGGTAATGGCGTTGTTGACTACACAGTAAGCGATGAAGAGATGCGAAAAGCGATTTTATATATTGAGGGAAAAACAAATGTGTAATAGATCAGGAATATCTAAAAAAAGAATAGTGGGTGGACTACTGCTAATGATTCTATTGATTCTCCTTGATCAATGGGCAAAGCTTCTGGCAGTAGCCAAACTTAAAGATCAGTCTGATGTCACTCTTATTCCTGGAATATTAGATTTACATTATCTTGAAAATAGAGGGGCCGCTTTTGGAATGCTGCAAAATCGTCAATGGATCTTTGTACTTATTGGCATTGTTTTCCTTTTGATAGCAGCTTATGTTTATTTACGTATGCCCAAGGATCGTAAATTTCTTCTCCTAGGTATTACCATAATCACCATTGCTGCAGGAGCCATTGGTAATTTGATTGATCGAGTATTGCAGAATTATGTTGTAGATTTTTTTATGACTACTTTTATCAATTTTCCTGTATTTAATGTGGCAGATATTTATGTTACCGTCGGAACTATTGTACTGATTATATCAATTTTATTCGTTTATAAGGATGATGACTTCGAATTTCTCTCAAGAAAAAGAAAAGACAATTGAATATACCGTAACTAAGCAGGAGGAAGGAAAGAGAATCGACCGCTTTCTATCGGAACAGGCAGAAGATATGTCTCGGTCCTACCTGCAAAAACTGCTAAAGGATGGGCGCGTTACCATACAAGGTAAAGCCTGCAAAAGCAGCTATAAGGTAGAAGAGGGGGACCATATTCTACTTACGCTTCCTCCAGATCAGATTTTGGAACTGACAGCGGAAAACATTCCTCTGGATATTCTTTATGAGGATGAGGATCTTTTGGTAGTAAACAAACCCAAGGATATGGTAGTGCACCCCGCTGCAGGACATTACTCCGGAACCTTGGTAAATGCACTTATGTATCATTGCGGGGATCAGCTTTCTGGCATCAATGGAGTCATGCGACCTGGTATCGTTCACCGAATTGATAAGGATACCACAGGTGCTCTGGTTATTTGCAAAACCGACAGAGCGCATCATTCTCTTGCGGAGCAGTTAAGTGTCCATTCTATCACAAGACGTTACCGCGCCCTTGTCTGGAACAATATCAAAGAAGAGGAAGGCACCGTGAATGCTCCTATCGGCAGGGATCCTAAAAATCGCAAAAAAATGGCTATCAACTACAGCAATGGCAAAGAAGCTATTACCCACTACCGTGTGTTAGAACGTTTTGGCAAATTCACCTATATCGAATGTGAGCTGGAAACAGGACGAACCCATCAGATCCGTGTTCATATGACAAGTATTGGACATCCTCTTTTGGGGGATGAGGTTTATGGACCATCCCGCAGTTCATTTAAGCTTCAGGGACAGTGTCTTCATGCCATGGTACTTGGTTTTATCCATCCTGTCCGTAAAGAATATATGGAATTTACGGCCCCTCTGCCTGACTATTTTGAGAAACTTTTGCTTCAGTTGAAATGATTGCTTTTCCTCAGGCATTTTTGTATAATAATGAGTGAATAGATTAAATTTATGTATTTTACCAGAATATTTAGAATAAGGTAGAATTTATGAGAATATCTGTCAAAGTTGGCAGAATTAAAAGAGAAAGGACTGATTTATATGGCAACAGGAACGATTATTACCATTGGTCGTCAATATGGAAGCGGTGGAAGAGTTATTGGAAAGAAATTAGCGGAAACATTGGGTATTCCTTTTTATGACAAAGAATTGCTTTCCAGAGCTGCAAAAGACAGCGGACTTTGTGAAGAAATTTTTGAGAATCATGATGAGAAACCTACCAATTCTTTTCTTTATTCTCTGGTTATGGATACTTATTCCTTTGGCTATAATACGGCAGCACTCAATGATATGCCCATCAATCAAAAAGTATTTTTGGCACAGTTTAATGCCATCAAGTCTATTGCAGATGAAGGTCCCTGTGTCATTGTAGGTCGTTGTGCGGACTATGCTTTGGAGGAATATGATAATTGCCTCAGTGTATTTATCAAGGCTGACTATAAAAAACGTGTTCGCAGAATTGCAGATAAGTATGAGCTGACAGATTCTAAGGCAAAAGACCGCATCAACAAAAAAGATAAGGCCAGAGCCAGCTATTATAACTACTACAGCAATAAAAAATGGGGTGACGCCGCCAGCTATGACCTTTGTATCGATAGCAGTGTCTTCGGCGTCGATGGAACTGTGGAATTGATCAAGGGAGCTATAGCTGCCCGTGAGAAAAACCATTAATAAAAATGTGTTATTCATGCAAAAGGTCCCTAGGGCCTTTTGCAATTTTATTATGAATTAGGAGAAAATTTTTTTATGAAATTCCCTTGGGAGAAAAAATATCTTTATGCAGGTGTAACTCTTTTTGCATCTGCAGCTGCCATTCTTCTGTTTTACTATGCAATTTTTCATATGGGATCTCTGGCAAGAAATCTTAATAAAATCTATACTGTATTTACTCCCCTTATTTTTGGAGCAGCTATTGCCTATGTCTTGAATCCTATTATGACATTTATGGAACGAAAAATTTTCTTCAATTTAATTGAAGAATTAGGTGGCAAGCTTACGGATCGTATTAGAAAAGTGGTAAGAATGATTTGTGTCATCTTATCCTTACTCCTTATGATTCTTTTAATCTATGCCCTTTTTGCAGCGCTTGTACCGGAATTGATTCGTAGTATTACCAATATTATCAATAACCTGCATACCTATGTTTCCAATATTCAGCATTTTGCAGCGAAATTATTGAAAAACAATCCGGAACTGGCCGCAAGTTCTAAGAATATATTAAATACTATGGAGACTCGTCTCCAATCCTGGATGGATACCACCGTAACCCCTCAGTTGAAAAAATTTATTTCTGATTTTTCAACACAGATTTTAGGACTGGTTTCCTTCCTTAAGAATTTTCTTATCGGTGCAATGATTTCCATCTACATTCTTTATGGAAAAGAAAAGTTCATTGCCCATGGAAAACGTCTTTTATATGCCTTTTGCCCTAATGGAGAAATGGCAAATGAACTGATTCGCGATGTACAGTTTGTAGATCGAACCTTCGGTGGATTTATCTTTGGAAAAATTGTAGATTCTGCCATTATCGGAGTTCTTTGCTATATTGGAATGAGTATTTTACATCTGCCTTTCACCATGCTGATCAGTGTAATTGTAGGTGTCACCAATGTTATTCCTTTCTTTGGTCCCTATATTGGTGCGATACCTTCCATCTTTTTGATTTTATTGATTAATCCTTTGCAGGCCCTGTATTTCCTTATTTTCATCTTAGTTCTGCAACAGATTGACGGTAACTTCATCGGCCCAAAGATTCTTGGCAACAGTACAGGTATGTCAAGCTTTATGGTTATTGTGGCAATTTTGGTAGGTGGCGGCTTCTTTGGTGTGGCAGGTATGTTCTTTGGTGTTCCTGCCTGCGCAGTTATTTTGGCAGCCTTTAAAAATTATTTGCATCAAAGATTGCGCAAGAGAAATTATCCTGCCGCTTTGAAAAAATATCAAGATATTGATCACTTGGACAGCCAAACAAAAAAGGCGGTCTATCACTCAGAAAATGAAAAAAAAGAAGATACAAAAGATTCTACTAAATTCGAACCTTTTTCCTTCTTTTACCGTTCGCGTGATATAGAGGACAAAAATAATAGCAGTGAGGATAAAAAATAAATGAAATTTGTGATTCAAAGAGTAAACAAGGCTGAGGTCACCGTAGCAGGAGAGACCATTGGCAAAATTGACAAGGGCTATTTAGTACTTATTGGCGTGGCCGATTCCGATACCAAAGAAATAGCCGATAAATATCTCAAAAAAATGATTAATCTTCGTATATTTGATGACGAAAATGGAAAAACAAATCTTTCCTTAGCCGATGTGGGAGGACAATTGCTTTTAGTTTCCCAGTTCACCTTATATGCCAACTGCAGAAAGGGCAACCGTCCCAGCTTTGTTGAGGCGGGGGCACCGGATCATGCCGAAGCACTTTACGATTACATTGTGGAAGAGGCAAAAAAACAAGTAGACGTAGTGGAGACAGGTTCTTTTGGCGCCGAGATGGTGGTTTCCCTGGTGAACGATGGGCCCTTTACTATTATCTTGGACAATCTCTAAATCGACAAACTTTGCCTGATTTCCAGGCAACTATCCCAAATCATATAAATGAAACATTTTTAAGCGTAGTAGCGTTAACCCGTTGCTACGCTATTTTTAACAACATTATTATAATTAGGAAACTTCTTTTTTATAAATTTTAGCTATTTTCTATTTCCTTCATCCAATTACATTTTGAACAAGTCTTTTTTGCCAGATAACAAGTTATTTATTTATTTCATATTGCATTCCAAAATAAAGTCAATATAATTAATATATAGAGAAAAACAGATAACATTGGAAATTAAAAACGATTTAAAGGGGATGATGTTATGAGTGAAACTACCGTTTTGCCTCTGATTAACTCTATATTTATACCCGGTGATGCAAGAAAAACGGTAGCAAATATAGAAGATGAAGAGTCAAGAAAGATTGCTCAGGCGGAATTATATTATTTCTCTGGCCAAGCAGAAGAGTGTTGCAAACTGATTGAACCCTATCTTTCTAATCCAAGAATTGATCTGCAACTTTCTGCATGTTTGCTTTACACCTTCTCCAATTTAACCTTGGGAAGAGTATTTGATTCCCATAGAGGACTGAGGGAAATTCAGCATACCTGCAAGGAAGTCTATAATCTATCCGATTCAGCAGAAGATAGGGCCTTATGTTTGTTCGCTGGATATCTATCTGCAATTTTGCTGCATTTATCTATAGATCATTTGCCGGATTTCAAAAGGTACGCAAGAGATCTGCCCTATGGTATACGTATCTTTGCCAGCTATATGATGGCCCATGCCGTCTATTTAAAAGGAGATTATGGACAAGCCCTTGGTATCTGCCAATCCGCTTTTTTCCTCACAGAAGATCCATATCCCATTAGTATGGTCTATCTGTATTGTATGATCGCTATGTGTGAGATTAGTCAGAAACATCAAAACGAAGCCATCGTAGCTCTAAAAAAAGCCTGGCTCATGGCGGAAAAAGATAAGTTTCTGGAACCCTTTATTGAGCACCATGGCCTCCTGCAAGGCCTGCTTGAAGCAACCATAAGAAAAAGCAATCCAAAACTTTATAAAAGAATTTCCCAATCCTCAATAGCCTTTAGTCGAGGTTGGATGACTATACATAATCATGAATCAAAAAGCCATGTAACAGATGCCCTTACCACCATGGAATTTTCCATTGCCATGCTTGCCTGCCGTAATTGGAGCAACCAGGAGATTGGGGATTATCTGGGAATTTCCCTAAACACCGTCAAGCATTATTTATCGGATATCTTTATGAAACTAGGTGTTAGTAAAAGAGATAAATTGAAGGAATATGTTCTATGATATTTTTTCGAAGTTTCTTCAAACCGGCACTTTTTTCTAGGAAATGGTGCATTATATTCTGTAGGAATTTACTCTACAATAAAACTAGCCCGAAAGTAACTGCTAACTGCTTATAAAAGAAGGTGTGCTATGAAAGAAAAGAGTAGTGAAAAAAGAAAATTTAAGAAGCCATGCTTAGAAATAATAAAATTTGATGCGGATGATGTGATTCGGACGAGTGGTGGTGAGTGTCTTACTGTATGTCATGTTGTATGTGAACATACAACACCTCAATGATTAAGGAAGGTGAATTTATGAAAGATAATATTGAAAAACCACGTTTGGAAATACCACGTTTGGAAATTATAAAGTTCGACGCTGACGATGTGATTCAAACAAGTGGTGGTGATACATGTAAATCAGATTGTCCCGGGCATTGTCAGAAGATTTGTGCTCCGCACTGCTGGACTGTAGGTCATCAGTGGTAAATTAATTATTATTGCCAATTTGTCCCCCATGTTTTTACCATAGATAAAGGCAATCTGTTGTAATAGCAGATTGCCTTTTCTCCCATTTTATATCACTTCTGAGATTCGTCCTCCCGCAATGTAACTGCTCCGGCAGCTCGTCTGCGTCTTTCCTCATCAATAGCCGCATAATGCTTTCTTGTCGTATTTACATCCTTATGGCCCAGTACATCCGCCACAAGATATATAT
>CAVBGA010000191.1:0-10643 GCA_963594675.1 Lachnospiraceae bacterium
GTTCTTATCGAGTCTGGATATTTTAAAGGCGGCAAGACTAGTATTAGTGGGCCGTATGCAACACCAGATGGGATGATTCTTGGAGATGTAACTGAAGGAGAGTATGCTGGATATCAGACCTTGGTGGAAGGAAGCGAAGCAGATGTGGAAAATCCTGTAGCCGTTATCTATAAGGAAGATGGCAGCATCGCCAAAAAGATTTCTGAGGATAATGTGTTGAATGTATTGGCTTATGCTAAGTCAGGACAGACGGTACAGTTAACAAGGGATATAAGTGTAAAAAATAGTATCTATTTTTATAAGGATATTACCTTGGATTTGAATGGTCATACCTTAACTGCTAGTGATAATTGGTGTGATTTTAGTGGAAAAGCAGGCAGTTGTCATGTTGTGGATTCTTCTCAGGATAAAAGTGGAAAATTAATCATTGAACGATATGTCTTTGGAACTATTATTTTAGATGGTGTAACGGTGGAAGCCCCTTATGTGAATGGTTATAGTTATCTGAATGGAACTCAGTTAAGTGGCGTCAGCTCTTTGACAGGTTTCCCCAAGGACTGTATTATCACCATGGCCGATAGTGTAGAAAATCCAGCGACTGAGATAGCAAGAAATGTCCGTACTTCCCAGTATGACATAACCCAAACAGGGGATCGCACTTTCTCTATCAAAGAAAATGAGCTGGGTACGGCTATGAGAACTTTTGAAGACTTGGATGAGGCTTCTTATACCAAGGCAAGTTATGCAGCAGCAAAAGAAATTTACGATGCTATTGATGCCAGTGCTGATTCCAGCATTCAAGGAGATGTAGTTTCAGAAAAGGCAAAAACGCTGAATGCTGCTATGGATGGACTGGTATTGGCTAATCAGGACCAGAAAATCACAGGGCTGAAAACAAGTATCAGCAAGAAGTATGGAGATAAGGCCTTTACTTTGGGAGCAAAAGCCAAGACGAAATTGACTTATAAATCCTCTAATACTAAGGTGGCTACCGTGGATAGCAAGGGTAAAGTGACAGTAAAAACCCCAGGTACAGCTAAGATTACTGTAACAGCTGACCAGACAGAAGAGTACAAAGGAGCAACTGCTACCGTTACTATTAAGGTGGCAAAGGCTATCCCTACGATAAAGACAAAGGTAAGCAAAAAAACACTTAAATATAAGTCACTAAAGAAAAAATCCTTGAGCTTTAGCCTGGGAGCAAGCGCAAACAGTAAGGGTAAGATTAGCTGTAAGAAGCTATCCGGTTCATCTAAGATTAAAGTATCTTCCTCTGGAAAGATTACTTTGAAGAAAGGCATGAAAAAGGGCAGCTATAAAGTGCAGGTGAAGCTTTCTGCAAAAGCTAAGGGTTATTACAATGCAGGAAGCAAGACAGTTACTGTAACTGTTAAGGTGAAATAATAAGTAATTGATTGGTGCTTATGTGCGTTTTGAATAAAAATGCAGGTAAGTTACTGATATATCTTTCCTCAAAAGCAGAGAAGGTCGGGTGAAAGCCCGGCCTTTTCTGATTGGCCGGAGTATTGCACCGGCCTGGAGGGAATAAGAAGAGCCAAAATGCGTCTGTTTATCTTAAAAATCTTTTCACAAAGCTAAGCTAACGGTTGAAAAACCTCTTGGCATAGTACCAGAATCATGTTACCATAAACTACATCTTATAAGATTTGTCTATAAAGACATAAATTTCAGCCGCAATCTAGTGGCCATTTCAAAAAAATCCGGTTCCGGAATAAATTTCCATTTATATTTAAAATTTTAGAAACTTTAAAAGAATAATTGAAAATGTTACAATGAAGGAGTATTAATGAGCAATACTACTATTTTTGACGATGTCTTCCGCACCATGATGGAGAAGATGCCATATTTGGCAATTCCTCTGATCAATGAGGTGTTTCATACCTCTTACCCAGAAGAATCAGAGATTATTCCACTTCACAATGAATATCATGGCAAGAGTGGGGAAGTTATTACCGATACTGTTCTGCTTTTGGGAGGTAAGATTTACCATTTAGAGTGCCAAAGCACCGATGATGCTACCATGGCGATACGGATGATCGAGTATGATTTGGCCATTGCTATAGAGCGAGCAATAAAGCGGGACAGAAGATATCAGGTGAAGCTATCAGAATCTCTTGGTGTTATTACCATTTTACGTGATGAGATATGAAAAATCGGTTCAAGAACTAGAAGAGAATCCGGAAAAACTCAGGAAATTGTTGGCTGAGTATGAAGAAATACGAAAACAGTTGGAGATTGCAATACACCAATCGGAAAGGTCAGAACTATACTTTAACTTGAATCAACTGATTGTGAGAATATCGGATTATATTTTCCGGGATGTGAAGCAAGTTAGGAAAGGAATGAGGACGATTATGGGAGGAAACGTACTAGAGCTGGAAAGTGAAAAGTTGCTTGCAAGAGGAAAAGCAGAAGGTAAATTAGAGGGAGAAGAATGTTTAAGTGCTTTGATTAATCGACTAATCCAGGATGGAAAATCAGAGGAAATCCAGACCGTAGTGACGGATAAAGTCAAAAGAAAAGAATTATATGAAAAATATGGGATTCAATAGCAAGGATTACGAGTACGTATAAATTCGAAACATGGTGGTTTATATAAAAGACAGTGCCATCGTGTTTGCTATATAGCTATACATTTGGAATGTAACAGCATTTGGTGGATTCTTATTCACCGACAGGCCAATCCAGGTGCGTTTTTTGCGGAGACGAAATCCACTAGTTACGGAGACTTAATCGTGAAGGCTTTCCTGAACGATTATATAGTCGAAGTTGCTAGTTAGTTCGGCGGAGCTTTGCACCGGCCTGGAGGGAATAAGAAGTCACTGAATGCGTCCGTAGCGAGACTGTAAATTATTTTGTGTCCCCCCTCTAACGATAGGCGAGAATACAGTCCTCCATAGACTCTCCCTTTTTTAATAACATTTCCAACTCCGCGGCAGGGGACAGTAGGCTTTGGGCTCTTTTATAAAGTGGGTGCAGGTAACCTTCTTCACCATAGCCCCTTTCTTCCAAACCGGCCTTGGACAGATCAAGGATTTCCATGAGAAATTCAGACAGTATCTCTGTGTCTTCTTGGTCCTGCCAATTTTTGCGGCTCCATTTTTCCCTTAACTTGATGGGATTTTCCTTCCCATAAGGAGAATGCAAAATAAGATTCTGTAGTTCTCCAGCCTTGCGAATCAAACCGGCGTGCAGGGCAGGAGACGCCCACAGTTCAGCTACCGGTTGCATGCACACACTTCGAAATTCTACGGTACCTCGAAAAGTCAATGATTCCAGATGATAGGTTCGCAAATATGCAATATCTTGAGGTTGTGGCTGAAAATACAAATTCCTACATTGTCCATTTTCCTCATAATCTCCTTTAATTTTCTCTTGCATAAAATATTGGGAAAGAGGCAGTGGGGCAAAACTTAGATAATGCCCCTCTCGTTCTGTGCAGAATAAGCTTACATTTTCATAATAAGAGAGAAGTTCTTCTACGTTATGAAAATCTTCGGTAAACATATGCACATTTTTAGGATTAATCCCGTGACTGCTTTTCTTCCAGAAATAATCCCGATTTAGAAGATGGTCTGGCCGGGAAGAAAAAAGAGAATTTGCCATCAGTACAGCTTTAAAAGGTTCCAATCTGTTAAAGGCATTTAAGACAGTACATACTGTGTCCTCACTGACATCCAGCTGTACCTGGGAGGCACAGGAGTACATTCCATAATCTGGAAAATCGTGATAATCTTTGGCACCGTATTTGCCAGCAGATTTGAGATAGTGGTAGAGCATTTCATAACGCCCCACAGGTACTGGTTGGGAATGATTAAAGTCATGATAGGGATTGACACCCATTCCCGTCAGGGTATGCTGTTCCATTGAAAGAAAATTCTGTATAAAATTATAATAGTCATGAAAACGCCCCTCTAATACATGAATATCCGACTCTGGCCCAAAAGAAAGCTCTAAGGTATTGTAGGAACAATCAAAGGAGAGAGAATCCCCGGTTAAGGGGTTTGAGGCCAGATAAATATGGTTTTCTCTATCTCTATGGATCGTATCCATATGAAAATGTACTGCAAAGGCTTCTGCTAATTTGTGGCAAAGGGCAAAGTTAACCGCTTCCTTTCTTAAATTAAGAATAGGAAATTCAAACTCTACGCCTACATAGTTCGTTCGCTTCGCTTGCATAGGGCGAATAAATTTATCATATAAAAGTTTTCGGATTTGTTTTTTATTTCTTATTTTCTTCTCTTCAATCATGGGGACCTCGTGATTTTTTTTCTTCCCTAATTTCCATACTTTCCATATTTCACTATCTCTATGTGTAACATAGCATTTTCTTAGGAAATATTTATCAATATAGTATAGGATTCCAGGTGCGGCGTCAATTAAAATCCTATATAAATGCTAGGAATTTTAACTCAGTCGGAAGGATTCCGCGCTACTAAGTTATGTAAAGGGATATTAGAAAGTGGATAATCTATAAAACCTTGTAAACCGATAGGAAAAGTATAAAAACTTTTGAAAAGGTGTTGACATACTGAAAAAGTAGGTGTATCATACAATTCATACAAAACAAGTAGGTAAATAAGAAAAAACAAAAGCAAATAATTACATTTACCAATAAAGAAAATAGGAAAGGCGGTACTTACAATGGCTACAATTTATCAGGGAACATTAGGACTTATCGGTAACACTCCTCTTGTTGAGGTTGTTAATCTTGAAAAAGAGCTTGGACTTGAGGCAAGAGTTCTTGTTAAGCTTGAGTATTTCAATCCCGCAGGAAGCGTTAAGGATAGAATTGCAAAAGCGATGATCGAGGACGCAGAGGAGAAAGGCCTTCTGAAAGAAGGTTCCGTAATCATTGAGCCTACATCTGGTAACACAGGAATCGGACTTGCTTCCATCGCAGCAGCGAAAGGATATCGAATCATTCTTACCATGCCTGAGACCATGAGCCTTGAGAGAAGAAATATTTTGAAAGCATATGGTGCTGAGCTGGTTCTTACTGAGGGAGCAAAAGGAATGAAGGGTGCCATTGAGAAAGCAGAAGAGCTGGCAAAAGAGACACCGGGCAGCTACATTCCGGCACAGTTTGATAATCCGGCAAATCCGGCTGTTCATAAAGCAACCACAGGTCCAGAGATCTGGAAAGATACCGACGGAGAGGTAGATGTATTTGTAGCTGGTGTAGGTACTGGCGGAACCTTGACAGGTGTTGGCGAATATCTTAAGAGTCAGAAGGCAGATATTAAAGTAGTAGCGGTTGAACCGGCAGGTTCACCAGTCCTTTCCGAAGGAAAAGGTGGTCCTCATAAGATTCAGGGTATTGGTGCAGGATTTGTGCCTAAGGTATTGAATACCAGCGTTTATGATGAAATCATCCCTATTGAAAATGATGCAGCATTTGCTACATCCAAGCTTCTTTCTAAAAAAGAAGGCGTCCAGGTAGGTATTTCCTCCGGAGCAGCTCTTGAAGCTGGTATCCAGCTGGCTAAGAGACCTGAGAATAAAGGAAAAACTATCGTAGTGCTTCTTCCAGATTCAGGAGATAGATATTATTCAACACCATTATTTACAGAGTAAAAGAAAAAAATAATAACACAAAATAGACAAAACAGAGAAAAGATAGATTAGAGGAGATGAAACAATGAGCGATAAGAAATTAAAATTTGAGACTTTGGCCCTTCACGTAGGACAGGAAAATCCAGACCCGGCATCTGATGCAAGAGCAGTGCCCATTTACCAGACAACATCTTATGTATTCCACAATGCACAGCATGCAGCAGATCGTTTCGGACTGGCTGACGCAGGTAATATTTACGGACGTTTGACCAACTCTACCCAGGGTGTGTTCGAGGATCGTATCGCAGCTCTTGAGGGTGGTTCAGCTGGTTTGGCAGTAGCATCCGGTGCAGCTGCTATCACATATGCCATTCAGGCTTTGGCTAGAGGCGGAGAGCATATCGTTGCTCAGAAAACCATCTATGGTGGAACAGCAAACCTTTTAGCACATACTCTTCCTCTGTATGATATTTCCGCTACTTTCGTAGATGTACATAAACTGGATGAGGTTGAGGCTGCTATTCAGGATAACACAAAAGCAATCTTTATTGAGACTCTGGGTAATCCCAATTCTGATATTCCGGATATTGATGCCATTGCTGAGATTGCACACAAACATGGTCTTCCTTTGGTAATTGACAATACTTTTGGAACTCCATTCCTGATTCGCCCTATCGAGCATGGTGCTGATGTTGTTCTGCATTCCGCAACAAAATTCATTGGTGGTCACGGAACTACTCTGGGCGGTGTTATCGTTGATGGCGGTACCTTTGACTGGGCTGCTTCTGGAAAATATCCTTGGATTTCTGAGCCAAACCCAAGTTATCATGGCGTAAAATTCACTGAGGCTGCTGGCCCGGCTGCATTTGCAACATATATCCGTGCGATTCTGCTTCGTGATACAGGCGCAACAATTTCACCTTTCAATGCTTTTCTGCTTCTTCAGGGAACAGAGACTCTGTCTCTTCGCTTGGAGCGTCATGCAGAGAATACGAAAAAGGTTGTAGAATATCTGCTTCAGAGCCCTTACGTAGAGAAAGTAAATCATCCGTCACTTCCGGATCATCCGGACCACGCTCTCTATGAGAAATATTTCCCCAACGGAGGAGCTTCCATCTTTACCTTTGAGATCAAGGGTGGAAAAGATGCAGCATTTAAATTCATTGACAATCTGAAAATCTTCTCACTTCTGGCAAATGTTGCAGATGTGAAGTCACTGGTTGTACATCCAGCTACTACCACCCACAGCCAGCTGACAGAGGAAGAGCTTGCAGATGCAGGTATCACTCCGGGTACCATTCGTCTGTCTATCGGTACAGAGCACATTGATGATATTATCGATGATCTGGACCAGGCTTTTAAAGCTATCGATTAATGAAATTTAGTAAAAAAAGCAGATATGGACTAGTGGCATTGATCGATCTGTCGGTACATTCAAAAAATGATCCGGTTTCTCTGGGAACAATTGCAAGGAGAAATGACATATCCCTGCAGTTCCTGGAGCAGATCTTCGCAAATTTCCGGAGAATGAAGATCGTGCGCAGTGTCAAGGGACCTCAGGGCGGTTATCAGCTAGCAAAGGCTTCTTCCCAGATAACCGTAGCGATGGTTCTTGAGGTTCTTGAGGGAACATATCACCTGGATGATCAAGAGATTTCTGTAGAAAAAGAATGCCAGGGAATTTCCGACACGATTCAGAAACTTGTCGTAGAAAAAGTGAATGCTGCTTTGGATGATGTTCTCTTAGGATTATCTCTTGAGCAGATGGAAAATTATTATATAGAAAATTACGACAAACAGGAAATGTATTATATTTGAAATACTTCATGAGACACTCAAAAAAACAGCTATGTTTCTCACAGTTTGCAGGCACTTTAAGAAACATGACGCAATATTTTTATGAGTGTCTCATTTACTATGTAGCGGTAGCTCACCGCCACCCTTGACAGTAAGAAAAAGAACTGCTGTAAATTGCTTATCTCTGGCTCTGAATCTAAGAACAGTTATCGGCTTTGCCGCAAACTAATTAAAGTATTGACATTAGGAACCTATGCATGAAATAGCAGCTATTTATGCTTTGCTACAACTATTTGCGGGTATAGGGATGCTGTAGTGCCTGGAAGAGACAGTGCTGAAGCCTGCCCTACAACACATCTTTTCCAGATATCCAACTAGTATTATAGTAGGTTGAACCCTTGCATTTAGCATAAGCTCTATGATAAACTTAACTATATCTGATGAAATTGGTCGGATATAGGACATAATTTTGTATTAGGAGAGTTTGACATATGAAAATTTCAACACGTGGTCGTTATGCTGTCAGGGTCATGCTGGATCTTGCTGAACGCAATAACGGAGAGTATATTCCCCTTATGGAGATTGCAAAAAGACAGGAAATTTCTGAAAAATATCTGGAGGCTATCGTATCCTCTTTAAGCAAAAATGGGCTTGTCAAATCCCTACGGGGCAAGGGCGGGGGGTACCAGTTAGCCGGTACACCGGATACCTGTACTATAGGAAGTATTCTTCGGGTAACAGAAGGATCTATGGCACCGGTGGCCTGCCTGGATGAGAGTCCTAATCAGTGTGAAAGAGCTGCAAGCTGTCGTACTTTGAAAATGTGGGAAGGTTTACATAAACTTGTCCAAGAGTATTTTGATGGAATTACCTTGCAGGATTTGTTGGCGGAAGAACAGGATGATGTAGGTACTTACATCATATAATCTGCCATGTAGTTGTCAGAATCTGCTGGTGACAGGTTCT
This sequence comes from Lachnospiraceae bacterium, assembly GCA_963594675.1. Lineage (GTDB taxonomy): Bacteria > Bacillota > Clostridia > Lachnospirales > Lachnospiraceae > Ruminococcus_G. The sequence goes on from CAVBGA010000191.1 coordinate 8,341, forward strand.
ATGTATACCAAGTTTATGGAGGCAATCTAATGTCAATTTTATTCTATGTCCTTATTCTTCTGATAGGGTTTGTAGCTTTGATCAAAGGGGCAGACTGGTTTGTGGATGGAAGCTCCGGTATGGCGAAAATATTTCGGGTGCCGGAGGTAATTATCGGTCTCACTATTGTAGCCATGGGCACCAGCGCACCAGAGTTGGCAGTCAGCGTTTCTGCTAGCTTGCAGGGCTCCAATGAGATTGCTGTCAGTAATGTATTGGGATCTAACATTTTTAACTTATTGATGGTGCTGGGAGTGTGTTCTTTATTTGCCAATGTTCCAGTAGATAAGTCCATCAAAAAACGAGATTTTCCTTTTTCGATTGTACTCACAGTGCTTTTGTTATTCTTTTGCGGATTATCGATCTTGGTTTCCGGCGATTTCCTGCATACAGATATGTATGCCAATGTTGGGGAGCTGGGCAGGGTAGAAGGTGTGATTCTTCTGCTGGTCTTTATTGCATACCTGGTGGTATTGATAAAAAAAGCCATGGAGGATCGGTCGGAGACAGAGGAAGCAGAAGAAAAGAAATCCCTGTTTATGTGCATTCTGTTATTGATTATCGGTGTAGCTTTGATCATTATCGGAGGTAAAGCGGTGGTGTATGGTGCAAAGGCCATAGCCAGAGCGGCAGGTATGTCAGAGACCTTAATTGGGCTTACCATTGTGGCTATTGGAACCTCTCTTCCCGAGTTGGTCACTTCGGTGGTGGCATCGAAAAAGGGAGAGAATGGTCTGGCTGTGGGGAATGTAGTAGGGTCCAATATATTTAACATCCTTTTGATCCTAGGTGTGTCTGCAGCCCTTCATCCTATTGTAGTTAATATGGCATCTATCTATGACCTGTTGCTTTTGATTTTATGTAGCATCATTGGATTTGTTTTTGCACGAAGCAAAAATGAAATATCAAAAAAAGAAGGAATCATTATGATTCTTATGTATCTGGCGATTATGGCTTTTGCCATTGTTCGATAGGCGAGTAAATGTAGGAAGAAGTTGTATAAATATGCGACTTCTTCTTTTTTTGATGCTATAGCATACTAAACAGATATGAAAAATAGGAAAAAGTTTAGAATACCTATTGACATAGTAAATAAATAGGTTTAATATACATTTCAGAACAAAACAAAAAACCACCGGCAATAAAAAAGCCGGGAAGGGTGAAGACAATGAGTGAAAGAAAAGAAAAGATTCAATTAAAAAGAGAATATATCCATACAGATGTTTTGATCATCGGCGGCGGCACAGCAGGCTGTTACGCAGCTATGACTTTCGCAGAGGAATCCCAGCTTAAGGTCCTGATTGCTGAGAAAGCAAACATCAGCAGAAGCGGATGCCTGGCAGCAGGGGTGAACGCCATTAATGCTTACATCGTTAAAGGAAGAAAACCTCAGGATTATGTAGATTACGCTAGCAAGGATGCGGCGGGCATTGTAAGACAGGATTTGCTTCTCAGTGCAGCGGAACATTTTAATGAAGTAACTGCAAAAATGGAAAAAGAAGGCCTAGTTATCCTTAAGGATGAAAATGGTGATTATGTTGCCAGAGGAAATCGAAATATTAAGATCAACGGAGAAAATTTCAAAACCATCCTATCAGATGCCGTTCATAGATGTGAAAATGTAGAGGTTTTGAATTATGTAAATATTACGGATCTTCTGGTGGAAGATGGAAGAGTTTACGGGGCTGTGGGATTCTCCATTATGGAGGATAAGGCCTATGAGATTCGAGCCAAAGCGGTTCTGGTAGCTACTGGAGGAGCGTCGGGGCTTTATAAACCAAACAATCCAGGCTTTTCCAGACATAAGATGTGGTATCCTCCCTTCAATACAGGAGCCGGTTACGCTATGGGAATCCGTTCCGGAGCAGAGATGACATCCTTTGAGATGCGATTTATCGCTCTTCGATGTAAAGATACTATTGCTCCTACAGGAACCATTGCTCAGGGTGTGGGAGCCAAGCAGGTAAATTCCAGAGGATTTATCTATGAAAACAAATATGGCTTAACCACCAGCGAGAGGGTTTATGGAACCGTTAAAGAGAATCAGTTAGGCAATGGGCCTTGTTATTTACAAACCTCCGGCATTACGGAGAAGCAGGATGAGGCATTGTTAAAGGCCTATCTTAACATGGCACCTTCCCAGACCCTTAAGTGGATCGAAAGTGGTAAGATGCCATCCCAGCAGGATGTGGAGATTAATGGTACAGAGCCTTACATTGTAGGTGGTCATACCGCCAGTGGTTACTGGATCAATACCAAGAGAG
>CAVBGA010000192.1:0-13351 GCA_963594675.1 Lachnospiraceae bacterium
TAGCTCCATCCATCTGAGCAGCACCAGTGATCATGTTCTTTACATAATCGGCATGGCCTGGGCAGTCAACGTGTGCATAATGTCTTTTCTCTGTCTCATACTCAACGTGAGCTGTAGAAATTGTGATACCACGCTCTCTCTCTTCTGGAGCTTTATCGATGTTCTCGAAAGCGATAGCTTCACCAGTACCAAGTCTGGTATTCAGAGTTTTTGTGATAGCTGCTGTAAGAGTTGTTTTACCGTGGTCTACATGTCCGATAGTACCGATGTTACAATGCGGTTTGTTACGCTCAAATTTAGCTTTAGCCATTTTGAATTATCCTCCTTAAAACATAACATTGGGATTAATTATTTTTCATTTAATAGAAAACTTGCTATCCATGATTATATTGCAAATCATGGATATTTGCAAGTAATTTCACCTTAGGTGATTTTGATTATTTATCTTTATTATTGATAACTTTTTCCTGAACAGACTTCGGAACTGCTTCATATCTGTCGAAGAACATGGAGTAGTTACCACGACCCTGTGTTCTGGAACGAAGGTCTGTGGAATATCCGAACATCTCAGCCAGGGGAACATATCCGCGGATCATCTTACCACCGCCGATATCATCCATACCCTCGATACGTCCACGACGTGAGTTGATATCACCGATAACATCACCCATGTAATCCTCAGGTGTTGTTACCTCAACACGCATGATTGGCTCAAGAAGTACTGGTTTGGATTTTGCCATAGCTTCCTTAAATGCAAGAGAACCTGCAATGTGGAATGCCATCTCAGAAGAGTCGACCTCATGGTAAGATCCATCATATACGTTAGCATATACACCAACTACTGGGAATCCGCCAAGGATACCAGCCTTCATAGCTTCCTCAATACCCTCACCTACAGCCGGGATGTATTCCTTAGGAATAGAACCACCAACTACGCTGGACTCGAACTTGAAGGTTTCTTCTGCATTCGCATCCATAGGCTCAAATTTAACTTTACAGTGACCATACTGACCACGTCCACCAGACTGCTTAGCATATTTGCTATCGATATCAGCCGGCTGTGTGATTGTCTCTTTGTAAGCAACCTGAGGTGCACCTACGTTAGCCTCAACCTTGTACTCACGAAGAAGACGGTCAACGATGATCTCCAGATGAAGCTCACCCATACCAGCGATAATGGTCTGTCCTGTCTCCTGATTTGTATGTGCACGGAATGTCGGGTCCTCTTCAGCAAGTTTTGCAAGAGCCTCACCTAGTTTACCCTGTCCTGCTTTTGTCTTCGGCTCAATAGCCAACTCGATAACCGGCTCCGGGAATTCCATGGACTCAAGAATTACAGGATGCTGCTCGTCACAGAGTGTATCACCTGTAGTTGTTGTCTTAAATCCGATCGCTGCAGCGATATCTCCGGAATATACCTTATCAAGCTCCATACGCTTGTTGGCATGCATCTGAAGGATACGTCCAACACGCTCTTTTTTATCTTTTGTAGAGTTGTATACATAAGAACCGGAATTGATGGTTCCTGAATAAACTCTGAAGTAAGCAAGCTTACCTACGAAGGGGTCAGCCATGATTTTGAATGCAAGTGCTGAGAAAGGCTCTTCATCAGAAGAATGTCTCTCAGTCTCATTACCTTCCATATCAACACCCTTGATAGCCGGGATGTCTGTAGGAGCAGGCATGAACTCGATAACTGCATCAAGAAGCTTCTGAACACCTTTATTTCTGTAAGCTGTACCACAGCATACAGGAATAGCGGAGCACTCGCATGTACCCTTTCTCAGAGCAGCTTTCAGTGCTTCAACAGAAGGCTCGTCACCCTCAAGGTATTCCATCATAAGGTCATCATCCAGCTCACAGATCTTCTCTACCAGCTCTGTATGATACAGCTCTGCATCTTCCTTCATATCCTCGGGAATATCAGTGATGGAGATGTCCTCACCCTTCTCATCATTATAAATATATGCTTTCATCTCAAACAGATCGATAATTCCCTTGAACTCGTCCTCTTTACCGATAGGCAACTGAAGACAAATTGCATTCTTACCAAGTCTTGTTTTGATCTGATCTACAGCATTGTAGAAATCTGCACCAAGGATATCCATCTTATTGATGAATGCCATACGAGGTACATTATATGTATCAGCCTGACGCCATACGTTCTCTGACTGTGGCTCAACACCACCCTTAGCACAGAAGACACCTACAGCGCCGTCAAGTACACGGAGGGAACGCTCAACCTCTACAGTGAAGTCAACGTGACCTGGGGTATCAATGATATTGATACGATACTCCGATGCACCTTTTTTCGGTTTGTTGTTTTCCTGAGGTGTCCAGTGGCAAGTTGTTGCCGCAGAAGTGATTGTGATACCACGTTCCTGCTCCTGTTCCATCCAGTCCATGGTAGCTGTACCTTCGTGTGTATCACCAATCTTATAGTTTACACCGGTATAGTACAGAATACGCTCTGTCAGTGTAGTTTTACCTGCATCGATATGAGCCATGATACCAATGTTTCTGGTTCTCTCTAACGGATATTCTCTTCCAGCCATTGGGATTCCTCCTAGAATCTATAATGAGCAAATGCTTTATTAGCCTCTGCCATCTTATGCATATCTTCTTTTCTCTTAACAGATGCGCCTGTATTGTTCATCGCATCCAAAAGCTCATTTGCCAGTCTTTCTTCCATTGTTTTCTCTCCTCTTTTACGAGAAAACATTGTAAGCCAGCGAAGAGCCAGTGCCTGACGTCTGTCAGGTCTTACTTCGATAGGTACCTGATAGGTAGCACCACCGATACGTCTTGCCTTTACTTCAAGTACAGGCATGATGTTGTTCATTGCTTCATCAAATACTTCGAGAGCCGGTTTTCCAGCTTTCTCTTCAACTCTAGCGAATGCACCATAAACAATCTTCTGAGCTACGCCTTTCTTACCATCAAGCATGATGTTATTGATCAGCTTTGTAACTACTTTGTTGTTGTACATGGGATCAGCCAGAACTTCTCTTTTCTGAGTATGTCCTTTACGTGGCACGTTACTTCCCTCCTTAATCATTATGGATCGATTAAATCATAGGTACTCACACGATAAATGTGGCAGTTACCATTTATCTACTATGTGTTCGCACTGGTAAATTCCATCTATTAACCCGCAACCGTCAGGGGCTTAGGAATGACCGTACATAGTTTCTGTGATTCTTCTATAATATAATAGTATGTATTCTTTCTTTTACAAGAAATGATACAAGAATTATTTTTTAGGTCTCTTTGCTCCGTATTTGGAACGAGCCTGTTTTCTGTTAGCAACACCTGCTGTATCAAGTGTACCTCTTACGATATGGTATCTTGTACCTGGCAGGTCCTTTACTCTTCCTCCACGGATCAGAACAACGCTATGCTCCTGAAGGTTGTGACCTTCTCCTGGAATATAACTTGTTACCTCGATTCCGTTGGAAAGACGTACTCTGGCGATTTTTCTAAGCGCTGAGTTCGGCTTCTTCGGTGTAGCAGTTTTAACAGCTGTACAAACGCCTCTCTTCTGCGGTGAAGACTGATCATTAGTTTTCTTTTTCAGAGAGTTGAAGCTTTTCTGAAGTGCAGGAGCTGTAGATTTCTTAACAGCTGTCTGACGTCCTTTTCTTACTAACTGATTAAATGTTGGCATTCCAATTCACCTCCTGTAGATTCCTCCGCTTCCGGCGGGTTCTGCGGTTGCTATTAAATCTTAAATAAATGCACACAAAATTAACTGCATTTTCATGCACACTTCTCGATTATATAGTATGAAAATATCCCTGTCAATATATTTTTAATGTAATTGAAGAAATCCTCTTTACAGTCCACATTGTTTTCTGTAAAGAGGATTTTTATCCACATTATATAACTATTTATATATTAGGATGCGAAATACGCATCGATTCCATTTGCGATGCCATCCACCATTTTTTTCTCCATATCAGAGTCTGCCATATTAGCATCATCTGAAGCATTGCTCATATATCCCATTTCTACAATGGTAACCGGCATAGTGGACCAATTGATTCCGCTCATCTCGTCTGTCTGGTATACACCTATATTATTGAATCCGGTGCTGGCACAATAGGCATCTATAATTTTCTGTGATAGATTCTGACTTTGTGAAATCAAATCGGATGACAAAAATGGATTGGAAGAAGAAGGTGCCATACACAAAGCACCACTCACAGAGCTATCATCTGAGCCATTTGCATGTATTCTTACCAGAATATCGCCATTTTTTTTCGTGGCAAATTCTGCTCTTTCCTTATTACTCATATCTACATCATGGGTTTCACGAGTCATATAGACAGTGTATCCTCGATCTTCCAATTCATTTCTTAATTGTAAGGAAACAATCAGATTCAACTGATATTCATCCAATCCGGAAGCTACACCTGAAGTTCCCGAGGATACTCTTGCTTTTGTTTGAGAAGATCCCGGTCCAATTGCTTCCTGTGTATTGTCTCCCTGTGCCTGATGACCCGGATCGATGATAATGATTTTTCCACCCGTAGAGGTTTCCGTAGCTGTGCTACTGTCATCACTTGTATCGGAATCATCCACATCTGACTCTACATTGTCTCCACTTGTGGCGCCATCCGGCATTTCTGTGGATACAGATTCATTTCTTACATAATAAGTGTGACCATTTCTACTTAGACGACTCCATTCGTCGGAGGTTCCTGTCCTTTTAATCAAGGTACTTTTTGATACCGTTTCTGCAGTCTCCGCATCATCAGATGGCTGAGTTTTTAGATTTGCACTGTCATCTACGATATAGACATTTTCTTCTACATCTTCAAACTCCATTCCTGCATCTCCTGCCGCTGCCGTAACAGTAGCATCCTCTTCCTTTTCTTCTTCCGCTTTATCGGCTTTTTCCTGTTTTTTATTTTCTTTTAGAACTTCAACTGCCTCATCTACTGTCTGCTTTTTTTGTTTTACTGAGTAGCCAAATGCAAAAATTCCTGCAGCAAGAAGAGCTGCTATGATAAGTGCCAGAATAATTATTATCTTATTCTTTTTGTTCAAAAATCTACCTCCGGTAATTCATATTACTTCTCATATTTAACCTACAGGAGCTGCTAGCGACAGCTCCTCGCAAATCTATGAAAACCTGCAGGATCTGCCACTGACAGCTCCCTACGATGCATGGTTACACAAAACCCGGAACCGCTATCAGCGATTCCGGGCCATTGATCTTATTCTTCTGTGTCTTCAGAAACAGCTACAAACTCAGTTTCTTCTACACTGACCATATCGCCTGTCTCTTCTGTAATATTCAAATCTTCTCCTTCTTCAAAATCAATCTCTTCCTCATCGAAATCAATATCATCTTCCAAAGTAAGATCTGTATCAAGATGAATATTTCTATAATGTTTCATACCAGTTCCTGCAGGAATCAGTTTACCGATAATTACATTTTCTTTCAGACCCAACAGGTTATCAACTTTACCCTTAATAGCTGCATCTGTAAGAACTTTTGTGGTCTCCTGGAAGGATGCTGCGGAAAGGAAGGAATCTGTTGCCAGAGATGCTTTAGTAATACCAAGCATTACCTGTTTGCCCTCGGCTTCCTCTTTGCCTTCTTCTCTGAGTTTTTCATTCATCTCTTCGAAATCAAGTACGTCTACCAGGCTTCCCGGAAGGAAATCGGTATCACCATTATTTTCAATACGTACTTTTTTCAACATCTGACGAACGATAACCTCGATATGCTTATCGTTGATTTCAACACCCTGCAGACGGTATACTCTCTGAACCTCACGAAGCATGTAATCCTGTACAGCACGAAGTCCTTTAATTTTCAGGATATCATGAGGATTTACACTACCTTCTGTAAGCTCATCACCTGCAGCAAGCTCATCGCCATCCAAGACTTTGATTCTTGAACCATAAGGAATCAGGTAAGTCTTAGAAACACCCTCTGCCTCATCAGTTACAATAATCTCACGTTTTTTCTTTGTATCATTAATTTTTGCAGTACCCTTGATTTCTGTGATAATCGCAAGTCCCTTAGGCTTTCTAGCCTCAAACAACTCCTCGACACGAGGAAGACCCTGTGTGATATCACCACCGGCAACACCACCGGTATGGAAAGTACGCATGGTAAGCTGTGTACCTGGCTCACCGATGGACTGAGCTGCAATAATACCTACAGACTCACCAACCTGTACAGTCTCACCTGTTGCCATGTTCGCGCCGTAGCACTTAGCACACACACCCAAATGGGATTTACAGCTGAGGATCGTACGGATCTTAATCTTGCTGTAAGGTTTCTTTCTCTCATCAACACCTTCACGGTAAGGATTGCCATTCTCATCAACACCTACAGACATAATACGTGCTGCACGCTTCGGTGTAATCATATGGTTTGCTTTAACGATGACATTTCCGTCTTTGTCACAGATGGTATTGCAGGAATAACGTCCTGTAATTCTCTCCTGAAGACTCTCAATCTCCTCTTTTCCATCCATGAATCCTGATACATACATACCCGGAATCTCATCTCTTCCTTCGCTACAATCCATATCACGAATGATTAATTCCTGAGAAACGTCTACCAGACGTCTTGTCAGGTAACCGGAATCGGCTGTACGAAGAGCGGTATCGGAAAGTCCTTTACGAGCTCCATGTGCTGACATGAAATACTCCAATACGTCCAGACCCTCACGGAAATTAGACTTAATTGGCAACTCAATGGTATGACCTGTTGTATCAGCCATAAGTCCACGCATACCAGCCAGCTGTTTGATCTGTTTATCAGAACCACGGGCTCCGGAATCGGCCATCATGAAGATGTTATTGTATTTATCAAGACCACTAAGCAGTGCCTTTGTCAAGGTATCATCAGTCTCTTTCCAGGTCTCAACTACCTCTTTATAACGCTCTTCCTCTGTGATAAGACCTCTCTTGAAGTTGCGGGTAATCTTATCAACGGTATCCTGCGCTTCCTGAATCAACTGTGGCTTCTGAGGCGGCACAGTCATATCAGAAATAGATACGGTCATAGCAGCTCTTGTGGAATACTTGTATCCCATAGCCTTAATATAGTCAAGAACCTCAGCTGTCTTGGTAGCACCATGAGTATTGATAACTTTTTCAAGAATCTGTTTCAGCTGTTTCTTACCTACGTGGAAATCCACTTCCAAAAGAAGTTCATTTTCTTCTACACTTCGATCAACAAAGCCAAGATCCTGAGGCAGAATCTCATTGAAGAGGAAACGTCCCAGAGTAGACTCTACATTTCCTGTCTTAACACTTCCATCAGGCATTGCCTTGCTAATACGAACCTTAATCTTTGTCTGAAGTTTAATTACTCCATTCTCATAGGCAAGGATTGCCTCATTTACACTCTTGAAGAATTTGCCTTCTCCAATCTCTCCCGGTCTTTCCTGAGTCAGATAGTAAATACCAAGGACCATATCCTGTGAAGGAACGGCTACAGGGCCACCATCAGACGGTTTCAAAAGGTTGTTCGGTGAAAGAAGAAGGAAACGGCACTCTGCCTGTGCTTCCACAGAAAGAGGAAGATGGACAGCCATCTGGTCACCGTCAAAATCGGCGTTGAACGCTGTACATACAAGCGGATGCAACTTAATTGCTTTACCTTCTACAAGAATCGGTTCGAAAGCCTGAATACCAAGTCTGTGCAATGTAGGTGCACGATTCAGCATAACCGGATGCTCTTTAATTACTTCCTCAAGAACATCCCAAACCTCAGTCTGAAGCTTTTCAACCATTTTCTTTGCATTTTTAATATTATGTGCTGTTCCGTTGGCAACAAGTTCTTTCATAACGAAAGGTTTAAACAGCTCGATTGCCATTTCTTTCGGAAGACCACACTGATAAATTTTCAGTTCCGGTCCTACAACGATAACGGAACGTCCGGAATAGTCAACACGTTTTCCCAACAGGTTCTGACGGAAACGTCCGGATTTACCTTTCAGCATATCAGAAAGGGATTTAAGAGCACGGTTACCCGGTCCTGTTACAGGACGTCCACGACGACCATTATCGATCAAAGCATCTACAGCTTCCTGCAGCATTCTCTTCTCATTACGAACGATAATATCCGGAGCACCAAGCTCAAGCAGTCTTTTCAGACGGTTATTTCTATTAATAATACGACGATAGAGATCATTCAAGTCAGATGTAGCAAATCTACCACCATCCAACTGTACCATAGGACGAAGATCTGGAGGAATTACTGGAATTGCATCCATAATCATCCATTCTGGTTTATTGCCAGACTCTCTGAATGCCTCTACAACCTCAAGTCTCTTAATAATTCTTGCTCTCTTTTGGCCAGTAGAATCTTTAAGTTCTGCCTTAAGGGTTTCTGATTCGCCTTCAAGATCAATATTGCTGAGAAGTTCTTTAACAGATTCAGCACCCATGCCGGCACGGAATCCATTTCCAAAGCTTTCTCTTGCTTCCTGATATTCTCTCTCTGTCAATACCTGTTTGTACATCAAAGATGTGCTTCCGGCATCAAGTACGATATAATTTGCGAAATATAGTACTTTCTCCAGTGTACGGGGAGAAATATCAAGAATAAGTCCCATACGGGAAGGAATTCCCTTGAAATACCAGATATGGGATACCGGAGCTGCAAGCTCGATATGTCCCATACGCTCTCTACGGACGCTGGATTTTGTTACCTCAACGCCGCATCGATCGCAAACTACGCCTTTATAGCGAATTTTTTTATATTTACCACAATGACACTCCCAGTCTTTGCTGGGTCCAAAGATTTTCTCACAGAAAAGACCATCTTTTTCCGGTTTCAATGTTCTGTAATTGATTGTCTCTGGCTTCTTTACCTCGCCATGGGACCACTCCCGGATTTTCTCCGGGGAAGCCAGTCCAATCTTGATGGCATCGAAAGTCATTGGCTGATAAGTTGTCTCTTTGTTGGTTGTTTCTGCCATTTGGTTACCTCCTACTCCTCATCAAGAGTTTCATCCGGTTCTGCGAGATTATCATCTTCAGTTTCGGAAACATTAACGAGTTCTTCACCCTCAAACTCCTGTTTGGAGAAACCATATTTTCCGAAAGAATCTTCCTCGTTGTCCCTTGAATAACGGTCACCTTCGATAATATTGCGAATATCTGTCTCACCGTAATCGGTGCTCTCCATAATCTGAACTTCTGTCTGATCATCCTTCAATACTCTGATATCCAGTCCCAGTGACTGAAGCTCTTTAAGAAGTACCTTGAAGGACTCAGGAATACCCGGCTCAGGAATATTATCACCTTTAATGATTGCTTCATAAGTCTTCACACGACCTACTACATCATCAGATTTTACAGTAAGGATTTCCTGCAGTGTATAAGATGCACCATAAGCCTCGAGAGCCCAAACCTCCATCTCTCCAAAACGCTGTCCACCAAACTGAGCTTTACCACCCAGTGGCTGCTGTGTTACGAGAGAATATGGGCCAGTGGAACGTGCATGAATCTTATCATCTACCAAGTGGTGAAGTTTCAGATAATGCATGTGTCCGATTGTAACAGGACTATCAAAATATTCTCCTGTTCTACCATCTCTCAGACGAACCTTTCCATCTCTGGAAATTGGCACACCCTTCCACAGTTCTCTATGATCTCTGTTTTCATACAGATAATCATAAACCTCTGGAAGAAGTTCTTCTTTATGTTTATTGGAAAATACTTCCCATGTGTCATTTACATAATCATTAGCAAGATCAAGAGTATCCATGATATCATTCTCGTTTGCACCATCAAATACTGGTGTAGCGATATTAAAGCCAAGTGCTTTAGCTGCAAGACTCAAGTGGATCTCCAGGACCTGTCCAATGTTCATACGAGACGGCACACCCAGAGGATTCAAAACGATATCCAAAGGACGACCATTGGGCAGGAATGGCATATCTTCTACTGGAAGCACACGGGAAACGACACCCTTGTTACCATGACGACCAGCCATCTTATCACCTACAGAGATTTTTCTCTTCTGGGCAATATAGATACGAACTGCCTGGTTCACTCCCGGTGACAGCTCATCACCGTTCTCTCTCGTAAATACTTTTGCATCAACAACGATACCATACTCACCATGAGGTACCTTCAGAGATGTATCACGTACTTCTCTTGCTTTTTCACCGAAAATAGCTCTCAAAAGTCTCTCTTCAGCTGTCAGCTCTGTTTCACCCTTAGGTGTAACTTTTCCTACCAGAATATCACCGGCACGTACCTCAGCACCGATACGGATAATTCCGCGCTCATCCAAATCTTTCAGAGCATCATCACCAACACCAGGAACATCTCTTGTGATTTCTTCCGGTCCAAGTTTGGTATCTCTGGACTCTGCCTCATACTCCTCAATATGAATAGATGTATACACATCATCCTGAACAAGTCGCTCACTAAGAAGTACGGCATCCTCGTAGTTGTAACCTTCCCATGTCATAAAACCAATCAATGGGTTTTTACCAAGTGCCAACTCTCCATTAGAAGTAGAAGGACCATCGGCAATAACCTGACCAGCCTCAACATGTTCATTTTTGAAAACAATCGGTCTCTGGTTGTAGCAGTTACTCTGATTGCTTCGCATGAATTTGGTCAGACGATATGTCTCTGTTGTCTGATCATCATCATATCTCATCACGATTTCCTTCGATGTGGAACGAAGAATTGTACCTGCTCTTTTTGCAACTACACACACACCGGAGTCAACCGCTGTTTTCGCCTCGATACCAGTACCAACAACTGGCGCCTCTGTAAGCATAAGAGGTACGGCCTGACGCTGCATGTTGGATCCCATCAGCGCACGGTTCGCATCGTCATTCTGCAGGAACGGAATCAATGCTGTTGCCACGGAGAATACCATCTTAGGTGATACATCCATGTAATCAAACATATGTCTCTCATATTCCTGAGTCTCTTCTCTATAACGACCGGATACATTCTTACGAATGAAATATCCGTTCTCATCCAATGGCTCATTCGCCTGAGCCACATGATAATTATCTTCCTCATCAGCTGTCATATAGACAACTTCATCTGTTACCCTAGGATTTGCAGGGTCTGATTTATCAATCTTTCTATATGGTGCTTCTACAAATCCGTATTCATTAATACGTGCATAAGAAGCAAGAGAGTTGATCAGACCGATATTCGGTCCCTCAGGTGTCTCAATAGGACACATTCTACCATAGTGAGAATAATGGACATCTCGAACCTCGAATCCAGCTCTGTCTCGTGACAAACCACCAGGACCAAGAGCAGAAAGACGTCTCTTATGTGTCAACTCACCCAGAGGATTATTCTGATCCATAAACTGTGACAACTGTGAAGAACCAAAGAATTCTTTTACTGCAGCTGTAACAGGTTTGATATTAATCAGAGACTGAGGAGAAATACCCTCAATATCCTGAGTTGTCATTCTCTCACGAACAACTCTTTCCAAACGAGAAAGACCAATTCTATACTGATTCTGAAGCAGCTCACCTACCGCACGAATACGACGGTTTCCAAGGTGGTCGATATCATCATCATGACCAATTGCATACTCCAGATGCATATTATAGTTGATGGAAGCGAAAATATCTTCTCTTGTGATATGTTTCGGAATAAGATCATGGATATCTCTGCGGATTGCATCTTTAATATCCTCAAGAGTCTCATTCTCTTCCAGAATTTTTTCAAGTACCGGATAATAAACCAGTTCGGTAACGCCAACTTCTTTTGGATCAAGTCCCTCTACATGCTTCGTGATATCTACCATCAAGCTGGAAAGAACTTTAACATTGCGCTCCTCTGTCTGGATCATTACGTAAGGAACAGCTGCATTCTGAATATCATCAGCCATTTCCTTGGTTACTTTGGTACCAGCCTCGGCAATAATCTCACCTGTTCTTGTATCAACAACATCTTCAGCCAGTACATGTCCAGTAATACGGTTGCGAAGCATCAGCTTCTTATTAAACTTATAACGTCCAACCTTTGCCAAATCATATCTTCGCGGATCGAAGAACATACTCATAATCAAGCTCTCTGCGCTCTCAACTGCAAGAGGCTCACCTGGACGAATTTTCTTATAAAGCTCCAGAAGACCTTCCTGATAATTTGTGGAAGTATCTTTTGTAAAGCTGGCAAGAATCTTTGGCTCTTCACCAAAGAGTTCAACAATTTCAGCATTAGAGCTGACACCAAGTGCTCTGATTAAAACTGTAATAGGCACTTTACGTGTTCTATCTACACGAACATAGAAAATATCATTGGAATCTGTCTCATATTCCAGCCAAGCTCCACGGTTCGGAATAACGGTGCAGGAATACAATTCTTTTCCTACTTTATCATGTGCGATTCCATAATAAATACCAGGGGATCTAACCAACTGGCTGACGATAACACGCTCAGCACCATTGATAACAAACGTTCCTGTTGATGTCATTAACGGCAGGTCGCCCATGAAGATCTCATGCTCATTGATTTCTCCACTTTCCTTATTATACAAACGAACTTTCACCTTTAACGGTGCAGCGTAAGTCGCGTCACGCTCTTTACACTCTTCAATTGAATATTTAACGTCCTGTTCGCATAACGAAAAATCTACGAATTCGAGACTGAGCTTATCGCTATAGTCTGTAATCGGAGAAATATCTGCAAAAACTTCCTTCAGGCCGTCAGACAGAAACCAATTATAGGAATCTTTCTGTACTTCTATCAGGTTGGGCATCTCCAGAACTTCTTTTTGTCTCTGGTAACTCATCCGCATACTCTTGCCACTTGTAATTGGACGTATTCTGTTTTTCTCCATTGACGTTTCACCCCTTAAGTATTATAATTTTAACCGAGCATTAAAGATATTGCTTTGTGCATATCTTGCCATAGTAGTGCATTTTTTAGAATAACATAGATCGTTGATCAAGTCAACGATTACTAATTATATTAACTCCAAAAAAATGGGTACTCGGTACGAGTACCCATTTGTATTTTTGAGATCTCTATAATTATTTAAGAGTAACTTTAGCACCCTCAGCCTCAAGTTTAGTTTTGATTTCCTCAGCCTCAGCTTTAGAAGCACCCTCTTTAAGTACCTTCGGAGCCTCATCAACAAGTGCTTTAGCTTCTTTCAGCCCAAGACCTGTAGCTTCACGAACAACTTTGATGACTTTAACTTTGTTCGGGCCAACCTCTGTCAGCTCTACGTCGAACTCATCTTTCTCCTCAGCTGCTGCACCATCACCAGCGCCTGCTGCTGCAACTACAACGCCTGCTGCTGCGGAAACACCAAATTCCTCTTCGCAAGCTTTTACAAGATCATTTAACTCTAATACAGATAACTCTTTGATAGCTTCAA
>CAVBGA010000193.1:0-93964 GCA_963594675.1 Lachnospiraceae bacterium
GCATTAAAAAGAGACATGGCAGAGGTAGCCGCCAGATACACATTGCTAAGGGGGATATGAATCACTGTAATGTCATCTGAAAGATTGTCCGGCTCCTGGGCATCTTCCGGAACCAGGAGATATTCCCCGCTCTCTGGCACATCCAAAAGTTTATAACCACCTTCATAATAATATACGTTAAAACATTTGGCGTAATCCAGCTCAAGGGTAGACTCATAGGTCAGGCCGTCAATCTTCGGCGGCTCATCTGCCTCCTGATTTTTCCTATCTGAATTTTGGTCTGCTGTATCCTCTGTAGTTACCTCTTTGCTGTTGGCCCCTGTCTGACTGCTTCCGCATCCCGTCAATCCTGTCATCAGAAGCCCTGCACTTAGCATGACCACCATAATGGGCTGAAATATTTTTTTTCTTATCATAATTTCCTCTTTTCTCAAGATTGCATAGTCTTTACTGCCGCATTCTTCTGGGCCTGACTGGCTTGCTCTACCACTGTCTGATATTGTTTCGCCGCCTCCTTTTGCGCCCCAAAGATGGCACCGTATACTTTAAGCCACTCCGCTTGGGCCAAGTCATTGTTTTCATCCATGCTTCGATCAATCAAAATCGCCATATCCAATTGAATTCCATGTTTGACAGTTTTCTTATAAAGGACCCGCTGTTCCTTCAAGCTCATCTTTTTGCCATCCGAAGAAGTATCCCCCTTATGAGTTAAAATATCAGAAGGAAGAATCATCAAATTTATTTTCTGGCTAATACATTGCTTATAATCGAGATCGTCATAGGCACCGCCATATAGAATTCCATCTTCATCTGCTTCGTCCTTATTCATATCTGCCTTTACAACATCCACTTTCACGTCATCTGCTTTGATGCCCAGAGAACGAATGTTATCCAGCAAATTCAAAGTATCCATCAATTCCAAACCCTGGGCTGATGCCGTGTAAACAGTATCCGTCGGTTTTTGGATAATTGCCACCTTTTTGTCCAGGCCAGCTGGAATATCCTTTCCCTTAGGAACTACCAGATAACGCACAATATTTTGTTCATAGACCTCCGCTTTCTGATCCGCAATGCTAGTCTCCTCATTTGTAGAAGACACTTTTTTTGTAGTGTCAGAACTATTTTCTGTTTTCGTTTTATTCTCCTTATTCGGAGCATCCGCCGTGCCCTTGGTCCGGTCAATCTCAATCAATTTATAGCCACCGCTATAATTATAAATTTTAATCAGGTTCGAATAAGTAATCTCTGTCTCGGATTTATAGTACAAGCCCGGAATAGACGGGGCTTTGCTGTCCAATTTTTTAGCACGAGCTGTAATCTCTTTTCCGCTTCCCCCATTGGCCTTATCCTTTTCTGTAGAATCCTCACTGCCCGAAGAAGAACTGCTATCTGCCTCCTGCAAACCGAAATAAAAAGAATAGGTAATCTCATGGGCAGTAGACATGGCTGTCGTCATTCCCACTACCTCATTGTTCGCATTCAGTTGAACAGGAATCTTAGCTGTAGAAGTGTCCCCACTATGACTGCAGTTAATTTTCTGGCCATTCACCTTGACATATTGATAATGACTGCTGGAAAATACAATCTCCGCATAAGACTCTCCGTTCTCAACAATAATTTTATCACAGGAAATATCGATGCGCCCGGAGCCGCCGGACCAGTTGAAGCTATCCGGACTATAGCTACCATCTGCAAGATTCGTGGAGAAATCCCCTGCAGAACTCGCTGTCTTCGCCGAACTTTCATAGAATTTTGTTATCGTTTTTCCCTTTCCACTGCCGATGCAGGTGCGCTCCTGACTCTCTATGCTCCAAAAGGTATGCCCTAAACCGCCTATTGCCAGTATTCCTGCAAGAAGCAAAGCTACATAGCAATTTCTCTTTTTCATTCCCATCTTCCTTTCCTATGTGTAACAAAGAGTTTCGCAAGTAAAACTCTCACTCTAATCTATGCTTAAAGTCGAATTAACTATTCTTATGTTCTTATCTGCACATCTACACGTATAGATTTTATCAGGTTAAGAGTACCACAATCCACAAGAGGCTTCAATCATATCTCCCCTTAGTTATTTTCACCTTCTCTTAACTTTGTATACAGATTATCTTATGGTTCATTACTCATTACTTTAAGCTTCCACTGTTATTATATAGCTACAACACATAATCAAAACAAAGAAAGGACATTTATGAGAAGAAAAATTCACCCAAAACAATTAGTGGCAATCACGCTAGCGGCAGCCACCCTATCAACAGCCACACCGGCTATTGCATTCGCTGATGAACTAGATCAGGAAATCGCAACCGAAGATACCAGCTCTTATGAGACATCCGATACAGAAGAAAGCACCGATGTTTATGACTCTGGATATGATGAAAGTGCAGATATGGATATAGACACGGGAAATGAAATGGCAGAGGCCGATGCAGCTACAGAAATCAGTGAGGACTCTATTGTCGATGAAAATATCGATTACACTGATGATACAACTGCTGACGAAAGTGCTGAAAACACCGAAACTGCAAGCACTGACGAAAGTGTCAATGACGCGGAGGCTGCATGTGCTGAGGAAAGCGCCGGAGTCACCGAGGCTACAAGCACTGACGAAAATACCGATGGCACCGAGGCTGCAAGCACTGATGAAAATGCCGAGAACACAGAAACTGCAAGCACTGATGAAAATGTCGAAAGTGCCCCAGACAGTGATAAGGCAGAGAATAGAGAAGCTGAAGAGAAGACCGAAGCTACAGAAAATACCGAAACCAGCGATGATAAAGCAGAAGCTACGGAAAATGCCGAAACTGCCGAGAACACCGAATCCCAGGATACCAAGAAAGAAGATGATGGTTTCGCTAAGGATGATGAAGATGAAAAAGCACCAGTAAATGAAGAATCCGAAATCGATGAAGATACAGCGGCGATTCTTAATAAGGTAAAGAGTATTTCAAAAACGATTCTAAATGCCGTTCTACCCAAATTGCCCTATGGACAGTACATTAATACTGGAATGAATTATCTCATGAATTATTTATTCCCTGATAAACCCGACACAACTGCGGTAGATACAAAGAAAAAACTGGACGATATCAATGCGCAAATTAAGGCTGTATCCCATCAAATTGACAAAAATACTGCGCAGATTATCTCCACATCTGCTATTACTAACGATACCAATAAATTTACCAAGGTTCTTTCCAAGGCCTCCGATTATTTGTCCTCCTTCACAGTCAATCAGGGCATTTTAAATGCAGCAAGTATGATAAGAAGAGCCTGTCAGGGATCTGCTTTTTCTGACACAGAGGCACAGAAATTCGACCAAAAAATGTTGAATATTTTCAACCCCAACAGTGACGATACCAATCCAGGAGTAAGCGTGACAACCTATGCCCAGGATCTTCTTAACTTTGGAAAAATGATTACTGGTGAGAATGAGCAGGATGCCACAACGGGAAACACTTCAAATATTTTCGATTCCTATCATAATATTTGCAAAAATCGTTATTTCATGAATACTGAAGGTTTGCAAACCAGAAAAAGCATGAACCAAATGATTATGTCCGCTTATGAAAGCCGCTATAAATTGTTGGATGTTTCCCTCAACTATACAATGGAAAAAAATAGAGCAATTAAGGATGAAGCCGAAAAAAATATTACAAAGCTGCAAAAAATTGTGGATGAGACAGCAAGTGCCCAGGAGAAGAAGAAAGCCCAGGCCAAAATCGATGCCTACCAGCAGGTAGTCAATGAAGCCAAAGCTAATTTTGATTCTGCCGAGACAGCTTTTGGAGTATTAAAAGACCAGCATGATCAGATTGGAAAATATTATAAAAATTCTAGTGATCAATTAGACTCTGAGAACGCCGATTATGAAAATAATAAAACCGCCATCTGCTACTGGTTAAACAAGGGTAATGGTGGTACTAAGCTGAATCTAAATGCAAAAATACAGGACGCCAATGAAAACTATCGTCAGATTGATTCTTCCCTATATGATAGCGACCAGTATAAGAATTACACCTATAAAGATCCCGTTGATGAAGCAATTGCCAAAAGAAAAGCAGAAATAGACCAGATGTCTGGGTTAAAGAAATGGGCATGCAAAGGCTTGGAAGCAATCACCCCTCGTTCCGCCTATGAAGTAGCTGTCAGAAATAACGAAGTAAATATCCTCAATCACTCTGGAGAATGGTGGTATAATACACGTTTTTCCAAAGGAGCTCTGGGAAACAACAAAGTTCTAAACATGGGCCTGGATGCACTTGGTTTTCATCGCTGGACAGCAAAAAACATCTTTGTAAATGAGGATAAGGAAAATACATCCAATCCCTTCTACAATTGTCTCAACGAAGCAGATTATAAGGAATTATCAGATGCGTTCCAGAATTCTATTAATGCAACCTACAAACAAGAGAATACAAATGTATTTGACCTTTTGAAGAAATTCTTATTTGTAAAGGGTAATGATAACAAAGAACAGATTTTAAATGATACGACCACCGCCAAAGATTACAATCTATATGCTGGTGGCAAACAGACAACAAAGTTTGATTTTGGGCTCAACAAAGACAGCGCCAATGTTACACGTAGTGTACGAGTGGTAGATAAAGATGGAAATTTCAAAGATATGGATACCCTCTCAGAAAATTATAATCTGTGGGTTCGCAACAAATTTACGAAACACGAAAGTAACTGTGCTGAATTAACCAGCCATACAAGAAAGACCAAACACTTAATCAGTATCCAGAAGGTAAATGATTCTTCCAAAAACACGACAACTACAAACTCATAAAAATAAAATTTGGCAGCTCCCTCCGGATGCATGGCAACAAAGAAAGAACCGTGAGGCGGATATTTTCTCCGTCCCACGGCTCTCTTATATTTAATGAAGTCTGTTAAGCCTTCTGTGTAGAATCTGTAATAAGAACAGCTCTCATCAGAGATTCCTCAGAAATCTCCTCGCCATGAAGCTCTCCTGTCAGGAAGCCCTGGGCGATTGTGTATACACGGTTTGAGATACCCATGATTTCCGGCATCTCAGAAGAAATAACGATAACAGCCATTCCCTCTTTCTCAGCCAGATCTGCGATTAATTTGTAAATCTCAGATTTGGATCCAACGTCAATACCACGAGTCGGCTCATCAAGGATCAAAAGTTTTGGTCCCAAAGTCATCCATTTACCCAGAACCACCTTCTGCTGGTTACCACCGGAAAGACTTCCTACGGGAGTCTCTGAGCTTGGAGAACTGATTTTCATGATATCATGGTATTTGTTATAAATCTCATAGGTCTGTTTGGTATCAACAAAACCATTTTTAGAAATCCAAGGCAGTTTTGCCAGGGAAATATTATCACGGCAGGACTGACCCAAAACAAGGCCCTGTTCCTTACGGTTCTCAGTAACGAAACCAATTTTTGCTTTTACAGCATCCACACTATTGCGGATCTTAGTCTCTTTACCCTCCAGATAAACCTTACCACTATCTGCTTTTCTGATACCGAAAATGGTTTCCATGATTTCTGTACGTCCAGCACCAACCAAGCCGTAGAAACCTACTACCTCGCCGGCATGAACGTTGAAACTAATATTTTTGAAGAATCCTTTCAGAGACAGATCCTCAACTCTAAGAACTTCTGCTCCAGGATTCCATTTTGCTTTGTAATAATAACTATCCAAAGAACGACCGATCATGCTATTAACGATATCATCAAGAGTGATATCTTTTGTCACGAATTCACCGGTAGGTTTACCATCTCTCATGACAAGAACACGATCACTAATCTCAAAGATCTCATCCATCTTATGGCTGATATATACCATACCAACGCCCTGATTTCTCAGCTTGTTGATGATTTTGAAGAGGGATATTTTTTCCTTTTCTGTCAAAGAAGAGGTAGGCTCGTCAAGAATCAGCACTTTTGCACCGAGAGCGATACCACGGGCAATCTCAACCATCTGCTGTTGCGCGATGGGAAGAGTTCCAATAATATCAGTAGGTTTTGCCGGGCAATCCAACTCGTCAAGAACCTTCTGTGCATCTTCGTTCATTTTTTTCCAGTCGATTCTTCCGCCTTTTTTGGGAAGTTCGCCCAGATACAGGTTCTCAGCTACTGTAAGTTCAGTAACCAAAGATAATTCCTGGAAAATTAAGACAATACCATCTTTTTTCGCCTCAATAGGGTTATTGTAACGAACGGGTTTTCCCTGATAAAGAATTTCGCCTGAACCCTTATCTGCATGGTATACACCAGACAGAACTTTCATCAATGTGGATTTACCGGCACCATTCTCACCACACAGCGCCAGAACTTCACCATATTTCAGGTTCAGAAATGCATTATCAAGAGCCTTAACACCGGGAAACGTTTTACTTATGTTTTTCATCTCAAGAACATATTCGTTGTTACTCATATACATTTCCTCCGGGATAAATCGAAACTTCAGAAATCATATTGCAGACTCCATGCAAGTTTCTCAAATGAATAGGATTTCCGGCAGGACAGGTTCTGCCCTGCCGGTTGATTATTAGCTTATAAGTTTTGTATGTTATATGAATTATGTAATCTTTTCAGATTCGGATTACCACTCTTCCAGTGAGCTCTGAAGCTCTGCTGCATTGTCCTGAGTAGCAACCGGAGTCTCGATATAGTTTGCATACTGAGCAGGCTCATAACCATCAGCAATCTTAACTGCCATTGCCAGAGCGGACTCTGCATCATAGTAAGGAGACTGCATAGATGTAGCGGAAATTCTGCCATCAGCAATATATTCCAATGTAGAATAGGAACCTGCTGCTGCAGCATAAACCTTAACATCATCACGGCCAGCTGCCTCGATAGCGTTTACAACACCGATAGCTGCATTATCATCGAATGTGAAGATAGCATCGATCTCGCCTTCACCATATTTGATGAGGTAGTTCTCAGCAACCTGCTGGCATTTCTCACGGTTACCTTCACCTGTCTGAGAATCAAGGAGTGTAATCTTATCGCCAAGTCCTTCTTCCATACCTTCGGTACGTTCAAGAGATGTAGTATAACCTGCAGGTCCGGAAATTTCAGCTACCTTAGCATCCTCGCCAAGATCAGCTACCAGCTGCTCTGCTGTCTGTTTTGCTTCCTGTACATTGGACGGTCCAACATAGCACTTAACGAAGCTCTGTCCAGACTCATCAACGTCTGTATTAGATGTCATACAAGGAATACCTGCCTTATCTACGGCACGAGCAGAAGCTACTGCTGTCTCACCATTAACCGGCCATAAGATAATAACAGAGCACTTCATATTGATAAGGTCCTGTACCTGATTTGCCTGTTTTGTTGCATCACCCTTAGGATCAAGGATCTGAAGATCTGCGCCGATCTCTTTTGCATAAGAGGTCATGGCATCATAGTAAGATGTCTGATAAGGATCCTGTCCTGCATAGTTTACTACCATACCAATCTTACCAACAGATGATGCATCAATATCGGAAATGTCATAGTCCTCTGTAGACGCCTCTGCAGAGTCTTTTGCATCTGTTGATTTGGAATCATCGGAGCTTTCCTCTGTAGCTTCTGTAGAACTTGCATCAGATGATGAATCGGAACTGGATGAGCTGCTGGAACCGCAACCTGTGATGAGCATGGATGCTGTTACTGCAACACTAATCATAGCTAATAACTTTCTCTTCATTTTTCTTCCTCCTACTCTTGAAAATGAATCTATTATTCTGCCGAAGCAGTAATAATACTAATAAATGAAATCTTTATTCCAGATTTTTCTTTTCTGTATCCTTGTTTACCATAATCTTGTCCAGATATAGAACACCAATCATGATAAGACCAGTTACCAATGTGATCGCATAAGTCTGTACATTCAGAAGGTTCATGATATTATCAACGACACCCAGAAGCATAACACCACCAAGGGTATACCAGATATTACCAATACCACCGGTCAGCTTTGTTCCTCCAAGTACTACGCCTGCGATAACCAGCATGTGCATATCCGGCCATCCAAGTGTCGGTGTAGAAGAACCCTGAGAAGCTGCATAAAGAACACCACCGAGAGCTCCTGTGAATCCACAGATCACGAAGTTGATAAAGGTAACAAGTTTTGTATTGATACCAGCATTGAAAGCTGCGTTCTCATTGCCACCTACTGCATAGGTATTACGTCCGTGGCTTGTATATTTCAAAACGAAATGTGCCAGCAGAAGCAGTACGATAAAGATGATACTGATGTAAGAAAGGGGTCCAATCTTACCAGCACCAAAATCGATGAAGGCCCATCCAGCATCTGTTGTGCTAGGCATGATGGATTCCTCATGATGATAGATATAACCCACACCACGGCAGCCAAGCATCAAGGCCAGAGTAACTACGAAAGCATTAATCTTAGCGTAAGCAATCAGGAAACCATTGATGGCACCTACCAGACAACCTACCAGGAGAGCAACAATGATACCGCCTACCATTCCAATGGGTGAACTTTCAAGTCCGCAGGCAACGGCTGCTGCCAAAGCTACCAAAGTACAGGTTGACATATCGAAATAACTGTTAATGATAACAAAGGTCATGCCGATGGCCATGATACCTTTCATTGCATTCTGATTAAATACGTTACACAGGTTTGTTACATCCAGAAATCCTTGAACACAGATAGCCGCAAACAGAAATACAATGATCCAGATCGGCACGATTGTGTTTCTTGACATGAAATCTTTTACTTTTTTCATATTACGCTACCTTCTTTCTCTTAGACATAATATCGATGTAAACAGCAATCAGGATAACCACGCACTGTGCAACCCACTGCAGATAATAAGGAAGGCCTACAATAACGAAACCATTCTTCAAAATCGCAAGAATCATAACACCGACAAAGGTTTTGTAAACGCTACCAGATCCACCATCCAGTGAAGCACCACCGAGGATAACACCGGAGATAACATCGAACTCATAAGATTCACCGATAGTATTCTGTGCGGAAGCACCACGTGAACAAAGAAGAATTGCTCCAACTGCTGTAGACAAACCAGAAAGAACAAAGGTTTTAAGAATAACCATCTTATCGTTGATACCACTGTAACGGCAGGCCTCATCATTACCACCAACGGACATAACCTGATGTCCAAATACGGTCTTGGTAAGAAGCACTCCCATGATAATGATAAAGATTACCATGATGATGGTTGAGATAGGAATAAATCCTACACTTCCCTGACCAATCTGAGTAAACCATACTTTGTGATCCTTCAACTCTACGAACTGTCCACCTGTGTACATCATCGCAAAGGCACGAAGTATGTTCATCATACCCAAGGTGACGATCATAGAATTCAAGCGGAGATATCCAACCAGATATCCACTAACTACTCCGCAGGCACATCCTACAAGAATTGTAATCAGCATCGCCGGAATCGGTCCGATCTTATCATGAAGATCGATACACATGACACAGCAAAGGGATAACATCGATCCTACCGCCAGGTCGAAGTTGCCTCCAATGATAACAAATGTCATACCACAACCCATAACGACGATGGTCGCTGCCTGTCTGAACAGAAGAATGAAGTTTGCACCTGTTCTAAACTGACTTGAGATAACCGCAAATACCAGCCAGATCAGAACCATCGCAATAACAATTCCCTGTTTTTTGACAGATGCCAAAATGTTGTTACTTTGAGACTCCATTAAACATAACCTCCTTTTTCCTTTATATAACACCGCGTCCTACTCGCGTGTTATAAACTTCAACAAGGGTGAAATGTGCCTTCACATTTCCTTTAGGTCATATTGCCTAAAATGTTCATACTTTCATGCGGTTTGCTCGTGCACATTTCCTTATGTTCACATTATAGACATATTTTTCTTGTCTACCAATGGGTGATTTTGCTTTACTATTCACTAATCTTGTTATGTCAAGATTTCTCATGTTCACATTTTATGCATATTGCTGTATTTCAAATGTTTATATTGTGCATTTTAGTTAATCATGACGTTATATCTTTCTTTCATAATTATTTTATTGTGTATTTTTAAAAACTTGTTAAAATGTTGTCGGGCACACTTATCTTGTTTGAGTATTTTTATAAAATTCTTGCATTGGTAAATTTTATCATTTTTCACTCCCTTCTCACTTTTTCCATGGTTAATTCATTAATTCTCAGCTATTTCCGTTGATTTTTGGTGTTTTTGTTCATTTTTTATTCATATTTTATTCTTTTATCACATTTTTTCTATTAACAAATTCACTTATCTTGTTTATCCCAAATGCATATGTTAAAATTGGCATATAAAAGGAGCTTCAAAGCACCTCTATGCAAATACAAAGCAAGCAAAAGGAGAATATACCTCATGAAAAGTGTAGATTCCGGTGTTCTGGAACAATCCATATGTTTTTCTTTCACTCCATCTGATACAGCAGAGGAGTTGTTTTTTTATTTAACCTGGTGCGGGCACTACTATTGCACCTCAAAATATATGTTCAAACGAGAAAGCTACCCGCCCCTTCTTCTCATGTATATCCAGGATGGCGTCATGCATGTAGAACATGCTGGCCACACCTTTGCCGCCGAAAAGGGAGATGTAGTTTTTATCGACTGCGCAAATCCCCACTATTACCAGGCGGAAAATGGCCTGGAATTTACTTTTATACATTTTGACGGCTCGAATTCCCACGAAATCGCCCAGCGAATTTTGAACATCCATGGCCCCTGGATCCGTTCCAAAAATAATGCCATTATCGGCAATCAGCTCTACGACATCATTCAATTTTATAAAAATGATGGAATCGAGAATGCCTTTGCCACTTCCATGAGAATCTATAAACTGCTTCAACTTCTCAGTGACACAGACGATTATCAGATTCATACCACAAAAGATAATCCTATCGGTTTGACTTTGCATTACATAAGAGAAAATATTGGAAAAAAGATTACATTAAAAGAACTTTCAGAACTGGCCAATATGAGTGTTTACTACTATTCTCACCGTTTCAAAGAGGAGACCGGCTTTTCCCCCATGGATTATGTGATCAATTCCCGTATGGATCGAGCTAAGATCCTCCTGATCCGCACCAATAAAACGGTAGCTGAAATCGCCTATGAAGTAGGATATGGCAGCAGTGGAAGCTTCATTAACATTTTCACCGACAAGGTAGGATGTTCTCCGAAAATCTTTCGTCGATTGATGAAACCTTAAAACGCAGTGCCTTAAAAATAGAACAATTTCCTTTATTTACCTTTCTTGCTACATGGAGTATAATTATCAAATTGATAGGCAAATTACATCTATTATCAGCTATAGGATTTCAAGAGTTTTATGCATGGAGGGCTTCCAATGAGTAATCAGGACACCGGCCGTATTCATATCTACTGCGGCAACGGAAAAGGAAAGACCACTACCGGAATGGGCCTATGCGTACGCGCTGCCGGCTTCGGATATAAGGTACTGATCTATCAGTTCATGAAAAACAATTCCACCAACGAAAGAAAAGCAATGGCAAGGATCGATCAGATTCATTTTATCGACGGAGCTGAAACCGCCAAATTTAGTTTTCAAATGTCGGAAGTAGAAAAAGCAGAATACCGAGCATTCTATGAAAATGAATTTAAAAAAGTAACAAAAATTGCTATAGAAGAGAATTATGATGTGCTTTTTATGGATGAGTTGGTTTATACCATCCGAGCTGGACTTTTTACCGAAGCAATCCTTCTGGATTTCTTAAAAAACAAGCCCAAAAATTTGGAGGTCATCCTCACCGGAAGAGACCCCAGCCCCGACTTAATTCAGCTCGCTGACTATGTTTCGGAGATTCAAAAGATAAAACATCCCTTTGATCAGGGACTTCCTGCTAGAAAAGGAATTGAAAAATAAAATTTCGTCAAAGAAAACCGCTATGTTTCTTATATTTTGCAAACACCTGATTGCAAAATCCAAAAAACACAGCGGTCTTTTTATTTTTCTTCTTGTGAGTTATTTTTACTATTTTCAATCAATTCCAATTTTTTCTTACGGCTAAGCTGCTTTATGGCATATTCTCTCCGCATAGCTTCCACCTTGCTGTCAAAACATTCCCAATACACCAAACGAACCGGCCTCCGACTTTTGGTATAACGAGCCCCCTTGCCCTCATTATGGGCTTTTAGTCGTCGCTCTAAATTGTTTGTCCAACCGGTATAAAGACTGCCATCCCTGCACTCTACCATATAGGTATAATTTTCAGAGGAAGATTCCTCTATCATAGCTCTTCCTCCAGCTGCAAAAGTTCCTGGTAAATTTCTCTTTTTGATACCCCGCGATCCTTCGCTACCCTTTTCATGGCATTTTTCCGATCCAGACCTTGCTTCTCATAGATTTCCATATGCTCCTTAAGATCCATGGATTTCCATTCTTCTTCCTGTCTGGCTGTTTCCGCTTCCAGGTCCTTGCCCCGAATCACCAAAACGCATTCCCCTTTTACCCCTTCATTCTGAACCCAAGCCAAAAGCTCCGCCAAGCTCGAACGATGAACGGTTTCATGTTTTTTTGTCAGCTCCCGCACCAGGGAAACCTGCCGATCTCCCAGATATTCCAAAAGCTGTGACAGCGTTTTTTCCATTCGATGAGGCGCTTCATAGAGAATAATGGTTCTGTATTCCTGAGAAAGTTCTTCTAAAACTCTCTTTCTTTCCTTCTTATCCGCCGGAAGAAATGCCTCAAAAGCAAATCTTCTGGTAGGGAGCCCCGACAAGGTCAAGGCCGTCACACAGGCAACTGCTCCAGGAAGAGAGGTAACCGGTATATTATTTTCATAGCAAAGAGCTACTAAATCTTCCCCAGGATCCGATATGGCCGGTGTTCCTGCATCAGTCACTAAGGCAATTTTCATGCCTTCCAGCATTTTATTAATGAGATAGGGACCTTTTTCCATCTTATTATGTTCATGATAACTGGTCATAGGAGTTTTTATATCAAAATGATTCAAAAGTTTAATGGTATTGCGGGTATCCTCCGCTGCAATCAGATCCACTTCTTTCAAGGTACGCAAAACTCTTAAGGTAATATCCTCAAGATTTCCAATAGGTGTTGCGCAAAGAATCAATTCTCCCATCATCCAATCTCCTCTCATTATTCCCAGTGCCGTCAGCACAATGCATGAAACCTAACACTTTTCAATCTTATTGATGCAAAGTTACTGGCACGAAATTTTTAATAAGAATCTAGCGATTATAAATAGCCCGCAGCTCTTCTGTATATACCCCCGGCTCTTCATAAACAATCAAAGGCTTTTCCACAGTAATTCGGGAATTGCCTCCCCGCAGACCCTCGATTAAAACCAAATTGGGTTCTTTATCTACATAAGGCTGGACAAGGCGCATTCTTTTTGGCTCAATTCGATAGTGAACCATCAAAGAAAAGATCTCCGCCAGTCGAAAAGGCCTGTGTACCATATAAAATCTTCCCTTTTCTTCTAGTAGTCCCGCACTTTGAGAAATAATATCCTCCAAAGAGCATAATACTTCATGCCGAGCAATATATTTTTCTGCCCGTTTTCCAGGAATCCCATGCCCCCCCGTCATGTAAGGCGGGTTTACTGTAATAACAGAAAAAGAGGCTTTTCCGAAAATGGATGTAGCCTCTTTCAGATCTCCCTTTTGAATCCTAATGGATTCATCCAACCGGTTCAAAGCAACGCTTTTCTTTGCCAGTTCAACGCTTTTTTCTTGTATTTCCAAGCCTGTTATATGAACTTCTTTGTGTCGAGCATGCAAAAGAAGAGGCACGATTCCATTGCCTGTGCACAGGTCGAGCACCTGATCGCCCTGCTTCAGTCCTGCGAACCATGCCAGAAGCACCGCATCGATTCCAAAACAAAAATCTTCCGGTTTTTGAATAATATAATATCCATTCTGCAAATCATCCAGGCGTTCGCCTGGCAATATATCATTTGCTGTCAATGAAAGAAATCCTCCTACTTTTTCTCCAGATCGGCGATTTTCTTTTTCTCTTCCTTAGAAATCTTTTTATCTTTCTTATTCCCAGACTTGGGATGGAATTTGAGATCTTTCACCGGATATTCCTGAATCTCCTTTTCATCGTTTTCATCTACTACAACGATTTTTACCAGCTGTCGCAACACATTTACACCGGTAACCTGTCCTTTGATACCGTCAACAGTCACAACCTTGTCACCAATGGCCGGAAGCTTTTTATTCAAGTATTCATAGGTTTCCTGCTCATTCTTCAGACAACACATGAGTCGTCCACAAACACCGGAAATCTTGGTGGGATTCAAGGAAAGATTCTGTTCCTTAGCCATCTTAATGGAGACTGGAGCAAAATCAGACAAGTAGGTATGGCAACAAAGAGGACGTCCACAAATACCCATACCACCCAAAATCTTTGTCTCATCTCTGACACCAATCTGTCGAAGCTCGATTCTGGTTTTGAATACAGAAGCAAGATCCTTTACCAACTCACGGAAATCAATTCTTCCGTCTGCCGTAAAATAAAAGAGGACTTTATTGTTGTCAAAAGTATACTCCGCCTCAATCAATTTCATTTCCAAATTGTGTTTGGCGATTTTCTTTTTACAGATATTGTAAGCTTCTTTTTCTTTTTTTCTATTGTTTTCCTCGCGTTCCTTATCACGCTCGGTTGCGATTCGAATCACGTCCTTTAAAGGCTGCGTAATCTTCGAATCCTCTACTTCCCGCACACCAAGGACCACATGGCCAAATTCAACTCCTCGAGCTGTCTCTACGATAACCTTATCTCCCCGGTGAATATCAAGGTCCTTCGGATTGAAATAATAAATTTTTCCTACACTCCGAAATCTGACCCCTATAATCTTCGTCATATAATTAATTCTCCCTGATTGTTACAAACAGGAGCTCCAGCGCCAGATCCATATTTACATTGGCATGGAGTCTGATCTTGGCTTTTTCAATAGCCTCTATAATGGCCTCTATTCCTTCATAGGAACTCTTGCTGGCTCTCTCCCGAATACTATTAATCTCCTGTTTAAAGACCAAAGAATCCACCTCTTTTGTGGCCTTAAAAAGAAGAACATCCCGGAACCATGAAAGGAATATATCAAGATAATCATAAATATTCTGCTTATCCGCTGTCAGCTCTTTGATATTCTCCACCATCTCATACAGATCCACCGTACCGGAACGTTTGAGGATACGAATGGCATTCTTGGTAACATCCGTAAAATCCTCACTGGAAGCCAATTTCTTAGCTTTGCCAATATTGCCCTGAGCAATAGAAGCATCAATCTCCGCCTGATAATCTGGCACCTGCATTTCATCCATAAGATACTTCTTTACCAAATCATCCCCAACGGCCTTGAAAGACAAGGTAACGCATCGGGAAATAATGGTCTGCAGCATCTGATCCATATTATCTGTAAGAAGCATAAGAATGACATAAGCCGGCGGTTCCTCAATGGTCTTAAGAAGAGCATTCTGCGCCTGTATTGTCATAAGCTGTGCATCATTTACAATATATATCTTGTAGGGACTTTCATAAGGTTTGATCTGTGCATCCGAAGCCAACTGACTACGAATCTCATCAACACCGATACTTCCCGGTTTTTCATGCTGAATATAAATAATGTCGGGGTGGTTCCCGCTCATGGCCTTCTTACAGGAAGTACATTTCATACAAGGTTCTGTTCCCTTTGCTTCACACTGAAGTGCCATGGCAAAGGTATGAGCCATCAACTTCTTTCCGGCTCCTTTTTCCCCATTAAAGATATATGCATGGGAGACCTTATCTGCTGAAATGGCATTCTGAAGATGCCTGATTACATCCTGATGTCCTACAATACTTTTAAAACCTGCCATACATTCACCTCCTGAATTCAACTTCATTATCCACATCAATCTCAGTATAACACACTTCGAATATAACTTTCAATTGCCTCAAGGCATGTGGTCCTATCCTGATTTTGGAATCGAACAGTGATCTCTGACTCTGCAATCTTTTCTTCACAAAAGTCCCTGCAATCCGCAAGAAATCTCCTGCAAAGTTCTTCATAATTCGGATTTTTCTGCTCTTTTTCCCGAAGCAGTGCCCGACTAAGCCGTTCTCCATCCTCCACTTCTAAATACAAGGGAAGTACCTGATCCTTGCCAAAATATTCCCTAATTTTTTCATAGGATTCCAGGGTCCCAATGGCGATATAATTGTGGCATTGCAAATCAATTTTTCCATCGTCCGCTGTAAAATATCTCCATAGCCCCTGCACGGTCTCATAGGCCCGGTCTTCAATCAAACGTCCACTTTCTCGAAATGAAAGAAAGGTTTCTTCATTCACAAAATGATATTCTCTTCCATCCAGTTCTCCAGCCCTTTTTGGTCTAGTGGTATAAAGAACTAATTTTTCAAGGCCCAGTTCGGAAACATTCAGCAAATGATCATAAATGCTATCCTTACCTGAAGCACTCTTACCCATTAGCAGAAATAATTTTCCCATAAAAGCCTTCCTTATTCTTTGTCCTATTTCTTGCCGTTTACTGTCTTTGCCCAATTCGCCGATGCTCCAGGCGCAAACTCCAACAATGCACCATTATACCATAAAAAAAGCTTATATTAAACTTTAAAGCGGTATCCCACACCCCAAATCGTCTCAATATATTGTGGTTTTGAAGTGCTAAATTCAATCTTCTCACGAATCTTTTTAATATGTACCGTAACCGTTGCAATATCACCGATTGACTCCATACCCCAGATTTTATTAAAGAGTTCATCTTTGGTAAAAACGTGGTTGGGATTTTCTGCCAGAAAGGTAAGCAGGTCAAACTCCTTGGTGGTAAAGGGTTTTTCTTCCCCATTGATCCAAACTCTTCGATCTGTCTTATCTATCTTCAATCCTCGGATCTCAATCATATCATTCTTTGGGGTCTGGCTTCCGATCAAGCGCTCATAACGGGCTAAATGTGCCTTAACCCGGGCCACCAGTTCACTGGGGCTAAAGGGTTTTGTCATATAATCATCTGCTCCCAATCCTAATCCTCGGATAATGTCAATATCATCCTTCTTAGCGGATACCATGACAATGGGGGTATTTTTCTCAGCCCTAACTTTTTTACAAATTTCGAAGCCATCCACCCCTGGCAGCATAAGATCCAGTACAATCAGGTCAAAATCCTCATTAATGGCTCTCTCCAGTCCTTTATTTCCTTCATTTTCAATCTCTACCTCAAAGCCGGACAATTCAAGATAATCCTTTTCCAGCTCTGCAATACTCTGTTCATCCTCCACAATTAATATCTTACTCATGTATTACCTCCTGATATTTCCTCAAAACAAAATATATGGTCGTTCCTTCTCCCGGTTCGCTGGCAGCCCAAACCTTGCCGCCATGATCCTCAAGAATTTTCTTTACAATAGATAGGCCGATGCCGCTTCCTCCCTTAGATGTTCCTCGGGAAGCATCTGCCCGATAGAGGCGGTCAAAGATTTTTACCAAATCCTTCCTCTCAATTCCCATCCCATTATCTTCAATCTCAAACTGGATAAAATCCCCAGCATCCTTAATGCGAATGGCCAGACGTTTTTGATCCTTATCCATATATTTTAAGGAATTGCTGACAATATTATTAATCACACGGCGCAACTGTTCCGCATCTGCAATCATCAAGACTTCATCGGACAGTTCATTTTCAAAATCAAAGTCTACATTCTCAGAGGCTAATTCCATCCGCAGCTCATCGAGACAATCATCGAAGTATTCATTCACAGAAATCTTATTAAAGACGTAAGGAATTCTGTTGGTATCAATCTTAGAATAGAAGGTCAGCTCATTGATCAGCCGATCCATTTCTATGGCCTTATTATAAATGGTTTGAATATAGCGGTTCATTTTCTCCGGTGTGTCCGCCACACCATCCATAATTCCCTCTACATAACCCTTGATAGAAGTGATCGGCGTCTTCAGATCATGAGAAATATTGCTGATCAGCTCCTTACTCTCCCTGTCAAAGGCAAGATTCTCCTCCGAAGATTCCTTAAGGCGTTTACGCATTTCCTCAAAATCCTCGCAGAGGTTATTTACCTCTTCTACATCATTGCCTTCCACCACAAAATCCAGATTGCCTTCTTTGATATTCCAGGTTGCCTTTCTAAGCTGACTCAGAGGCGTGACAATGCCCCGATAAAGCCACAAGCACAGGGCCAGACTGGTCATAACCAGAACCCCCAAAACTACAATCACTGTTGCAATAATCAACAATTGGGTCTGGGATCGGAAGCTCTCTGCAAAAGTGACGATAAAGGCGCTACCCTCAGATTTATCCGAAAATATGAAATCCGTCTGTTTTACCAAGGCCTGCACATCATCACCGATGTAAATGCCATCATCAGACTCCGCCTGAAATCCGCCATAATCCGGCAAATGTTCGATCAGCTCCTGACAATCTTCGCCACTGCCATTATAGTAGATATCATTGCCTTTTCTTACAATCAAAAAGGAATCCACTCTCTCCAAACGCTCGTTCAGAGTTTCCAAAAAATTAGTCTGTTCAAAAACCCCTGCATCACTGCTTGCTTTTTCCTGCATAAGCATGAAAGTATCATGGGTCATCTGGCTCATAGCCATAGCGGTATTGGTCAGATTTTCATAGGAAATCTCCACACCATAATCTTCCTTAAGTGAATTCAGCTGATAATTTGAGAAGAAAAAAAGAAATACCGCAGTAACAATCAAAGGAAGAAATACCACAGTTAAAAATGTAATTAAAATCCTGGTCTTAAGTTTCACCAAAACACCTCTCACCAGTACACTTATTTTCAAACATCTGTATACATCAAGACTCGCTGCCAAGCCTTATTCATCTTACTGGGCATTATTATAGCATATGCTATAGCACAGACCGTGATTATTTATAAATATTTCATGATTCTTTCACATTAAAAAAAGAAAAAGGATTCCCACTCCAGCGGGAATCCCTCTCTACTTTCTTTTATTCAGAAGTTATTATACTAGTTATTCCAATATTTCTCTACATGAGCTTTGGTAATCTCAGCAGATTTTTTAACATTGTCTTCCTGATTCATCTCCCAGTACTCAGGACGGAAGATCTCAATGATACAGTTATCATTGTTGAATCCAATTTTCTTGAAGGTATCTGCAAATCTCTTATGATCCAGGCAGTCCTTCTCATCGCCTGGCCACAGTCTTACAGCGTCTGTGTTGTAAGCAGCACCATAAGGTACATTCTCGCATCCATTCAGATGCCATACAAAAATCTTAGATCCATCAGCTTCCTCAAGAGCCTCCCAAGTAGATCCCATATTGCGGAAGTGATACTGGTCACATGTCAGACCTACCAATGGATGATTAATTTCTTTTACAATAGCATATGCCTCATCAAAACGATTGATAGACATTGTCGGAGATGCACAGAACTCGATGGAAAGCTTGATTCCTGACGGCTCTACGATAGGAAGCATAGAAGTAATTACTTCTACGGCATCCTTCTTAATCTCCGGAATAGTAGCTGGTACAGTAAGATCCCATGTAGGAACAACTACAATCATCTTACATCCCAGAATATTACAACGACGTACGATCTCTTTCAGTTCATCTAAAACAGCATCTTTTTCTTCCTGTGTCTGTTTCATATTAAAACCAACCAGCGCATTGTAAGAAGACATTTTCAGATGATGGTTTTTAAAGAAATCTGCCATCCACTCCAAAGTGATTGCTCCAGACTCCAGATCTCTGTCCAAGCACTCAGACTGAACATCGATAAGATCAAAACCATACTTTTCGCAAAGTTCCATATCTGCTTTCAATGTATGTCCTGCACAACCCTTGCTGTTTGCTTCATTAAATCCTATTTTCATCTTGCTTTCCTCCATTAAATTAATTCACCCGTTACCGTTTCTGATAACATTCACCCATCACCTACAGGACCTGCCACCGGCAGCTCCCTTCGGATGCATAGCACTTAAGATGTTCTCAGTATATCACCGTGTGCACGTGACCGCAAGACCTCAAAAAGCTCTAAACTCTCTTTTTGTCATTTTCACTAAAAATCCAAGTTCATTTTCTACTTGCAACAAAGTTTCCTATATGGCAAAAAAGCTGTGATAGAAAGCTAACTTTCTACCACAGCTTTTTACATAGCAAAGATTTATGCTAAATATTTTTTCAGGTCATCTACCTTGTCCAGTTTCTCCCAGGGAAGATCCAGATCATTTCTTCCAAAGTGTCCATAAGCAGCTGTCTGCTTGTAGATCGGACGACGAAGATCCAGCATCTTGATGATTCCTGCCGGACGAAGATCAAAGTTCTCTCTGATGATGTCTACCAGCTTGCTATCAGAAATCTTTCCTGTACCCTCTGTATCTACCATAACGGATGTTGGCTGCGCCACACCGATGGCATAGGAAAGCTGAATCTCGCATTTGTCAGCAAGTCCTGCTGCAACAATATTCTTTGCCACATATCTTGCTGCATAAGCTGCAGAACGGTCTACCTTTGTGCAGTCTTTTCCGGAGAATGCTCCGCCGCCATGACGGCCATATCCACCATAGGTATCTACGATAATCTTTCTTCCTGTCAGACCACTATCTCCGTGAGGACCTCCGATAACGAAACGACCTGTAGGATTGATGAAATATTTGGTGTTCTCATCTACCATATCTGCCGGGATGATAGCGTCAAAAACATATTTTTTAATATCCTGATGAATCTGCTCCTGACTTACATCCGGATCGTGCTGAGTAGAGCATACAACCGCATCCAGGCGAGCCGGACGTCCATTCTCATCATACTCAACCGTTACCTGGGTTTTTCCATCAGGTCTAAGATAGGACAAAGTTCCATCCTTACGAACTTTTGTCAGCTGAAGAGCAAGCTTGTGAGCAAGAGCGATAGGATAAGGCATATACTCCTCTGTCTCATTGCTGGCATATCCAAACATCATACCCTGATCTCCGGCACCAATTGCCTCGATCTCTGCATCAGACATGGTATTCTCTTTTGCTTCCAAGGCTTTATCAACACCCATAGCAATATCCGAAGACTGTTCATCAAGAGTAGTAATAACTGCGCAGGTATCTGCATCAAAACCATATTTTCCTCTTGTGTAACCGATCTCGCGAATGGTCTCACGTACGATTTTCTGAATATCAATATTCGCTTTACTTGTGATCTCACCCATAACCAAGACAAGACCTGTAGTTGTTGCTGTCTCGCAAGCTACACGGCTCATAGGATCCTGCTCAAGCAGAGCATCCAGCACTGCGTCCGAAATCTGGTCGCACATTTTATCCGGATGTCCCTCTGTAACTGACTCTGATGTAAATAATAGTTTCTCCATAATTACCTCCAATTGTAAATTCATTGAAAAAAAATCCGCTTTACTAAGCGGACTTAACTTTTTCGGTATTAAATCCCCTTATTGTTCGATTGCTCGCTCAGGTTGGCACCTTCCACTTTGGGGGTTGCCGTGACTTCATCGATCCTTACTATCTCCATCACTCTGAATAAAGGTTAACTGAACCAATATTAAATTGCCTGCACAAATCCAGTGCAGTAGACATAATAACGCTTTTCTCCTGAATCGTCAAGAGAAAAGCGTTTTTTTCATAATATATCATATATCAACCGATACGAAGACGGAACTTCTGCAATTCCTTTTCATTGTGTACACGCTCGATACTACCACCCAAAGCTCTCAGCTTTCCTTCGAAATCTTCATATCCTCTCTGAATATAAACGATATCGTCCACAGTGGTAATTCCCTCAGCTGCAAGACCTGCAATCACAAGAGCCGCTCCGGCTCGAAGATCTGGGGCACTTACTCTGGCTCCGGTAAAACCTGCCACACCATCGATGATGGCGGAATTGCCTTCTACCTTGATATCTGCACCCATGCGCACCAACTCATCAGCATATTTAAAACGATTTTCAAAAATACTCTCAGTCACAATACTTGTTCCTTCAGAAAGAGCAAGTACCACAGCCATCTGAGGCTGCATATCTGTAGGGAATCCAGGATAAGGAAGAGTCTTAACATGGGTTCTGCTGAGACGCTTTGCTGCCATTACTCTGATGGCATCATCAAATTCCTCTACCTCACATCCAATCTCTACCAACTTAGCTGTCGTAGCTTCCAGATGCTTTGGAATTACATTCTTAATTAATACATCACCTTTAGTAGCTGCCGCTGCCATCATATAGGTTCCGGCTTCAATCATATCCGGTACAATAGAATAGCTACAGGCATGAAGCTTGTCCACACCCTTGATACGAATCACATCAGTACCTGCACCCTTGATATCAGCCCCCATGCAGTTAAGGAAGTTTGCAACATCCACCACATGCGGCTCACGGGCTGCATTCTCAATGATGGTTCTGCCCGGTGCCATAGACGCCGCCATCATAATATTAATGGTAGCTCCCACAGATACCATATCCAGGAAAATATGACTTCCTTTAAGATTGTTCTCTGCTTTTGCTACGATGGCTCCGTGATGAATATCAACACTGGCTCCCAAGGCCCTAAAGCCCTTCAGATGCTGATCGATGGGACGGCTTCCAATATTACATCCACCGGGAAGGGGTACCTCCGCACGTTTATATTTTCCCAGCAATGCGCCAAGAAGATAATAGGATGCTCGAATCTTTTTAATATATTCATAATCGACACTCATATCGCCGATTGTTGAACCATTTATATTTACGGTATGGCGATCAACTCTCTCCACTGTTGCTCCGATCATCTCAATCGCCTCAAGCAACACATTGATGTCATTTACATCCGGGAGATTATCAATACACACTGTCTCATCCGTCATAATTGCGGCTGCAAGGATGGCCAATGCCGCATTCTTCGCTCCCCCGATTTCGACTTCGCCAACCAACGGATTACCGCCTTTGATAACATACTGTTCCATATCACACCTCGAATACTATCACGCATGCACCCCCTCAGATGCATACACCCCTGATATATTATAATTATTTATACTCGCAACTGCTTCATATCCTGACAGTCACTTATATTCGATATCGTTCAGGTCTGTCTTATCCCTCTTCTATGGAATAAACCCAGTCTCGCATATATCCTAAAAATTTTACCATACGACATTAGATCTTTCAAGCGAACATAGGTTCTTTAGCGATATCTACTAATTTATTTGGAATATAACTATTATATTTTTGTTCCCTTTTTGTAATAATTCTGTAAAGTTCAAGACATCGCGTTGATTATCTTATATAGAACAAGGAATTACACATGCAAAACGGAGGTTATCCAAAGGACAACCCCCGTTGTATGAACCATAATGTCTATGGCGAAATGAATCACATCTCTTAAATTAAACAATACCCTGAGCAAGCATTGCATTTGCAACTTTCTCGAATCCGGCAATGTTAGCACCTACAACATAGTCTCCTTCATGACCATAACGTTTTGCTGTATCAGCCATATTGTGTGTGATATTTACCATGATGTCTTTAAGTTTTGCATCAACTTCCTCGAAGCTCCAGCTGAGACGCTCGCTGTTCTGGGACATCTCAAGTGCAGATGTAGCAACACCACCAGCGTTTGCTGCTTTACCAGGAGCGAAGATCACTTTGTTCTCCTGGAGATATTTTGTAGCCTCAAGAGTAGTAGGCATGTTAGCACCCTCGCATACAGCCAGGCAGCCATTAGCAACCAACTGTTTTGCATCGTCGATAAGAAGCTCGTTCTGTGTAGCACAGGGAAGAGCGATATCACATTTGATCTGCCATACACCACGTCCTTCATGATACTCTGAATTCGGACGATAGTTTTTGTACTCTGTAAGTCTTGCTCTCTTAACCTCTTTGATCTCCTGAAGAGCTGCAACATCGATTCCATCTGGATCATAAACCCAACCTGTAGAATCGGAGCATGTTACAACCTTAGCACCCATCTGCTGTGCTTTCTGGATTGCATAGATTGCTACGTTACCAGCACCAGATACGCAGATTGTCTTACCTGCAATATCGATACCATTAAGTTTCAGAAGCTCCTGTGTCAGATACAGAAGACCATATCCTGTAGCTTCTGTTCTTGCAAGAGAACCACCGAAAGTAAGACCTTTACCTGTCAGAACACCCTCATAAGAGTTTGTCAGTTTTTTGTACTGTCCATACATGTAACCAATCTCTCTTGCGCCTGTTCCGATATCACCAGCAGGTACGTCGATGTTCTCGCCAATATATTTACTCAGCTCTGTCATGAAGCTCTGGCAGAATGCCATAACCTCACGATCTGATTTCCCCTTAGGATCGAAATCAGAACCACCTTTTGCTCCACCGATAGGAAGACCTGTCAGAGAGTTTTTGAAGATCTGCTCGAAACCAAGGAATTTAAGGATTCCAATATTTACAGAAGGATGAAGACGAAGGCCTCCCTTGTAAGGTCCGATTGCACTATTGAACTGTACACGGTATCCAACATTTACCTGAACTTTTCCTTTGTCATCTACCCACGGAACTCTGAATTTAATCTGACGCTCTGGCTCTACAAGTCTCTCAAGAAGAGAAACGCTTCTGTAAAGCTCCTCATTCGCATCGATTGCAGGACGAAGAGACTCAAGAACCTCTTTTACTGCCTGATGGAATTCTGGCTGTCCTGGGTTTTTTGCTAAGACTGACTCATATACCTCGTCTACGTAAGCCATTTTTACTGTACCTCCCTAATTTCATGTCACTTTTTGAGATTAAAACCGGCCCTCAGGCTGGTCCAATCTAGCAGGCAAACCTACAGGATCTGCCACTGGCAGTTCCCTTCGGCTACTTGGCAACAAAAAACGGATGCACAAAATGCACCCGTTTCTGTTGCACGCCTTTGTACAAGTGAAATTATAGCATGATAAGACCACTCATACAAGAAAAAAATTGTAGTTTTCTGAATTATTTTTTTAAAAAATTTCATTTTTACCTGTAAAAGCAAGTTTTTTACGTTCAAAATGAAACTCTCTACTTCTTATCCTTCATATTCTTTTTCGCTTTTGTCTTTTTCTTAACGCTGTAGCCAAAGCTTCCTTTCTCTTTTCCCAGGCCATAATAGGTCCCATGGGAATAGACAATTGGATGAGCTTTTGTCAGATCAAACTTACCTTTTTCATCCATATAGGCTTCATCTGCATGAACAGCTAAAACGTCAGCTATAAACATGTGGTGGGAGCCCAACTCTTCCACCTTTCGCACACGGCATTCAATATTCACCGGGGCCTCTGCCAGCAAAGGGGCCGATACCTGTTCCGCTTTTTCCCTATGAAGGTCTAAATCCTGAAATTTGTCTCTATCTCTTCCAGAGCGCACACCGCAATAATCCGTGGCATAAGCCAATTTCTCTGTGGTTAGATTAATAACAAATTCCCCAGTCTCCTGAAGCATATGATAAGAATATCTCTCCGGTCGCACGGAAATAGACAGCATAGGCGGATTGGTACACACAGTTCCTGCCCAGGCCACAGTAAAAATATTGTCCCTGCCTTCTTTGTCCGCTACAGTAACAAGCACAGCCGGCAAGGGATATAGCATATTTCCGGCTTTCCAAGTTTGTTTTCCCATGATACCTTTCCTACTCTTCCTGAATTACTTTCATAAATGCGGGAATCAGCTGTTTCTTTCTGGAGACAAGATTTTCCAGCAGGAAGGAATCCTTCATCTGCTCTGCCCCTGCGAAAGCACTAGCTACTAACTGTTCTGCACCCTCTCCCGCATAGAGAAGTCTGGTGGATTCATCCAAAATATTCGTCAGCATGTAAAATACCATCTGAATACCATTTTTTCCACATTGTGCCTTCATAACAGGCAAAAGAATCTCTTGAATATTATCCAGTTCTTCGCTCAGAAGGGAATTAAACTGGCCCACTCCAAAGGTCACATCATCGATGATGAAGGATTTGAAATCCTGATTAAATATCTCTTCCGCGGTCTTGTCCTGCAGACTGCTGCCAGCCCGAAACATGTCATTGGCAAATTCGCCTACCTCAATACCTGCAATCTCTGCCAACTGATTAGCCACAGCCATATCCAACTTAGTGCAGGTAGGGGACCGGAACATCAAGGTATCCGAAAGAATCGCTGCGCAAAGTATACCCGCAATTTTTTCTGGAATTTCCACCTGTTGTTCCTGATACATCTGATAAATAATAGTAGCAGTACAACCCACCGGCTGATTTCTAAAGATTGCTGGCTGTCTGGTCTCCAAAGATCCGATTCTATGATGGTCAATAATCTCCAGAATCACCGCTTCTTTTATATTATCCACTGCCTGTGATTTCTCATTGTGATCTACAAGAATGACCTCTTTTTTCTTAATATTCAACAAATTACGGCGGGATACCGTGCCCTGGTAAATTCCCTGATCATCTAAAACTGGAAAATCTCTGTGACGATTTTTTCCCATGATGCCCCGTATATCATCTGTCAAGTCATCCAGACGGAAGCTGACAATATTCTTCGTCTTCATAAGATGACGCACAGGAATACTTTGATCGATCAGCTTTGCTATCGTCAGGGTATCGTAAGGCGTAGAAATAACGACACAGCCCTGTTCACTGGCCAGCTTCTGGATTACTGTAGATACCTTAGAGCCCAGACCAATAATAATGCAAGCCGCCTTTGCCTCAATGGCACAAAGGTGATCCTCCATACGATTTCCCAAAACAACCATATCACCCGCTTCAATATAGCGCTCCATCTTGTCAGGATTCGCTGCACCGATGATAATCTTGCCCGAGTCGAAATACTCCTTCTCACCACTTACAAGGATGCTGCCTGCAAGTGTTTCCGCAATATTGGTATATGTGGTTTTTGCCTTTGCAACCACCGTATTATCATAGGCATTCATGTACGATTTTGCAATATCACTGACGGTGATCAAACCTTCCAGATGATTTTCTTCATCTGTGATGGGCAAGGTAACTGCCCCTTCTTCTTTCAGAAGGTTATACGCTTTTTTTATAGAAATATCCCCAGGTGCACCGTGGGTCTTATGCAGTTCCATATCCCGCACCTGAGTACCTATATCCTGCATGTAATCCGGCTTCGCAACATCAAAGCGTTTCAATACATACTCAGTTTCCGCATTAAGACTTCCCGCCCGCATGGGTATAAAAGTTCCATCCTCTGTCTTATTTTTTAATTCTGCATATGCAATAGCGGAACATATGGAATCCGTATCAGGATTCTTATGTCCGATTACATAAACTTTTCTTTCTCTCTCCAATTAATCAACTCCCTATCGCCTCTAATCTGTTAAAAAGTTCCCTACATCCCCTGCCAAAGAACTTGCCGTAAGTTACTGTTCACAGTAACCAAAATTACTTTAATTTCTCTCCATGCATAGTCACATTTTTTATAATTATTATAGTATCATATTCAGAATATATTGGTCAATGCGATCACAAATATGTTATACTTTTCCTAAATTCATGGTAGTACTGTTCACTTTTACCTGACATTTATCATGGGATGCACCGTCATGGATTTGCTTCAGTAAACAGCAGCCAAACTATATTTAGGAGGTCAAAAATGGAAAACAAAGATATGCAGGTCTGGGAAAAATTAGAGGAACTCAAGGAAAATAAAACAACTCTTGATGTGAAAGTAAGTGGAATCGTAAATGGCGGTGTCATCGCTACGGTAGAAGGCATCCGAGGATTTATTCCTGCCTCCCGACTTTCCCTTCAGTATGTAGAAGATACCAATCCTTATCTGAATCAATCTCTTCAGGTCCGTATCATCGAGCTTGATCCGTCTGAAAAACGCCTTGTTCTTTCTGCCAAAGAAATCCTTCGGGAAAAAGCAGAAGAAGAACGAAAAGAAATGGCATCCCAGGTGGAAATTGGTCTGATCACTGAGGGGACAGTGGAAACCATTAAACCTTACGGCGCCTTCGTCAATATCGGAAATGGTTTATCTGGCTTGGTCCATGTTTCTCAGATCAGCGAGAAAAGAATCAAAACCCCAGAAGATGTGCTAAGCGTAGGGGACCAGGTTAAAGTAAAGGTTATCGCTGTTAAGGATGGCAAGCTGAGTCTTAGCATGAAAGCACTTAACGATACTGACTCTGAGGAAATGCAAGAAGAAGATTTCCAGCTTCCCGAAACAGAAGCCGCAACTACAAATCTCGGCTCTCTATTCGCTAATATCAAACTGTAAATCCTACATAGTAATTTCTTTAGACATGAGGAGTGCCCGGACATTACTGCCCGGGCGATTATTATGAAAAAATTTAATATGTGTCATATTTAATAAATATAATCTCTTCTGTAATTGTTATTATAGATATTAAATATGAACAAATTATGAACGCATGGTAAATATTCGATTAATTGCACAAAAATTATTTTCTTTGCAACGTTTTTTTGTCTATAAATACCACAGTGTTTTTCTTCTTTATTCTGTATATTTGTTGAATTCTAATAACTTTTCTAAAAAAGACCTTTTATGGCATCCCAAAGCTGTTTTGCATAATTTCCTAATTGGGCAAAGAATCCGTCGGCCTGCTCCTGGCTGATGCCCAGATCAATATTCAAATCAGAAAGCTTATTATATAGAGCCTTGGCCTGCTCCTGAAGAGAAGATACATCCAAGTCCAACTTGGAAATTTTTTCCATCAGCTCGATAATCTGCTGTTTATCCTCATCTGACAGGGAAATTTCCAACTTTTCAGCTGTCTCATCGACGGCATCCTCAATCTTGTCCTCATCTGACAAATCCTTTGATACCACAATATCCTTTACAGCGCCTACCAACTCTTCTGCCTTGTCCTGGTCACCAATGGTATCACCCAGATCACTGGTAACTACCAACTCATTTGTCGCTGCATCTGCATTACTCTCATCGATTACCTTACCAGTCATATTCTCATAGGCTTCCATAGCCCCCACCAGAGCCGCTGTTCCGGAAATGGAATAAGGTCCTACAACCGTAACGTCCGCATTTTCCACCCCAGCAGTAACTAAGGCATTTTGATACATTCCCTCTGTACAGTAGGAAATATTTTTCGTGGTAACCTTTACCCCGTTGCCATCTTCCTTACCTTCCACCTTAACAGACGAAAGTGCTCTAGAGCCAATCAGACTTTGCGAAAGATATTGATCCAAATATTCA
Source organism: Lachnospiraceae bacterium (assembly GCA_963594675.1). Taxonomy (GTDB): domain Bacteria; phylum Bacillota; class Clostridia; order Lachnospirales; family Lachnospiraceae; genus Ruminococcus_G. The sequence continues at coordinate 29,088 of CAVBGA010000193.1, forward strand.
TGTTCCATCTTGTTGGTAACCGTTGCCACTGTATAATTGGCAAGGTCACTTTCTGTAACTCCAAGAAGCTGTAAAACCGTTGCCTTTTCATCCGACTTTAGGTCCGCTCCCAGTGCAATATATGGTTTATTGAGATCTGCTGTCTTTGCATCAGCAAAAACAGTATTTACACATACAAAGGAACTTATCATTGTAACTGCTGCCATAAAGACAGCGGTGAATTTCTTAAATTTCAATTTTGTACCTCCCAGATTATTTCCTTTTATGTTTTGCATTATATCATACATGCCTACAACTAACTCTAAAAAAAAGATAAAGATATTCATAAGAAAAGCCGCTTCCTATACAGAAACGACCTCTTCTTTCATTTTCTTTTATCCATCATACATTTTCATGCAGATTTTCTCTTAAGCAAGATCACCCAGGGCATCGCTAAGCTTTGCAAATTGCTCCAGACTCAGAGCCTCCCCTCTTATATTCAGAGGCAAGTCACAAGCCGTCAGAGCTCCTTCAATTTCTTCCCTGCTGTAATGGAATTCACTGAAATTTTTTAATCCATTTACCAAGGTTTTCCTTCTCTGATTAAAAGAAGCACGAATCACCTGAAAAAGCAATTTCTCATTCTTTGCCTGAACCGGTGCCTTCTCATACTTATTCAGTCGAATCACTGCACTGCCCACATTTGGCCTTGGCATGAAACAGTTAGGAGGCACAAAGGCAGCGATATAGGGTTCCGCATAATATTGCACAGCCAAAGAAAGGGCACCATAGTCCTTACTTCCTGGCCCGGCCTGCATACGAGAGGCAACCTCTTTTTGCACCATAACTGTGATGGACTGCAAAGGTACGTGATTCTCAAAAAGTCCCATAATAATGGGGGTCGTAATGTAATAAGGCAGATTCGCTACGATTTTAGCCGGTTTTCCCTGATTCTTCTCTTCCAGCAGCTTTGTTAAATCCACCTTTAAGATGTCTTCATTGATCACTGTTACATTGTCAAAACCCTGCAAGGTATCCTCTAGGATAGGAAGTAAGCTTTTATCAATCTCTACCGCACAAACCTCCCTTGCAGCGCAGGAAAGATATTGGGTCATGGTTCCAATACCTGGACCGATTTCGATCACAAAATCATCCGGTCCAATGTCTGCCGCCGCAATAATTTTATCAAGGACATGGGTATCGATCAAAAAGTTCTGCCCAAACTTTTTTTGAAATACAAAATCATATTTTTTTAATACTGCAATGGTTTCCTTGGGATCCCCCAAAAAAGGCATGTTTTTACTCATTAATTCTTAAAATCCTTCTCACCAATTGTGATTCTTCCATCCTGATCAATTCGACTCATAGGAACTTTTTTTCCTAATTTTCCTTTATGCACCTTCAAAATCGCCTCATCCACCAAAATTCCTACATCCGCAATGGTCAAGGCATCCGTTTTTTCCTGTCCCTCACTGATTTTTGTATAAAGAGCAAGAATTCCCATCTGATTGAATGAGTATCCTTTCTCCATGGCATAAATCTTGGCAAAGGCAACCAACTCATCATTTGTCAACACAGGAATAGAGATTGCCGAATCAATTTTTGCGGCAAATTCCTTATTGCATCCTAAAAGCTGTCTCATTTGTGGCGCATCATCTTCCAAGAAGAGCACGAGGCCATCTGTTCTAAAGCTCATGGCATCAGACAATTTCTGTACCGTCTCCCCAGTCATTGCCCCAGCATTCTCAATAACCAGAAATCCTCCAGACATCAAACTAACTACCTTAGCGGGATCCTTGCTATTCATAGCAGCACCATCCACCTTAGCCATTTTTACGGCTTCAAGCCCCATACCACTAGCAATAGCATTGATCAGACAATTGATCATCTTGGACTTGCCACTTCCGCTGCGGCCCATTACCGCAACATTTCCCCTACGGGAGGTCTTATCCCCCATATAGCGATAAACATTGTTCATGGCATTTAAAAGTCGCTGATCCATACCTGGAATAATAGAAAAATAACTGAAAATTTTGATTTGTTCTTCTGTCAGTTTCTCCTGCTGGAAAACATCAGAAGAAAGCTCAGAGCTATCATTTTGCACCAGACCCTCTGTCGGATCTTCCACAATAATGGTATTTCCCAGGTTTTCCTGACTCTCGTTTCCGTCAGCTACTACTTCTTTTTCGGTACTTTCACTTTCGTCAACTGTCGCTACTTCTTCAACGTTTTCCCTTTCATCAACTGCCGCTGCTTCTTCAAGCTTTTCACTTTCATCAACTGCCGCTGCTTTTTCAACGTTTTCATTTTTGTCAACTGCCGCTGCTTCTTCAGAGCTTTCAGCCTCAGAAATCTCCGTATTTTCTTCTACAGCTTCGAAATCTTTATCAATATCTTCATCTAAGAGAGCATTATCAGAAAAGATTTGGTCAAATATAGACACTTCTGCCAAAGCCTCTGCCAAAATCATGCCCTCAGCAGATAATTCTATTTCCTCATCTTCTGCTTCTTGAGGAATTTCAGAAATCTCTTCCTCTACTTCATCTGCTGCCGCAATAAGCATACGCAATTCAGCAGATAAGTCTTCGAGTTCACTTTTCTCATCTGCCTTATCTGATGTTTCGGCTTCTACTACTTCAATTTCCGATGCATCGGCTTCTGACTCTTCATCTTCTGGGGCTTCGTCTCCTACCTCTTCAGACTCCGGTGCCTCATCTTCTGATGCTTCTACTTTCACCTCTTCAGGCTCCGGTGTCTCAGCTTCTGATGCTTCAGACTCTAGCACTTCACTTTCCGCTTCTCTTCTTTCCTCGTCCTCAGAAGATTTCTCATTAACTTCAGGTAGCACAATTACCGTGTCAGATTCTTCCGCACTTTCTATCTCCTGCGAATAGTCCAGTTCCACATCTGACAAAACATTTCCCATAGCTTCATATTCCGCCAAATCAAAGTCTTCCGCTATTTCTTCAATAATTTCTTCATCTTCCTGTACTTCTTCAGAAATCTCTTCTGCTTCGGTTGGCTCCTGGTTAGTCTCTTCTACTTCTGCTATTTCTTCTTCTGCTGCTTCGCCCTCTTCGACAGCTCCTTGGACAAGTTCTTCCGTCTCAGATATCTCGTCCTCAGCGTCCATCTCTTCAGCCGACTCTTGGACAGTTTCTTCTGTTTCTTCTGGCTCCGCTATTTCTTTCTCAGCTTCAAGCTCTTCAATTGGCTCTTGAACAGTCTCTTCCGCCTCCGGTATTATTTCTTCCTGGATTATCTCTTCGTCAATTTCCTCATTCTCCGCTGCTTCAGCAATTTCAGACTCAGAAATCACATCTGAAACATCCTGCAACTCTGCTTCACTTTCCGAAACCACACCAGAACTATCCAGATCTTCTGCTGTCTCTAATCCTTCCGCAGTCTTCGAATTCTCTGTCGTCTCCGAATCCTCCAGCTTTTCTGGCTCCATGGCCTTGGAAAAAAAGTTTTTTAGCCAGCCACCAAAACCTTTTTTCTTAGGTTGTTCTTCCTTTTCTGTGGTTTCTACAATCTCAACAGCTTCTACTTCACCTGTCGCCACAGCGTCAGACTTTGTTTCTGTTGCTTCCGCTTCCGCTGCTTCTGACTCGTCCTCTACTGTATCCGCTTCCACTTCTTCCGCTTCTGCTGCTTCGGACTCGTCCTCTGTTACTTCCACTTCTTCCGTTTCTGCTGCTTCGGGCTCTTCCTCTGTTACTTCCACTTCTTCCGTTTCTGCTGCTTCGGACTCGTCCTCTGCTTCTTCCGCTTCTACAACTTCGGGCTCTTCCTCTGCTTCTTCCGCTTCCGCTGCTTCGGACTCGTCCTCTGCAACTTCAGGCTCCTCCACCAGCTCAGATTCGTCTCCAAAAAGAAGTTTATTGGCATCTTCATGCTCTTTTTCTACAACACCCAGAGCTTCCTCTGCCTGACTTTGAATTGTCTCATTCACTTTATCTTTTGCAAGAATTTCCTGCATAAGATCATTTGCCGTGCGTTCCAGCAATTCCTGAATCCGACCGGCATCATGCTCATTCAGAGTGTTCTGCTCTGCCTTTTCTTTTTCCTTACGCTCATTTTCCACAGCAATTCTCAATTTATCCAATTCCTGTGTATGATAAACGGAATTGTGCTTAAAATTCTCCGGCTCTAATTTCCGTACAACATCAAAATCATAGGCCGTCTCATCAACCACTTCCGCTTGCGGCTCCTCATGTTCTGAAAAAGTCGAGAGCAAATCATTGTCCTGTTTATTCTTGGTAAATCCGGAAAAAACGTCCTTAAAACTAGAAGCCAGTTTTTCCCTTAGCAAGCTGGTTTCACTAAATAATGACGTATTTTCGGAATCTTCTCGATCATATTCCTCATCAATATGTATTTTCAGCAGATCATCTGCATCCTGTTTGTCTTCGTCATCAGCATAAAGGAATTCATAATTTTCTTCATGTGCTTCCATGGGTTTTGCTGATGCTTCTGCCGCTTTTTTAGCTAACTCAGCATCTCTTTGAATCGCAGCATCCGCCTGATCCAGCTTTTGAAGCACTTTCTCATTTTCTCGCACACTAACAGAGGGAACTGACTTAATCACTTCCGAATACTCAGCACCCTTTCTAAATTTTGCTATATCTTCCGGAGTGAGGAATTCCATATGGGACTTTAATTCTCTCGCTTTACTTATATAACGTCCTTCACTAAACCAGAGAATCATGTCATCACAAGTCTCAATACACTTATCTATCATTCCTGCTTTTCCATAAAGCAGGGCAAGTTCATAGGCCCATCGCTCTGTAAACTCTCTTCTGCGATAGTCTTCCAATATTGCAATCTGGTCTAAAATTGGAGCATCCTTCGCTCTGAAAATTTTGTATTTTAATATATATTGAGAATTATCGTTTGATGCTGCCTGAATATATTCACTGAAATAATGAACCGCTTCATCAATATCTCCCAGTTTTAAAGAGATTTCTACCAAACGGTAAAGTATTGTCTTTCCTATAGATGAATGCCGGTAGGCCTGCAAAAGTATATTTTTGCTCTCCTCCAACATATCATTCATTTCAAAAATATCAGCGACCATGCACAGGGTATTTACACTTTTTACACGTCGCCAATCTATTGTCTCAACAAGATCAAGAGCTCCCTCGTAATCCTGACTATTGAGCATTTCTTTTATCTGATCAAGTTTTGCTTTATACTCCACGTTATCCAACGCACTTTCACTCCTTGCTGTAATCGGAGACATTTCCGGACTGTATCAAGTGTATCATACCGACTCTTGCTCTGTCAAAAAATTCTTTAAAAGATAAGACCCGCAAAAGAAAGACGATTTAGCAGTCCTTCCTGCGGGCCTTACAAGATAGGGAATCCTATATGAAATATAGGAAAGTCCATCTCTAAAAGTCAAACATTCTTATTATTTCTTAATGACAACTTTGTCCAAATGCCAAATCTCATCAACATACTGCTGAATGGTTCTGTCGGATGTGAACTTGCCGGCACTTGCCATGTTCAACATAGCCATCTTTGCCCAGCCCTTCTCATCCTTATAAGCCTCTTCCACTCTCTTTTGTGCCTCTGCATAGGATTTGAAATCAGCAAGGATAAAGTAGGTGTCCGGTCTATCACTACAATTGGTATTCAGCAGTGAATCATAGATATCTCTAAAGAGCTCTGTGTCACTGGAGAAGGTTCCATTAATCAAGCTCATAAGGACACGGCGGATATCCTGATCTACATTGAAGTAGTAGCAAGGATCATAACCACCATTCTGTTCGTAGTTAATAACTTCATCAGCAGAAAGTCCGAAGATAAAAGCATTCTCCTCGCCAACTTCCTCTACGATCTCTACATTTGCACCATCCATGGTTCCCAGAGTAGGAGCACCATTCAGCATGAATTTCATGTTACCTGTACCGGAAGCCTCTTTGCTGGCTGTAGAAATCTGCTCGGATACATCTGCTGCTGCAAAGATCATCTCTGCATTGCTGACACGATAATCTTCGATAAATACCACTTTGATCTTACCTTTAATGGAAGCGTCATTGTTGATGACATCTGCCACAGAGTTGATCAATTTGATGGTAAGTTTTGCGCGATGATATCCAGCTGCAGCCTTTGCACCAAAGATAAAGGTTCTTGGATAGAATTCCATCTCCGGATGATCTTTGATGGTCAGATAGAGATGAATCACATGAAGAATATTCAGCAGCTGACGTTTATACTCATGAAGTCTCTTAACCTGTACATCAAAGATAGATCTGGGATCCACTTCAATGCCATTGTGCTCCAGAATGTACTTAGCCAGACGTACTTTATTCTGGTATTTGATATTCATGAATTCCTGCTGTGCCTTCTTATCATCTACATAGACTTTCATCTTGGAAATCTGCTTCAGGTCTGTAATCCACTCGTCACCGATATGATCTGTTACCCAAGAAGCCAGAAGCTGATTGCCGTGAAGCATGAAACGTCTCTGAGTGATTCCGTTGGTCTTGTTATTGAATTTCTCCGGCATCATCTCATAGAAATCTTTCAATTCCTGTTTTTCAAGAATCTCTGTATGCAGTCTTGCAACACCATTTACAGAATAGCCACCAACGATAGCCATATGGGCCATCTTGATCTGTCCATCATAGATGATTGCCATCTTTCTAACTTTTTCCTGATCTCCCGGATATTTCTCATTGATCTCAATGAGGAAACGACGGTTGATTTCTTCAATGATCTGATATACACGGGGAAGCAGTCTTGAGAAGAGCTCGATAGGCCATTTCTCCAGAGCCTCTGCCATAATGGTATGGTTGGTATATGCACAGGTTTTCTTTGTGATCTCCCATGCCTCATCCCACTCCAATTTATCCTCATCAATAAGGATTCTCATAAGCTCTGCGACAGTAACTGTCGGATGAGTATCATTCAGCTGGAAGGTTACCTTCTCATACAGTTTGTGAATGTCTTTATGTCTCTTTCTATATTTATCAAGAGCTGTCTGGATGCTGGCAGATACGAAGAAATACTGCTGTTTCAGACGAAGTTCTTTTCCTGCATAATGGTTATCATTAGGATAAAGAACCTCAACGATATTCTTTGCCAGATTCTCCTGCTCAACTGCTTTTCTGTAATCACCCTTGTCAAAAGAGGAAAGCTGGAAGTTGTTGATTGCTTCTGCATCCCAGATTCTCAAAGTATTTACAATATGATTATTGTATCCAACGATAGGCATATCGTAAGGAACTGCCATTACAGATTGATATCCTTCCTGGACAAAATCATTTCTTCCTGTCTCAGGATTGTAATCTACACGTACATAGCCACCGAATTTGATCTCTTTTGCATATTCCGGACGACGAATTTCAAATGGATTGCCATGCTCCAGCCAGTTATCCGGCACTTCCACCTGATAACCATCCTGAATCTGCTGTTTGAACATACCATAGCGATAACGAATACCACATCCATAAGCACGATAGCCCAGTGTTGCCAGAGAATCAAGGAAACATGCAGCCAGTCTTCCCAGACCACCATTACCAAGGGCTGCATCCGGCTCCTGGTCCTCAATAACATTCAGGTCAAATCCCATCTCATCCAGAGCTTCCTTTACTTCCTGATATGCTGTCATATTGATCAGGTTATTGCCCAGGGCACGACCCATCAAAAACTCCATGGACATATAATAAACAGTCTTAGGGTCTTCTTTTTTAAAAGTCTCCTGGGAAAGAAGCCAATCATCAATAATGGCATCCTTTACAGCATAGGATACTGCCTGAAAAATCTGCTGATTGTCAGCTTCCTCAAGGGTTTTTCTAAACAGTGTCTTTACATTGTCTTTTACATCCTGTTTGAACTTCTTCTTGTCAAATCGGCTCATAAGTTCCTCCTTACAACTACCTTCTTCCTCTTATTGCCGCAACAATCCGGAACTCTCATATCTACAAGCCCGGATTGCTACAAGTTACCCTATATATCAATCCTTACGAACGCCAAGTGTGACTTTCTCGGAATTGATGCTCCATTCTTTCTCATATCCCTCTACACTGCCGTAGTTGATATCGAGAGCAAGTACCTCAGATTTGATCTCTTCTTCATGTACTCGCATGATGCCTTCGATTACCGTATTATCCTTCATGGAAATATGGATTTTATCCATTACCTCGAAGCCGGCTTCCTTACGCATAGTCTGAATCTTACTGATAATCTCACGTACAAAGCCTTCCTCGATAAGCTCTGGTGTCAGATTGGTATCCAGAACTACCGTAATATCATTATCCGTCTCAGATACAAATCCATCAGACTGAGCTGTCTCAATAAGAAGATCTTCTTCTGCCAGGGCTACTTCTTCACCGTTTACATCCAGCTTCAAAGTACCTTCCGCCTTCAATTGAGCCATAGCCTTGCTGCCATCCAGCTCGGAAAGAGCCTTGCGGATACCGCCTACCAGCTTACCAAACTTAGGTCCAACGGTCTTCAGCTGAGGCTTGAATGTATAGCTGATAAACTGAGCTACTTCATCAGTGAAAGCAAGCTCTTTCACATTCAGCTCGTCTTCGATAATTTCTTTATAGTAATCCGGCAGTTCCTTACCAGCTTTGACATACATTTTGCCGATAGGCTGACGGTTTTTCACTGCTGCAGCATTTCTGCATGCTCTTCCCAAAACAACGATCTTAAGAAGCTCATCCATATTTGCCTCAAGCTCTGTATCAATCCATGCTTCATTAGCAACAGGGAAATCACAGAGATGAATACTTTCCTTAGCGGAAGGATCCACGCCACATACCAGATTCTGGTAGATTTCCTCAGTCATGAAAGGAATCATAGGTGCTGCTACCTTAGATACGGTTACCAGTGCTGTATAAAGAGTCATATAAGCATTAATCTTATCCTGCTCCATGCCCTTTGCCCAGAAACGCTCTCTGCTTCGTCTTACATACCAATTACTCATATCATCAACGAAATCCTGAAGTGCTCTTGCAGCTTCCGGAATCTTGTAAGCGTCAAGACTTGTATCCACTGTTTTCACCAGTGAATTCAGCTTAGAAAGCAGCCATTTATCCATAACCGGCAGTTTATCATAATCCAAGCTGTACTTTGTCGGATCGAACTGATCGATTTCAGCATAAAGCACATAGAATGCGTAAGTATTCCAAAGAGTTCCCAGGAATTTTCTCTGTCCCTCTGTTACCGCCTTATCATGGAAACGATTCGGCAGCCAAGGTGCACTATTGGAATAGAAATACCAACGAATAGCATCTGCACCATGCTTCTCCAAAGCATCAAAAGGATTTACGGCATTACCCTTGCTCTTGGACATTTTCTCGCCATCTTTGTCAAGCACCAGACCCAGAACGATAACATTCTCATAAGCAGGCTTATCAAAAAGAAGGGTAGACTCTGCATGCAGAGAGTAGAACCATCCTCTTGTCTGATCCACTGCCTCAGAAATAAACTGAGCTGGGAACTGTTTCTCGAAAAGCTCTTTATTTTCAAATGGATAGTGCAACTGAGCGTAAGGCATTGCTCCTGAATCAAACCAGCAGTCAATTACCTCCGGTACTCTCTTCATAGTACCGCCGCATTCGCACTTAATTGTGTAATTATCAACATAAGGTCTGTGCAGCTCTGTATTTGCTGCTTCGGGATCGCCAGTCAGCTCTGCCAGCTCTGCCTTACTTCCCACACTGAGCTGTTTTCCGCAGTCTGGGCACTCCCAGATGTTCAGAGGAGTTCCCCAGTATCTATTTCTGGAAATACCCCAATCCTGAATATTCTCCAGCCAGTTACCGAAACGTCCCTCTCCAATATTGGAAGGAATCCAGTGAATCTTTTTATTATTTTCAACAAGTTTATCCTTAACCGCTGTCATCTTAATGAACCAGGACTCTCTTGCGAAATAGATCAGCGGAGTATCGCATCTCCAGCAATGAGGATAATCATGCTCAAACTTAGGTGCATCAAAGAGAAGTCCTCTTGCATCCAGTTCCTTAAGAACCTCAGGATCTGCACTGATGGCACCAGCCTCCATCTCCTTTTTGGTAGGTTTACATCTCATACCAGCGAAAGGAGTCTCCTCCTTCATAACACCATGATCATCTACCATCTGTACAAAAGGAGCGTCATATTTTCTGCCGACACGGTTATCGTCCTCACCAAATGCTGGAGCAATGTGAACGATACCGGTACCATCGGTCATAGTTACATAGTTATCTGCATATACGAAAAATGCTTTTTTATGCTGTTTCTCTACAGCATCTGCTGCACACTGATAGAGAGGCACATATTCTTTATATTCCAGATCCTTACCTGTCATGGTTTCAAGGATCTCATAAGCCTCCTGGCCTTCCTCTTTTGCAAGAGAACCAAGAACATTATCTAACAATGCCTTTGCCATATAATAGGTGTATCCGTCAGCAGCCTTTACCTTGGCATAAGTCTCATCCGGATTGACGCAAAGTGCGATATTAGAAGGCAAAGTCCAAGGTGTAGTTGTCCATGCCAAGAAATAAGCATCCTCGTCTTTCACCTTAAAACGAACAACAGCAGATCTCTCTTTCAGAGTCTTGTAACCCTGCGCTACCTCATGAGAGGAAAGAGGAGTTCCACAAGAAGGACAATAAGGAACAACTTTAAATCCTTTGTAAAGAAGACCCTTATCCCAAATCTGCTTCAGCGCCCACCACTCAGACTCAATAAAGTCATCGTAATAAGTAACATAAGGATGGTCCATATCAGCCCAGAAACCTACAGTGTCAGAGAAATCCTCCCACATTCCTTTGTAAGTCCATACACTCTCTTTGCATTTTTTGATGAAAGGCTCAATACCATAAGCCTCAATCTCATCTTTTCCCTCAATACCAATCTCTTTCTCAACTTCAAGCTCTACTGGAAGGCCGTGGGTATCCCAACCAGCCTTTCTAGGAACCTGATAGCCCTTCATGGTACGATATCTGGGAATCATATCCTTGATAACACGGGTCAATACATGACCAATGTGGGGTTTACCATTAGCCGTTGGCGGTCCATCGTAAAACATATAGATGGGTGAGCCTTCCCGCTCTTTGATACTCTTCTCGAAAATCTGGTTTTCTTTCCAGAACTTCGCTGTGTTTGCTTCGCGATCTACGAAATTCATGTCTGTAGATACTTTCTTATACATTGATGTGTTCCTCCTTATCGGTGCGGTTTTGCACTGCATCCGGTAGTTATTATGCTTTTATGATATATATTTTAAGGCTGGTCAGAATAGAGCTGTGAAACATCTATGGTAAGTAAGAGAAAGGCTCCCGCCCTTTCTCAGGACGAGAGCCTCGATATTGCTCTGCATACCATAAACCGATCTGACGGACCGGTCTTGATCACTCTCTCCATAACGGTTCTGACACCTAGCCACAATATGACATAACTATCATTAATTGTAATGTGAGAGCCCTTGTTTGTCAAGGTTACAGGCCTTTTCAGCAGGTGAAATTCCAGCATATAATCCATCTAAGAAATATTTTTTCTCATTCAATCCCCTGCTCATTTAATAATTTCATAACCAGATTTTCTGTCTCAGCGATTCCATAGCTTGCACTATTGATGCAAAGATCGTAATTATCTGGTTTACCCCAGTTCGCACCGCCGTAGAAATTATAATATTTTTCATGCTGGCGATCCATTTTCTTGATGAAACGAGATGCCTCTTTTAAATTCATCTTTTTCACGTCCATGGTATGCTTAATTCTTGCATGCATAGGAGCTGTAATAAAGATACTGATATGGGGAATGTGATTGTTCTTCAAAATGGCATCGGCACAGCGTCCCATAATGACGCAATCTTCTTTCCTTGCCATATCGCAGATCAGATCACTCATGTTGAAGAATACTGCATCCTGTTTTGGAAGTCCATGATAGCGTTTCAGATCTTGCAGCCAGGTTTTCAAGCTAAACTTGCTTTTATTCTGATACTTGTCAAAGTGAGCAAAATTTTCCGCATCAGTGACCGCACCTTTTTCTGCATCCAAGCGACGTAATACCTGATTAAAGATTTCCACATCATAATAATTAATGCGAAGCTGATCCGCCAAGCCAAAGCCAATGTCATTACCAGCGCTTCCCTGGGTACGACTGATACAGATGACAATGTGATCATCCTCTGTAATCTTCTTACGTCCCTTCAACATAGAGTTCAGCTGAATACGATCCTCATCCAGAATATCCGTACCTGCAAAGTTGTCCGGCAAAGCAGAAATTTCCTGGAAGATTTCATCGTACTTTTTCATCAAACGACTTTTTTCTTCTTTATTTTTAATGGTTCTGGCCATGTTGCTGATCAAAGCCATCTCACTTCGAAGAAGATGTCCATCCGGCTTTGTATACATAAGAGCAGCCAGATTGTGAATGGTACTCTCTCTGTCGCCGGTAAAGGTACGACCAAGGGAAGAGCCGACACTCTTATAAACCTCACCATCCAGTTCATAAAGTCTGGTGGCTAATTCTATATATTTCTCACGATTATTATTTTCCTGCATGTCGATCCTCCTCTCTTAAAATATAAAGAATACCAGCATATCAATGATAAACACCGGTATCAGATAGCGAATAGACCATCCTATGTATCCGAAGAAGGAAGGCATATTAATACCATTCTCATCAGAAAGTGACTTAACCATGAAGTTAGGCGCATTACCAATATAGGTATTGGCACCCATAAATACGGCACCACAGGAAATTGCGGTCAACAACTTCACTGGAATAGTTCCCAGACTTGTAACAACACCCTGAGCAAAGCCCAAAGTACCTGCTGTTGTCAGGAAGACCAGATAGGTCGGTGTATTGTCCAGGAAGCTGGACAGAGCTCCGGTAGCCCAGAACAACTGGAATGGCTCCGTAAGTCCAAGGTTAGGTCCTACGGACTTCAGCAGCATAAGAGCCGGCTGCATGGTAATAAAGATACCGATAAAGAGTACAGCAACCTCCTGAATCGCACCCCAGGTAAAATGGTTGCGCACACGAATCTCTTTATTTGTTGTCTTAAAGGACAGGAAAGCAGCCAACAAAATGATCACACACTCGATGAGAGCCGGATAGGTCAAAGTTACCTCTCCAAAAATGTGAATTCCCAAAACATTTCCTGCTGCATCCTGGAAAGCAGAAAGTCCCGGAAGAACACCACTTAAGATAACCGCTGCCACAATCATTACCAAGAAAATGATATTGTGGAGACCATCAATCTTAAATAATCTACCTGTATTGCTAATATCCGGTTTACGTCCCTGACCAATATCAGTCTTGTAGGCTTTCATATCCAAACGATAGAATACGAAGAGCAGGATGATCATGTTAAAGATCAAAATCGGGAAGAGATGCAAGCTCCAGAAGAAAGGAACGCCTCTCATAAAGCCCATCAAAAGCGGCGGGTCACCGATAGGAGTCAGACATCCACCCATATTAGATACCAGGAAGATAAAGAAGATCATAATATGACCTTTTCTTTTTCTCCAAGAATTCATCTTGATCACCGGTCTTACCATAAGCATACTGGCTCCGGTAGTTCCCACACAACTGGCAAGCAAGGTTCCGATTGCCAACAGGCACACATTTACTCGGGGAGAACCAGCAAAATCACCCTCAATGGTAATATTACCAGCTACGCAAAAGAGTCCAAAAAGCAAAACGATAAAAGTAAGATAATCGCCAATCACGCATTCCAGAACGGTCTCTAATGTCTTGCTTCCGCCATAAACCATAGCAAAAGGAATCACCATAAGGATAATCCACAAAAGAACTACTGGCGGCTGATTCTTTTCCCACCATTCAGCTCTAACTAGGGGCATTACCGCAACGCAGAGCAAAAGTCCTGCAAAGGGAATGCACAGCCATAGGGGTACGGTAGTTGTACTTTCACTGCCGCTGGATGCCAAAACGCCCACAGACGTAGACATAAACACGGCAAGAAAAGTGCATAGCATTGCTATAAATTTTTTCATTTCCACACCTCTCATATACCTTTCTATACATTAAGATGAAACCTATAGCCTTGCAACACAGTAGGAAATAAATCCTCTATTATCTTAAAAAGTTACAAATTTCATCCTCATGACATCCGAAATTATAACACTCTCAAGGTAAAAATCAATTAGGAAAATTTGCACTATATTCATTTTTGTTTATTTTTCTCGATTTATTTCGTTTTTTTTGTGAACTTTTTTCTGTTTTCTTTTCACTTTCAAACCTTTTCTTTTCTCACGGATTCTTTCGGCACCGGTCTCATCGATGAGCTTTATGGTTTTCACCACGTAAATTCCCCCCTCATCGGTCTTTTTCATCCGGGCCTTGCCTTTAAGGTAACCATGCACCGGACAATAGGCCAGGCAGTAATAATTCTTTGAATTCCCGGAAAACCAGCGAATTTTCTTTCGAACATTCTTACCACAAAGGAAGCAGCGACTCTGGGTCACATCTTTATCCTTCATAGCTTCTTCCTTGCTATCAAACTCCCTGGAGATAAACTTCTCGTAGTCATCAAAAACAACCCGAATCTGATCCTTACGCTCCTTGGGATTCTGGTAGCAATCAATAGAAAACCGTCGTTCCACCAAATCTTGATCTAATCTTTTTAAGATTTCTGCCGTGTAAAAGGCATCATCCAAGGCATGATGAAAATTTCGCTCCTTCTTAATATGTAGAAAATCAATTCCATATTCCAAAGATTTTCTGGATTTCCCATCCTCAAAATCTAGACTGAATAGCTTTTGCACATCATAATAAGGGATTGGTCCCTCAATAAGGCCCAGCTTTCCATAATATTTCATATTTCGCTGAAGTTCCACCAAGTCCGTTCCGCCCCAGGTGCAAAAACGGTAGTCCCCATCTGCCGCACACCATTGCAGAAAGTCCTTGACGGCTTTCCCGAAATAATCTCCCTTTTCCAACTGCTCCATATCCATATCCAGAATCTGCTTGGTTCTATAGTGCATCTTCCTATACACGGTGGGATGAATCAAGCGATGAAATTCGTCCAGGGTTTCTTTTTCATTATTTAATTTTAGTGCTCCGATCTCCACGATCTCGAACGGAAGTCGGGGATTCTCCCTCTCCTTCCCGTAGGGACACTGGTTCCATTCCAGATCGAACACAATATAATTCATCAGGAAATACTCCTTTGATTTTTCTTTTATATTCACTAGATATGATAAGATAAAATTCATAAAAAAACAATAAAGTCTTTCTTCTTCCTTCTTTCACAATATATTCACAGGATCTCTTTTGCCTTCTTATGCTCATTAGCGTATAATAAAGCCACATCACCCTACACACAACGGAGGTGTTCATTTATGATGAAAAATCACCTAGATGCCTCGAATAGTATTTATGGAGAGCATCTGGAAGAACTAAAAAAAATATCCCAGCGATTAATGACAAGAATCGACGAAATAAGAGCAGAAATCAAGGAAAATCGCGGAAGTGACCCAGTAGATCATTGTCTGTCCAGGATTAAGTCTGAAAAAAGCATGCGGGAAAAATGTCAAAAGCGGGGTCTTCCCGAAAATAGTGATTCCGCCCTTTTTAAAATTTATGATGCCATCGGCATCCGTATCATCTGTGCTTTTCTCAACGACGTATACCTGATCAGAGATTATCTGAAGGAATCCAAGGATTTCCAAATCGTTGAAGAAAAAGATTATATTCGCAAGGCAAAGCCCAATGGTTATCGAAGCTTACATCTGATTATAAAAGTGGATGATTGCTGGTATGCGGAGATTCAGCTGCGCACCATTTCCATGGATACCTGGGCCGCCCTAGAGCACAAAATGAAATACAAAAAGAATATCGGCAAAAATACCGATCTGATTGTCAAGGAATTGAAGCGCTGTGCAGACGAACTGGCCTCCACAGATGTTTCCATGCAGACCATCCGAGACATGATCGAAGCCGATTCGGAGGATGAATATTATGAAACTTCTTCTTGCTGAGGACACCAGAGACCTGAATCGAGCCGTCACGGCAGTCCTGGAGCATCAGGGCTATACCGTAGATCCTGTTTATAACGGGGGTGAAGCCCTGGAACATATTAAAAATGAAAGTTATGACGGAATGATTCTGGATATCATGATGCCTGTTATGGACGGCATCAGCCTGATTAAAGAAATCCGTCGCATGCACATCCTGACACCGGTACTTCTCCTTACTGCCAAGGCAGAGGTGGATGACCGGGTTACCGGTCTGGACGCCGGAGCTGATGACTATTTGACCAAGCCCTTCGCCATGAAGGAACTGCTGGCCCGCATCCGCTCCATGACCCGCAGACATACTATGTATCAATTAAATTCTCTGGAATTTCAGGATATTACCCTGAATGCAGAGAGCTCTGAGATGACTTCTTCCAACACCGTCAGTCTTTCCCTCAAGGAATTTCAACTGATGGAGACTCTGATTACCAATGCTGACAGATCTCTGGAGACCAATTGGCTTAGGGAACAGGTCTGGAAGGAGGAAGAAGATGCCTCAGAAGACACGGTTTGGCTTTATATTTCCTATTTAAAAGGAAAGCTCAGATCCGTCGGTTCCCGCTTAACGATCCAGGGCAACCGGGGCAGCAGCTTTCAGTTGGTGAATGAATGAATGCAAAATCCATACAAAAATTAAGAATTCAATTTATCTGCATCTTTGCCGGTGCCATTCTTCTGGCCATGGTTTTTCTGGGGTCCATGATCAATCTTACGATTATGTATGCCTCAAGGAAGGAAGTCAGCGAGCTTCTGGACTCCATTATCGCCAATGACGGAAGTCTGCCGGAGGGCAAAGAAGATTTCGACGATTATACCCTTATGTTCGACAATGACGAATATAATGAGGATAGTCTCATGGCTACCCGCTATTTTGCTGTCATTTACGATGATGAAGACCATATCAGTCGAACAATAACGGAACATATTTCCACGCTGAGTGATACGGACGTGATAAGCTATGCCAAGAAGGTTTCTGAAAGGAAAAATAACTTCGGCCGCATTGGCATATATTACTACAAGGTAGGAAAAACCAGCCAGGGCAAGAAAATTATTGTTCTGGTCAATGCCTTCTCCCACATCAATTCCAGCAATAATATCCTGTATTTTACGGTCTTGATCTGTATTGCCGGTCTCATGATCACCTTGGTTCTGGTGGTGCTTTTTTCCAAGCGTGCCATCAAGCCCGAAATCGAAAATAATCTGCGGCAGAGGCAGTTCATCACCAATGCCAGTCATGAATTAAAAACGCCCCTGGCCGTCATAAGAGCCAACACGGAGTTGATTGAACTGATGAATGGGGAAAACGAATGGACCCAATCCACCATGCGGCAGATTGAACGGATGGATGGCTTGATCAAAAATCTGGTAATGATTAGCCGCTCCCAGGAATACGAGGACCACTCCACTCTGGATGAAGTAGATGTATCTAAGAGTGTAAGAGAATCTACAGAAAACTTTGATGTGGTAGCCTCTCAGAATCATTTAAGCTTAGAAAAGGAAATCCCCGATGACATCACCATGATCGCTGATGATAGCAAAATCCGGCAGCTCACCTCCCTTTTGGTGGACAATGCCATAAAATATTGCGATGAAGAAGGAAGAATCCAGGTACGCCTGGCTAGGGAAGGAAAAGGAAAAGGCATCCGTCTGACCGTTTCCAACTCTTTTGCAGACGGAGCCAATGTCAATCCCAATCGTTTCTTCGACCGTTTCTACCGGGATGACTCCTCCCACAATATTGACAAGGGGGGCTACGGCATCGGCCTTTCCATCGCCCAGAGCATCTGCCAGCAATACCGAGGCAGCATACGGGCTGTGTGGAAGAACGGAAGGATTTCCTTTATCTGCCTGCTGATGCAGCCAGTAGTGCCCCGGATGAAGTTCTGGAAGGGTCAGGATAAAAAAGCTTGAAACAGTGATAATGGATTGCAAATATTGCTAAATGAAACAGGGGCCAAGAATCTTGGCCCCTGTTTCTAACTTACCATGTAACTAATTAAAGTAGATGTGTCTTTCTATATCTATCAAGAATCAGAATGACTGCCATAGAGATTAAAATAGTACCAATCAACGTGAAAGGTAATGTACCAATACCTCCCGCATTCGGCAACTCATAAAATGCTGTATTTGTGATTTGCAAGGTTCCATCACTACACTCTACAGTTTTCCCATTTTGCGTAACACTTATAGTTCCCTCTGCACTAATTTCAATATCCCAAGGATTTTCCTCAATGGTATATCCATTAGGTGCTTTTGTTTCTTTTAACTGATACTTTGTACCTTTAAGGAGACCATTTAATTCAAAATCACCATTAGCATTTGTGCTGCCAGAGGTAACCAGGCTTCCGTCTGATGCCAAGAGCTGGAATTCTGCACCTTCCAGAGAAATTTTTCCATTCTCATTTGTCTTATGGATTGATAAGTTCACAACACCATTGGAAGTATTCTTTATCACAAGCACATCGGTAGACTCCGAACTTTCTCCAGAGATAATTCTTGTCGCCACAGAACCCCGATCTGTAAATTTCAAAGTCTCACTATTTTTTCTCTCGCCTCTATCGTCAAGCTCATAAATAGACACAGATACTAATTTTACATCTTTTACGTTATTATCTTCATCTACTTCATAGAACTTTGGTAGATTAATCGTATATATATATTGCTTCTTTGAGTTTCCTTCTTCATACTTTAAATATTTGTCATGCGAATTCGCTGTTTCTACATAAGTATAGGTTTGATCACCATACATAAACGTATACTCAATATACTTTTTCGCATCAATATCTTTTTCAAAGGAAACTTTTAGTTGCAAGGATGCAGCATAAGTTGTATCTGATTCGGTCTGGATATCCGTACTATAACTTGTAGTGAATCCTGGAACTTCCGTTACTTCTTCCACCGTATAATTGATAATTTCTTTCTTTTCTTTATTTACTAATGGTAGATCCTTTTGCGTCTCTTTCCAGTTGTTTTTGCTGCTTAAGATTCCTGTCCTAACTTCTTCTCCATCAGCTAAAAGCTTATATGTGATTTCCTGTCCTTCAGAAGGATCGCCACCTATCCAGTCTTTCCTGATAATAAGATCCTTCGTACTATCCGCGTCTAATACGTGAACCGTTACGATTCCTGGATTTGTCAAAGCATTTACTGCTGTCTTTGTCGTATTATTGGAATAATTTCCCTTATCCTCCACCTCATTGGGGGTAAAAGTAACATTAAGGGTAATTTCGTAATCTCCTTCTGCAGTTCCTTCAAATGTATAGGAACGATCTGGGAAAGACACATCTCCTATGCTTCCATTGCTGACGCTTACACTTCCAGCATCCACTTTCGTACCATCCGGAAGCAACCACTCATAACTCAAAACGCCATTAATCTGGTCGTAGGCCTGCACTTTTTCTTCTGCATCCTTAACAATTTCCGAACTCAAATCCTTAAGATCAGTGTTCTCCCCCACAAGTATACTAGTCTCTTCACCATCTGTACTTGTAAACTGGATAGGAACATTAACTTCCGGTGTTTTGCTGCATTCTACTTCATAGGATTCTGTTTCCTTAGAGGAATCTGCTGGCGTATGTTCATAAGAAATGTCCGGCTTACCTACATTGGACCACACATTATTGCTTCCGATATAATCTTCTTTCGCCTGAATTCCAAAATCCAGCTTCATTGTTCTTGTATTTTGAACATCACCAAAATTATATGTTACTTTTGTGGTACCATCTGTATTTTTTACGATGGTCAGTTTTCCATCCTTCGATGTCATTTGGATACTTCCATCATCCAAAGTTTCGGTACTCAGATCATCTAGGCTTACCTCTATTTCTTTCTCCGTCTCGCCAGAAGCATTCTGTATAATCGCTTTCATAGGCTCAGAAGTATCTAGTTCAAATTCATCCTGAATTGTATCTGTAACAACTACATCTTCTGCATAAATATCTTCCACATTGATCAAAATAGGAGACTCATTCATCTCCTGTTCAGCAATTTGCAGCAAAGTATTATAAACGGCATCTTCCGTAGTTGCCACATACTTTCCAGTAAATGAGCTTCCTGTTCCATCTTTGAAAGCTGTACCCGTATTATTTCCGGAGTAGTCAATCCAAGAAATTGGATGATCAGCATCCTTATCACTTGTGGCGTTTGCTGTACCTTCATTTGTACGAATGCCATATACAGAATTTAGACCAGCGCTCTGAAATGTTTTCCATGGCAAGGTAATTCCATATCCATTCTCACCATCTGTATTTTCCGTAGCACCTCCCAATATAACAGCAACTTTACGTACATCTTCATAGGATACATCGTTTCCACTTCCGTCTGTCCATTCGGACATATTGGATTTCAAATTCTTTACTGCATTCTCCAATGCATCACTTTTATAATGCACGTGCTCACAGTTTCCAAAAGTATCCCATCCATAAAGGCCTTCCAACAGGGTTTCTTCATCATTACTTACAAACTGTCCGTTTTTACTGTTTTTACCACCGACAGGTCCAAGCATACTCCATGTGCCGCCATGTTCCACATCCGTCACGGCCAGGGCCAAATTATTGCCGGGATATTTAGCATTCAAATCTTTAACAAGACGAATTAAAGCCTGCTTAATATCATACAAAGTAGCGATTTGAGTATTATTTGCACATCCACCAACTTCTATACTTGCATAATTGCCATCACCCTTGACGCAATTTGCGTGAGAAAGATCAAACATCTGCCATGAAGTTTGAATCTGCAGCACCATACACACTGGTGCACTGGTGGTTCCTTGTACCTTGGCTGATAATTCTACATCATACTTTCTTTCCTTATTTTCATCTCCACTTTCATGAGCCGTTACTGTTTTATTAAAATCTCTGATCAAATTGGAATAATCAACACTACCTTCTTTTTTATCATAGTCCAGCGCATTTAACTTGGGATTCAGCACTTTGTCGCTAATTGCATGGAAAGGACCGGTACCTCCGTCCTTAGGCCAGTTGATATAAGGAGCCGGATCTCCATATCCATTGCTTGTGGTAGCATCCGGATAGTCACATCCTTTTTTATCCTTCTCACTAGCCTGTGTATTTCCCATATTTCCCATATCATAGGTTGGATCAAATAAGTCATATAAATACTTATTCCATTCCGAGGTCAGGGTATCTGTTCCATTGGCAAGGTCATTCTCATAACACTGGGCCAGATACTCCTTATAGCTTTCAGCATCATTGAAAGGTACCCTGCTATCCTTTGCTGCATTTCCATAATAAAATCGTTTATTGAATTCATCGCCTTCCAAAGATAAATCCACCGTTTTACTATTTTTACTATCCTGAATTACATAATTCTTTAATCCTAATTTTTCATCAATTGCTGCAATGGTGGCAGCATCTACGCTGCTATCAGCTTCCTCACTTGCAACATTTGCATCACTACTTTCAGCTGCCTTAGAATCTTCTGCAAGCAGATTTTCCTCCTCAGTAGCAACTTCTTCTTCCGGGCTTTCCTTTTGGCTTTCTTCGGAAGTTGTTTTCTCCGATGTTCCTTTGTTTTCCTCAGAACTTTCAGAATTTTTGTAGCATTCTTTTGTGTGCTCATGCTCTTGCTTACCACAAGTCAGAACTTTCTTATAACAATCTTCCGTATGTGAATGAGAATCATTTTCTTCCTTTTCGCAAGTTAGCTGTTCTTCATAACACGATTTATCATGCGTATGTTCTTCCAATCCACAATATACTTTCTGATCTGATGCAAAGGCAGGCATACTGGCCATACAAGTAGTTACCATAATTATGGCACAGATAGCAACTGCAAGAAGGCGTTTCCAAGTCCGAACCCTCCTGCTGAATCTTTTTCCTTTCTTACTCTCCATGGCCATCACTCTCCCTTCTGTTTATTTTTCTTGGACCTTTTATAGGCCAACACAGATATCAAAACCAAGGCTGTCACACATGCTACTCCCCACAGCAATACTTGACTCCGATCCCCTGTCTTAACAATTTTGGCAATACCACTACTAACCGATGTCATCTTCTTGCTTGTTGAGCTACTTGGAACCGGTGTAGTTGTTACCTTAGAAATGGTGGTTGGTGTCGGGGTACTGGTCGGCGTACCCGTAGGTTCTTTTTCCTTCGTCACTTCCAATTTAGGATAAGATTCCACCTCATAAATCCATTCACCAGAATTATAAAAGGGTACAGTAAGAATCATAGGAGAAACCTTTACCTTATCATTGTCCTTGCTTTGTTTTACCAAATACACACCTTCAGCAAGATCACTGTAATTAATTGTGCCATTAACATCCGATTCCTTCTCATCAAAAGAAAGATTTGAACTTTCTAAAGCCTTGGCAAGAGATTGCGCTGCATCCATCCAGTCACTTGCTGTTTTTTCCTGATTTATATCGATTCCTAAATTCTCGAATTCTTCCGACAATTCAAATTGAAAAGCTCCTACTGTACCAGACACATCTCCTACCTTATACAGAGCCATATGGATTCCTGAATATGCCGTTGTTTTTCCTTCTTTATCGCTTTGCTGCAGAGTCAAATGAATACTTCCTGTCTGCTCCGCTGCATATGATCTAACTGGCATGACGCATACACATAACAAAACAATCAACATTGTCAATCCCAGACAGCATCGCTTCTTTCTTTTGTTCATTTTCATAACAACCTCCTTCTTGACCATTCCCCTTTATCGATCTTGACTATTTATTTCCCACCTAAGTTAAGGCTTAGAATTAGGGGATTTCTTTGATTTAGATGCGCGTCTCTTAGCAACTAAAAAGTAAATCACACCAAGCAAGAGCACCAAAACTACTAAGCCTGCCAACATTATTTTCATAGGAGACACTTTTGCTAGTTCTTGTGCCACTGTTTTCTCAGTTTTTGTCTCTTGATAGCTAGTACGAACTCCTCTTACCAACAATCTATGGGTATTTACCCCATAAGGAGTACAAGTAATCAAGGTAACATAATCCTCTTCTGGGTCAATCGCCAGGTCTTCCGTATTCTCTGGAAGCACAGTCTTTATTTGATCCACCTTATAGGCAAGTGTCTGATCTAGCACATGAATCAAAAAAATATCTCCTATTTCCATTTGATCCAAATCAGTAAAAAGTTTTGCACTGGGAAGACCTCTATGTCCGGCTAAAACAGCATGAGTTCCTTTCCCGCCAATAGGGATACTGGTTCCTTCCACATGTCCTATTCCTTTTTCCAAAACATCATTTCCAATTCCATGATAGATGGCAAGATCAAGCTTTAATTTAGGAATCTCTATACTTCCCATAAGTCCGTCACCATTTACGTCCAATATAGAATCATAGGGATGACTCAATACATAATCATCATCTTCATTAAAAGCATCAACAATCCTGTTGGTATCATGTTGCGCATTATAGTCCTGAGCAGATTGCCATAGTTTTTCTTTATCGGTATCTTCCAAATCCTGCACCGTACTCTGATAAGAACTTACCAGTTGTTCATTTCTATATTGATTCCACATATCACTGAAAGTGGGATAGGTAAACACACCGGCACCAGCAAGGAAAAATAAGAGAATTAGGAAATTCAGAACCTTGGACAAAGGACCCTTTGCTTTTTTAGTCTTTTTTTCCTTCATTGCCCTTCCTTCTCTTCTGAATCCAATATGGTAAAACTCGCTTTATCAACAAAACAATCAAAATAGCAATGCCGATTCCTGCTAATACACAGATAATCAATAAGAAAGCACTTGGATTTGCTATCCTTCTTCTTTGCTCTTGTTTCGTATTAGCAGCCTGTTTCAAAGAAATACGATGACCTCTTACCAGCAATCTATGGGTATTCACTGCATAAGGAGTACAGGTAACCAGAGTCACATAATCCTTATCTGAAGTAATTCCCAAAGATTCTGTTTCATCAGGTTTTACTGTTAGGATCTGATCCACCTGATATGCCAATTTCTCATCTAACACATATAGATAAAAAATATCTCCCTTTTTCACCAAATTTAAATCTGTGAATAGTCTTGCGTCTGGAAGACCTCTATGTGCCGAAATAATGCAATGGGTTCCTACGCCCCCCACAGGAAGACTGCTTCCAAATAAATGGCCTGCGCCCTTTTTCAAGGAGTCCTCTGACGTATAATGGTAGATAGGAATACTGCAATTAATTACAGGAATTTCAATATAGCCCATCATTCCGTCATTTTCTAAATTCAAAAGAGCTTCATACTCCTGATCTTTTACCCCATTACGAACAGAAAATGCATCCGGCACGCTTTCCTGCTGAATTTTCTTATTGTAGGATCTAGCCGCTACCAGCATTTCCTCTTTTTGATTATCAGTCTCTTGCTTAACAGTTTCCTTATATTCACTAATCAGCTGTTGATCTCTATAGCTATTCCACAAATTGCTAATAGTCGGGTACATTAATATGGACAAGCCTATTAAAAACAAAAGGAATAAGGGAATATATATCTTTTTGTCTATTTTCCTTCGAATAGGATTCTCCATAGCAATCTACCTTTCTTTAATTCGGAGAGCACCTAAGGCACTCTCCGAACATCATATATTTACATAGGAATCATTTATGGTTGGTTATGAGTATTTACCGCATCATTAAGCTCTCTTGCGATTTGCAATAAAGAGACCTGCAGCTACTGCCATAATGGCAACACCAACGATAGTAAATACATAGGTTCCCATACCACCAGTGGAAGGAAGCTGAGAAATCTTAGTATTCTTAATCTCAGTTGTTGCACTATCTCCTGTTACTGTTACATTTGTTACTGTCTTATTCTCTTTTACATATGTTGCAGTATAGGTAGATGTTTTTTTACCATCAATAGCGACAGTATATGTTTTCAGTGTTCCATCTTCGTTATAGTTTGCAGTAATATCAACTGTATGGGTTTTATTTTCCAAAGCATAGCCATCTGGTGCTGTTGTCTCAACCAGAGTGTAGCTTCCTGCATCAAGGCCAGTAAAGTTCAGACTACCATTTGCATCTGATGTAGCAGTATAAGCTTTCTTGCTATTTTTGTTTGTTAATGTAAATACAGCGCCACTGACTGGTTTGTTTTCTGTAGTAGAGCTGGAAGATTCTGTAACTTTCTCATCTCCAGTTTTAATAATTTCAGTTGTTTTCTTATTATTTACATTAGTAATGGATCCACCAAGTGTTGCATCCAAACCAAATGTATAATGATAGGTTATATCTTCTGTTATACCTGTGTCAGGCTGACCTGTAGCACTATCACTGGGGTTCTGGGTATAATACAGAGTAACCTTGTTGGTATTAGGATCAAAGTTGTATTTCGCATTATCCCCAAGTGTTGCCTTGTAGGTTACCTTAACCTCTTTGCCACCATTAGCAGCGATGTAGTTAGAAGCAAATGTAATTGTGAAACTTGCATCATCTCCTGTAGTCAGAGCATAGCTTGCATCACCTGCTTTAACTTCAGCACCATCAACGGTAACTTTAATAGAATCTTCGTTTAAAGTGAAAGTATCATCCAAACTATCCCTGATTATGTAAGTCAAATCTTTATAAGATTTGCTATAATCCGGGATCTTGGAATCAATCTGGAATTCTACTTCACTGCCTTTAGCAACATCATCGCCATGATCTACGCCGTTGCTACCAACAATAGTTTTTTTAATAGATAGAGTAGATTTTTTGGCATATACAGTCTCACCACCAAGAGTAGCATTTGTATTAGCATCTACACTTCCACCGGAGATTTTGCTGTCTTCTCCGTATCCAGCACTAACAAGCATAGGATTATAGAGTGTTCCATCATCTGTTCCAGAAACTAATACCAAATAGGTACCTGCGCTAACGCTTGCTGTATAACCATTTTCACCTTCTGTAAAGCTAACAGCATCTAAAGACAGACTTCCATTCTGTAAAGCAGAAACAATGTCAGCAATTTCTGTCTCAGTAGGAGAAGTAACATCAGCAATACTTACACCTGTAACGGTTTTATAACCTACAAGGCCCTTACCATCTGCCTGATATTCACCTTCTACAATCTTGTAACCTGTAACGGTACCACCTGAACTAACATTTCTAACAGTTACTGTTGCAGTATCCCCACTACTAGGAACACTTGTTTCATCTGCGAAAGCGGTGGCTGATGTCGTCAGCACCATGGTTGCTGCTAACAAAAAGGCAGCAAATTTTTTCAAATACTTTTTCATCGTATTCTCCTCTCTTTTCTGTTTTATAATTTACGCTTCGACCATTTTTTCAAAAATAGTCAGTCAAACCAGCTTATCTGATTTTTCATTGCCTCCTTTCACACATTTTTTATAACAACAGCTGCAGTTAACTCCACAACTGATTGTGTCGACTATCATCTAGCTACTCACTCATGTTCGTCTGGACAACAAACTCTCCATTAATTCTTTCCACGTTATATACCAGAGGATTTTCATCAGCCCATTTAGGATCGCTTTCTTTCATTTCTGACCACTTATGGTAAGCTGCAACAAAATCGTCATGAAGTGTTTTTTCTACTTTTAATCTCTCTTCCACTGCTTCATCAAAATCATCAAAGCGTCCCACATAATATCGTTTTCCTTTAAAGCCGATTAAAACCTTATACTTATCATTCCTGGTTCGGTAGACTCCTCGAAAACCGCTAGTATTATCCGAACGACTTTTTCTTTTTGCAAGCCATTCAACGCAGGTGCCATCCACCATGTGCAGCTGTTCCGGAATTGTTTTCCACAATTCTTTGCGCAAGCAGCCGCAGCTTCGGTAATTTCCATATAAAAGATCGCTGGAGGATACCTCCAGACTATTACCGCAGTCGCACTGGCATTTCCAAATAATGGATCCATTTTTTTCTCTCTTTTCCGTAGGAGACAGAACAGTTAGTCTCCCAATCTTTCTTCCTGTCAGATCCAACATTCCTCTTTGCTTTTGATGCTGCATACAGCCACAACTTTTGCAATTTCCATTTTTCAAATTTCGAGTTAGCGCAGTATGCGTATTGCCACAGTCACAACGACATTCCCACCTGGTCCTTCCGTTTTTATTTTCCGCTCTTTTTATAGCAACCAAATGGCCAAATCTTTGTCCTGTGATATCTTCCGCCCTACTTTTTTTCTTCATATCTTCCATAGCAACCCCTCCAAGATACGACTAAGACTAACTAACCCTCTTGTTTTGCCCATTATACGCTTGAGCTACCCATGTCCTACCCACGTAAGAGAGATGATTTTCTGTCAGAATTTCTCATTGCTGAAACATAGTTTCCTATACCGAAAGGACCTGCCACCGGCAGCTCCTTTCGGTATAGGAAACGAAAAAAATGCTACAGAAGACTTTTGTCCATCTGCAGCATTTTGCCAAATCCTTACGTTCACTATTCTGTTTTCTATTCCCATTACTCCGACTGGTTTAAAATCCCTGCCAAGACCACCTCAGCCCATGAATATTCTGAAAGGAATTCTCCTTCAAATCGATCCCTCTCTCCCATTGTCTTATCCTGCCATGCAAAATAATCAGAATCACAAAGGGCCGTATTCAACATCTGGCCGTGGGCCGTGGAGATCAGGAGTTCCCTTGCACCAGCGTCATCCAACACATGTTTTAATCGACTGAGGGCATTATAATAAACCTTCATAAGCTCATTACTGTATTCGCGATTTTCCCAGATTGTACTATAAATTTCTTCATTACTAATTTCTTTGCCTCTTCGTGAGGCAATCAAAGCCAAGATTTCCTTTGCTTTTCCATTTAATTTAATGGGTTTTCCATTCTTTAACACATTAAAACGTCCAAACATTTGGATATAAAATTCTTTGTGCAGTCGGGCGGAAAGTATGGTCATCTTCTCTACCATCATTTGGATTGTCTCTTTTTTATAAGGTTTTATGATATAGTAATCCCCGCCAATCTCATTAAAATTTCGAAGATAATCATCATAGGCCGAGATAAATACAATTAAAAGTCCCGGATGAAATTCCCTAAGTTTGACCGCAAGTTCAATACCATTCATCCCCGGCAAACAAACATCCAAGATGGCAAGTTCAAAGTCATTTTCCTGTGCATAAGAAATTGCTTCTTCCGCCGTTTGAAATTGTGCAACCACATTTAAATTGGATATATCCTTGCTGTTTCGCATAAAGCTACGCAGCATAATTGCCTCATCGTCTACCAAAATAGCTCTCATGCTTCTTCCATCCCCTTCTCATCTCTAATCGGAATTGTAACCGTAACCTTTGTCCCTATGTCAACTCGGCTGTCAACAGAAACATCTGCCTGCAACAAGGTTGCCAATCGAAAAATCAGATTTGCAAGTCCACTGGAGTCTCTTTCTCCACTCTCGACTTCCTGCATGGTTTTCTCATAATCGAATCCCACACCATTGTCTTCTACGCATATGACATAACAATCCTCAGCACGTCTACTTGAAACTTTGACCTTTCCACCGGCAGCCCCACGATCAAAAATACCATGACGTACTGCGTTTTCCACAATAGGCTGAATGCTCAGAGGAATAATATCAAAGTCTTTTTCCTGACAATCGTATTCCACGTTAAGTCGATCACCAAAACGCATTTTTTCGATATTTACATAAGATACAATATTTTCCATTTCCTGAGAGAAAGGAACCAGCACATCGCTTGACATAGAACGAATACAGGCCCTTAGATGGGTGGTAAAATCATAAATCAAATCCGATGCATATTCAGGATCTTCCAGTACAATTTCCCGAATAGATGAAAGAGCATTATATAGGAAATGAGGCTGCATTTGACTGCTTGCATTTTTGGCTCTTGTTTGTTCAAGTTTATTCTGTGTACTCTTCAGCTCCTGCTTAAGAGCCATCTGCTCCTCTCTATATTGCTTCAAATCTACAACCACAGAATATCCATACATAATGCCAGAAGGAGTGCGTTTCGCATCCATAATATCGGAAACTTCTATAAGCTTGCCATTCTTACAGAGCATACGATATTCGCATTTTTCCGCGCCCCCCCCGTTTTGGCTATTTTGCCCAAAAAGGAGATGTATTTCTCTCTATCTTCTGTGCATATTAGCAGGTAGTATAAATGTTGCGGACCAATAATTTCATCAATCTCAGCATGGGTATAACCCAACATTTTACATAATCCCTCACTATAATAGTTTACATGAATGGGGTTGGTAAGGATATGTCTGTGTACCGCTCCCGGTATCTGCGCATAAGTATCTAAGGCTTTTTCATGTTCATAATGCAAATCACTAACATCAAAAAGCACGCAGAAAATATGTTTTATCTTGCCATCTGTGTCTGCAATAGGAATCATCTTTGTCTTAAGCCAGTAAAATTTATCAGGTTCCGGTGCAAGAATAGTTTCAAATGAACAATTTATCCCCTTTTTCTTGGCAATTTCAATCTCTGATTCCAACTCTTCAAAATCAAATTCCGGATGCATATGTTTATAACTTTCATAAGCATCTATGGTTCCGTTTAAGGCACCTAATTTCAAATCACCAAAATTTTCCTGCATGGTTTTGATGGTCCCGGTATCAACCTCATACTCAAGCACCGCACAATGCGTAGAACTCAAAATATTTTTGTAATTTTCATTATAATGTTTAATCAGGTCCGCCTCCCTATCTTGTCGACGCATATGACTCCATCCAGCAAGCACAATAATAACAATACATGCTATTAAAATCAGCACCACACTTATTAATGTTTTTTCCATTCGCTTTAGATTATCACTATAGTTTGCACTGGCATTTGCCTCATCCATAAAACCATATAATTTCCAACCACATTCGTCTAATGCTACACATCCCACGAAGCATCGACTTCCATTTATTTCTATCTTTTGTGCTTCATCGTCATCAGAAAGCCCTTGCACGCCATCGCTAAGATCATTAATATTCAAGGTACCACTTTCAGAAATATTATATTTCGCTAAAAAATCATACGCACTTTCATTCCTAGCAATCACAGCTCCAGATTCATCGCACACAAAGAGAATCGATGATGCATCCGCAGTATCCGCTTGTACAAAAAGAGCATCCTCCAGAACAGAAATCTCTTTACTGCAAAAGAGAACTCCCAACATCTTGCCATTCTCATCATATGCAGGCACAGATAAAATTACCCTAGGCTCACCTGTAGCTTTTGTTTCCGACAGATATTCACAAATTTGAGTGTGACTTCCATCCATAATTTCCTGAAAATATTCCCGATCCGAACAATTACCAATGGAAGTACCCTGATAATCAATCACATTTCCTTCTGTATCTGCCAAGCACAGGGTGCACAGTTCAAATGTACGAATGATAGAATTCAAAGTGGGTTGTATTCCTTTACTTGCAAAATGCCTGCCATCTGCCAACATGTCTGCAACAAGCCTTAGTGGTTGAAATTGTTCATTCATATGGTTTTTGAAAGCCGATTTCTGCATACCCACTGTAGACTCTACTTCTGTAAGTGCACGAGATTCCACATTTTTCATCAGATTCACTTCGCAATGTAAAAATATAAAAACGCTTATAACCATAACTACAATGGCACACAGAAGGGATACATGTCGCTTTATAAAACGGCAGCACAGCCTATTTAAAGTTCTTTTATGATATAAATTTTCATTCTTTTCCATAACTCATATATATCCATCCTATAAATTATCAAAATTCCACCCACATAATACCAACAAATTGATATCTGTCGTTTTAATTTGACAAACACGGCAAAAATTACCACCGCTACAGCGGCAACATAGCCCTTATTGTTGTGGTACAGCTAAACCTGTATATAAAAAAGGCTGCCTGTTGGCAACCTTTTTTATATTCTCATCGAACCAGCAAGCGTTTAATACCATCCTCCAGTCCCTGCAGTGTCAGTCCATACATAGGAAATATCCTTCTTATTTCCTGAATGGTATAGTGTCCATAACTTCGACTCCAGAGTTCTTCTCGAATGGGATTCAGCCAAATTTTTTTCTTATAATAGTGGTCCAATTTTTTCAACCACTCAATACCTGGCTCCTCATTGTAGCGGCTATAATAGATATTTCCGCCTTGGCTGAGAAGCTCATAGGGTGCCATAGAAGCATCCCCTACAAAGATCACTTTATACTCACTATCCAGCTTATGCATGACCCACTCCGTTTCTACGCTTTCCGAAAGCATGCAATAGGGTGTGGTATACAGGCGATCATAGATACAATTATGAAAATAATAGACCTGCAGATCCTTGAAATGATTGGATTTTCGCATAGCCTGAAAGAGCTGACTACAGATTCGGCTATAACAGGCCATGGAACCATCGGAATCTATCAAGAGCAGCACTTTGACTGTGTTTTTCCTGGGCTTTTCGTAGGCCAGAGTTAAGAGACCACCATTTTCACAGGTGGCATCTATCGTTTCTTCCACGTCCAGCTCTGTTTTCGCCGCATCCACTCGGGAAGAGTATTGCCGCAGCTTACGAAAGGCCATCTGAAACTGCCGAATGTCCAACTCATTGTCCTCCCGGAAGTCCCGGAAATTTCTCTCTCCTGCAATCTGCACCGCCGAGCGATGCCGACTCTCTCCTCCCACGCGAATTCCAGAAGGATGATAGCCCCCTCGGCCCATAGGGGAAGTTCCCCCAGTACCAATCCAATAATTGCCTCCGTGATGCTTTTCCTTCTGCTCCTGGATTCTCTCCTGAAACATTTGCAAAAGCTCCTGCAGACTGGAAATGGCTTTTTCTGGCATGGGCTTATCCTGAAGATCTCTCTCAAGTTCCCCATCGGAGAGCCATTTCCAAAATTCTTCCGGCAAATCCTCCGGGGTCTGAATGCCCTGAAAATATTCAGCAAAGACCTGATCAAATTTATCATAATCCGCCTCTGTCTTGATCAAAATACTCCGACAAAGATGATAAAAAGAGGTTAAGGATGATCCTGCCAATCTCTGGTTAAGAGCCTCCATAAGGGTCATCCACTCATTCATGGAAACGGAAAGGCCTCTGGCTCTCAGCAGATAAAAAAACGTTAAAAACATTCTACCACCTTACTACCACCTCTTAGAGGCAAATCCGCCCCTGCTCTTTGCCATCTCCATAGCTTCAATATCCTGATTTTTCTTTAAAAGAACCCCCACAAAAGGAATTTCCTTTGTGATCCGATCCACACTGATGCCACTGATTATAAGAGCCTGAATCCAATCCAGAAGCTCGGAGGTTCCAGGTTTTTTTTGAATATTTCTCATGGAACGAATCTCATAAAAAGCCTCGATAGCTTTGGATACTAATTTTTCATCAATATCTCCATAATGCACCTTAATGATCTCCCGCATTTTCTCTTCACCTGGAAACTCTATATAATGGAAGATACACCTTCTCAAAAAGGCATCTGGCAGTTCTTTTTCCGCATTGGAGGTGATAATCACAATAGGTCTTTGTTTTGCCTTAATGGTCTCCTTGGTTTCATTGATGTAGAATTCCATCTTGTCCAGCTCCCAGAGCAAGTCATTGGGAAATTCCAGATCCGCCTTGTCAATTTCATCAATCAGAAGTACCACCTGTTCTTCTGAAGCAAAAGCCTCTCCTAACTTTCCTAGCTTAATATATTGCTTCACGTCCTTCACATCTCCCTCACCAAACTGGCTGTCATAGAGACGCTGCACCGTGTCATAAACATAGAGGCCTTCCTGGGCCTTGGTGGTGGACTTAATGCTCCAAATCAATAGTTTCTTATGAAGGGTCTCCGCAATAGCTTCTGCCAGCATGGTCTTGCCGGTTCCCGGCTCACCCTTAATCAAAAGAGGTTTCTCCAGAGCCATAGCCACATTGCAGGTATTCATCAATTCATCCCCGGCAACATATTTGCTGCCCATATCAAATGTCCTAAGTTTTTCCATAGTTCTCCTCTAATTTTTCCCTCAAGCATCTTTCCTATTTTCTTTGCTTATAGGCTTTTCCTTCTATATCCTTACATTACCATGCATGATATCTTCTATAAATTTCATCATCCTCCCGGTCTGTGACCCAGATACCTCGATTTTCTATATTATTGCTTTCGTTTGACACATCTCCTGCGCAATGGATGAAAATATGCTGGCCCCCTGTCAGCTGACCTAGGTAAATGCCAATATGATTTCCTGCTGCCGCGCTGCCGTTGGCATGCTCCAGGAAAATATCTCCCGGAACCAGCTCATCCTTGGAAATGGTCTTAAACTGATCCTGATAAAGGAAAATATCCGTCCAAAAATTAGGCAGCACATCTGTGCAATTGTCTCCATAATAAAAGCAATTTGCCACATAGGAAGAGCAATCCAGATAAGAAGGATTTTCTGCGCTGGGTTCATTTCTCTTGTGCTGGTTATAGGTCACCCGACTCACCAGATACAAGGCTCTGGAAAGTACATTCAGACGATCCTGAGTCATTTCCGGATAATCATTCCAGGTGCCCATGGTCTCACGCACCAGGCCAATCTCCCCAGAAGAAAGCATAGTGAAATTGCCCCACAGCACGCCATCATCATCAAACCAATAATAGCGATCATTTTTCTTAACAAATTGAAGACCGGTTAATAAATTTCCCTTGTCCTCAGCATAATAATATTTGCCATCTTCAAACTCGATCCATCCGGTTCTCATCTTACCTCTTTTGTTGAAATAATACATGACACCGTTAATGGTCTGTTTTCCTGTCAGCATCTTTCCCTCATCATCAAAATAATACCAGTGGTCATCGATCTGCTGCCAGCCTGTCTGATATTCCCCATTTTCATCGGGATAATAGACGTCGTCTCCTTTTTTTACCAATCCCAGCTCTTCATAACTTTTTTCTTTCTTAGCTTTTTTACTGCTTTTTCCTTTTTCATCGGAAGTATTCGTTTCAGAGCTGCTATTATCGGAACTAGCCCCAGAATTGTCACCATCAGAAGCATCTCCCGAATCTTTATCATCAGAAGACGTTCCGTCAGCACTGTCGCTGGCAAGCTGGCTGTCTGCCCCCGAAGCATTCCCTGTAGTATTTCCTGCAAAACGAGCATTTAAACCGGCAACGCCCAGCATTAATACGCCAGCAATTATGGCTATTACAATTGTTTTTTTCATAAGTCCCCTCTTTTCTATGCAAGGTCCAGAAGAAGATTTTGCAAGACTTGGGCCATTCGTCCGGCAAATTCCCGATGTCCGGCCTCCTCCATATGCACCCCATCTGTAGCCATAGTCAACTGCAGGGAAGAAGCATCTGCAAAATACACATCCATTTTCTCTGCCAACTCATCATAACACTCCGCCAATTTCAAAGAAGCCTGGGCATAAGCGCCATAAGGGCCTTTCTCCTGAATAGCCGGCGGGGCAATCAAAAGAATCTTCTTGGGTCCCACAGGCATGTCACAAAATTTCTTCACATGACATAAAAGACGTTCCATTTTCCCTGCCACAAAATCCGGATCCGGAGCGGGCATATTTAGCAAATCATTGCTGCCCAACATAATCGCAAAGATATCCAGTGGAATGCAATTTAAAATGGTCTGATCCATAGGCTGCATTCCGTAGCCAGAGGCGGGAATTTCCCGGCCACATTCTCCATCAGCCACCACCCGCCAGGAATCTTTCACCAATTTCTGCAGCTGATTGGTCCAACGAACAGACTCTGGAAAACGATAGCCATATCTTCGATTTCCATCATATCCATAAGTATTGGAATCTCCATAAAATAATATTTTCTTCTTCATCGCTTTCTCGCCTCCGAAAGGCTTTCCTTTCGCTCGTGTATGGCTTCTTGCCACATATATGTTATAATATTAGTTACCCAAAAACAAGAAGGAAGTTAGAGGAGAATTTTATATTATGGTCGAGAATAAAGAAAGAAATCAAGTTGCGGAAATCCTAAAAAAGATTCCCGATCTTCATAAGGAATGGAATGTCAATCAGCTCAGTCAGAATCAATGGAATGAGCTGTATACGGAACGTAGTGAACTGCACAAGGTAAAGAATGAATTGGATCGACTTCTGGATATTTTCTTGAAGGAAGGTGCCAAAGAAAGGGACAGCATCTCGGATCTTATTTATGGGAAAATCGAAGTGCTCTTAATCCTGCAGGAAATTCTTTTTATGGACGGAGTTATTGATACCGAGCTGGATATTTGCCTGCAGTTGGATAAAACCTATCAGCTGGCCCAGGAGCATACCTTCTGGAATCAGCAGTTGGCACGAAAAAGAAATATGCTGCGTATTGCCGTCCTCTATTACCTGAACGGAGATGACAAAAAGAGCCGCCGCCTCTATCGAGAGGCCTGCGAACTGCCTGTCATCGGCAATACCATTCGCAATGTCTATCTTTTCGCCAAATGTTATGAGCAGGAAGCCGCTTTTGAGATGAATCTTCCGGCAGAAGGCTTCCAGTATCAGGAAAGTCATCTTCCGGCTCTTCTGGAATATCTGTCTGCCTTTGGACGTTTCCTGATTCCCCTATTAAAGGATGAGGAAGTTTATACCCCCCAGGAGGCCAAACTCTTGCAGGAGCTTTTCACCCGTATGGCTACCATGACTTCCCAGGCTTTTGAAGCCCAGTTAAAAAACAAACGCCCGGAAGTAGGCATTGCTTGCCTGAAATGTTTCGCTGACACTGCCGATCAGGCCTCTCAGGAAATGCAAAACACCTTCAAATCCAGCATTTGGTATATTGAATCCACCTATGCCTGGGCCTTAGCCCGCACCTCCCAGATTGATCTGGCAGATGCATTTTTAAAAAAACATATGAGCCGTCCGGAGAGAGTCCATATGGAATTGGATGACCACACTCAGGATACTGGGCTGGTGGCTCAGATTAGCGATATGCTTTATTTCGCCTACTATATTGTATGGGCCATTCGCTATCCCCTGGCTATTGAGGAAACCAGACATTTCCGCAGCCATCTCTCCAATGAGAATCTGATTACTGCAAGACAAATCATTGACGCCGCAAAAGGAAAAACAAAAAAATGACAGAAAAGTATTTCTTTTATTTTATATTTTACAGTTTTCTCGGATGGGTCTGGGAAAGTATCTACTGCACCATTAAAGAAAAAAAATGGGCGGATCGGGGCTTTTTATTTGGCCCCATCTGTCCCATCTACGGAAGCTGCGCCACAATTGTTTCTATATTAGTAGATATTCTTCGACATTATCATATTGAAGCTGCCGGTCTTGCCCCATGGAAGATTTTCCTGGTCTGCATGGTGGGAAGTGCCATTGCAGAATATGGAACTTCCTGGGTTCTGGAAAAGCGATTTCATGCCCGCTGGTGGGATTATAGCTATATGCCTCTGAATCTCAATGGCCGAATCTGCCTCCCCTGCAGTATCGGTTTCGGCCTGGCAGGCATTGTGGTGGTTCGAAAACTGATTCCTTATGTAACGCATATCAGCAATGGCGCACCACAGCTTTTCTTTGATATCAGTGCCCTACTTTGCGCTATGCTCTTTGGCGCCGATTTGGCTTTAACGGAAGCAAGTATTTCTTCCCTCTTATCCGATATGGAAACCTACCACAAAGAGTTTAATGAAAGAGCGGAGACTACCTACGAAACGGTTACTGCTTTGCCAAAAATGATGCAGGATAAAATCGAATCCGGCTTAGCCGGAAATATCGCTACAAATTTAGCTAGCAAGAAAAAAATGCTTCCGGGAAATGGCCCAAAAGCCATCAATCTACCCGAAAGCACCGAAATTGCCCAATATCTGAAAAATCTTTCTTTTGGTCAGCGCCTTACTTTAAAAAGTATCGCCAATTTCCGCCCGGACAAAAAGTCACAAGGCCATATTTTCCGAAACTATCTGAAAGAAATTTCCAAATCAAAGGGTATTTTCAAGAAAAAATAAATTTTTAGAAATCATAGCGGATTACGGAGCAATTTTTTACACCCCAGGCCGCATATTCCTCATTGGTCATGTCCGAAAAATAAGACTGAATCACCCGGGCAATGCCATTATGAGCCACCAGAATATAGGTCTTTTCCTCCGACTCCTCTTTGATTTCATCCAAAAGATTATAAATTCGCTGGGCTACACGAAGCATGGATTCTCCACCTTCGTAGCTGCAGGCGAATTTTTCTTTTTCTTTTTTAAACTCCTGCCCGTCTCTTGGGGTGGATTCCCATTTTCCAAAATTCTGTTCCTTAAGGCGCAGCTCCGGACGAGCTGGTATTCCTGTCACCTCAGAGATATGTCTAGCAGTATCTGCCGCCCTCATCAGGGGGGAATAGAGGATTTCATCTGCCTGGATTTTCTCCTCCAGAATTTTCTTTCCCGTTTCGATGGCCTGCTGGTGACCAAACTCTGTCAGGGCGATATCCGTCGCCCCGCAGATTTTATTTTCCACATTCCAGATGGTCTGTCCATGTCTAATAAAATAAAAATGTCCCATAAAATTCTATTAAGCCAGGTAGGGGGCTGCAATCTTTTCCAACTCACCTGGATATGCCTTTCTCCATTTTTCATAGCTAAGACCAGTCTCTGCTACTTTCTTGCCAAGCTCTACCAGGAACTTCGGAATCTCTGTCTCCAGAATCGCACCCTCTTCTTTTGCCAAAATTTCCTTGCCCTGGCGCTCACTTCCATCATAATCCAGCATAAATGCCGACTCTGATTTTCCATTTACTCTCTTGGAATGTCCTCGGAAACCAATCGCGCCGGCCTGCTGACTTGCACAGGAGGAAGGGCAGCCGGAAATACGCACTTTAGGCAGGGCTCCGTCTGGAATATCCGCTGCACGAACGGCATCCACACAGGCCTGAAGCAATTTCTGAGAATCACGGACACCCGCCTGACAGGTAGCAGCACCAATGCAGGCAACAGAATGTTCAAATAGGGTTGCCGCTGTCTCCGGTGTAGCCGCCAGCACTTTTCTTGCCTCTGCAGCTGTCAAATTGATAATATATACGGATTCATAAGGAGCAATACGAAGCTCTACATCTTCCATGTCTTTAATTACATCATACAGCTTAAAGAGCTCCTGGTCACTGAAAACACCACCGATGGGATGCCATTCTACCGCTACCAAGCCCTTTTGTTTCTGCTGAGTAATGCGGGAACCGTAGATACGGCCACAGCCCTTCTTAGTCACTTCGTAGCCCTCCGGTTTGGGAAGATCCAACTTTTCTGTCTGAAGGACATGCTCTAATTTCTCAAGATAAGCCTTCTTATACGCTTCCGGGCCCCCAAGACTTTCCTGCATATAGCGGGTTCTTGCCTTAGCTCTCTGTTCATAATTACCATAAGCACAGAAGGTATCATATAAAGCCTTACAATAATAAAGAATCTTTGTAGGTTCTACGCCTTCCGCACAGAGAACACCCTTTCTCGGGTTTGGTCCAACGCCACCTGCTGTATAAACGTCAAATGTGCCATCTTTTCTTGCCACAAATCCCATATCACGGAAGGTAGCGTGAGGAATGTTTTTCGGTGATGAAGAAAATCCACATTTATATTTGCGGGGCATTTTAGGCATGTTGATAAAGTTCATGAGATACTCCCCAGCTGCCTCTGCATAAGGCATTACATCAAAATACTCTCCCTTTTCCACACCCGTCAGAGGAGAACACATGATATTTCTGGGATTGTCACCGCCGGCTCCCATAGTAACAATACCTACATCCAAGGCACTTTCCACAATCTCCCAAATAGCACTAGGCTCAGCGATATCATGAAGCTGAATGGACTGACATGTGGTCAGATGAGCTCTCTTAATCTGATATTTTTTCATGGTTTCCACAATATAAGTCAGTTTCTTCATGGTCAGACGACCCGCCGTCATACGGAGACGAACCATGCTAAGTCCATCCTCCCTCTGAGCATAACTTCCAAAAAGTCCGGAAGTACCCTTATACTGACCTCTGGGACATTCGCCGGCGTAGAAAGACTTTACCGCCTCCTGAAATTCCGGCATTCTCTTTTTCCAATCCTGGGGATTAATTTCGTACATGATCATTTCACCTTTCTCTCTTTATTTATAACTTACGTTTCTTTCCTTATATTTTCTTAGTTTCCTTTATCATAGCACCTTGTTGTGATAAAATAAAATAATGATTTGTAATTAGGCAATTCCTTATTTTTATCACATAGCAAAACAGGAACATATACTAACAGTTCATCAGAATATAAACTATAAAGGAGACATCATGGACCGAAAATTAGAAAGCTTTCTCACCGTCTGCCGCACCATGAACTACCGGGAGGCAGCGCGCCAGATGCATCTGACCCAGCCTGCCATAAGCAAACAAATTCAAGTCCTGGAAAACGAATTCGGCACCAAACTTTTTCAATATGACGGCCGCAAATTGTCAAAAACAGAAAAAGGAGCTATTTTAGAATCTTATGCTATATCTCTAGAATATAATTATCGGGAATTGGAGCTGGCTATGCAGGAAAAGAAGCATCTCCACCTGCATATTGGTGCCACAAAAACCATCGG
This sequence comes from Lachnospiraceae bacterium, assembly GCA_963594675.1. Classification (GTDB taxonomy): domain Bacteria; phylum Bacillota; class Clostridia; order Lachnospirales; family Lachnospiraceae; genus Ruminococcus_G. The sequence continues at coordinate 68,432 of CAVBGA010000193.1, forward strand.
TGATTATGTGATCGGACCTGCAGTGATCCGTTATTTGAAAAATCCTGACCATGAACTTTCTCTGATTGTGGACAATACGGTCCAACTGATGAAATTATTGGATGAAAATCGCCTGGATTTTGCCATTATTGAGGGAATTTTCGACAAGATGAAATATGAATATCGCCTCTATAGAAATGAACCCTTTTTCGGCATCTGCGCTGCCAATTACCCCAACAAGGAAATTCTTAAAAAACCGGAAAACCAGGATTTCCCATTAGAGGATTTATTTGGAGAAACCATTATTGTCCGAGAAAAGGGATCCGGAACGCGAGAATTATTTGAGAGGGATCTGGAAAGTCGCGGCTATTCCCTGCAATGCTTTTCCAGAATTATAGAACTGAGCAGCTTCCAATTGATTCGCCAAGCTGTTCGGGAGGGACTAGGCATTAGTTTTGTCTATGCTTCCGTCATTAAAGACGAAGAAAACCTCCGACACTTTTATGCCGGAGGAATCCAAAAATATCATGAATTTAATATTGTCTGTCTTTCTAACACCTCCGCCCATGCCTATGCAGAAAGATTTTTGGAAGAGGCCAAACTCATTGAAGGGGAATGAAATTTAATTCTCAGCAGACTCCAACTTAATAAGTCGCATTAAATAGGAAATAAGTCCTCCCCAAATCGGCAGTAAACACAATATCATGGTAATTATTGATTGTAAGGTCATACCTGTCACCTCCTGTAATGTAGTTACATTTATTTTTTTAATTTCCACTAAATCCATTGTCCTGAACTGGTGGAAATTTTTCTCCATCAAATACTTTCTCTCCTGCGGATTTCGCAATCTTTTTATTCAATATTGCGAATACAATACCCATACCTCCTAGTTGCAACAGGAGTGTTCCAAGAGAATAGGTTCCAAAGGGATTGTACCAATCCGGATTCCAACCAATAGACTGAACACACCACCAGACAAACATAGCAATGGTAAGCAACGGTACAATTACTAGCAAAGCTACATTAAACATTTTGCCTACGGACATATGGGAATATTCATGGTTAACGAATTTCGTACGAAGTCGCTCGGCTCCGAATCTAAATACCGCATAGCAGGAGAATAAAGCACCAATAACCATGCCCATTCCAACCACAAAATCCTGGTTATTGAAAAATGTCTGATTCCAACAGGATGGTAAGCCTATGATACAGGTGACAAGAAACATAAGAACTGCCGTTTTCATTTTTCCCCATTTGGCATCTGCAAAAGGCTGATATACAATGGCATACATGGCAATTACTGAAGAAACCGACGCCGCCAGCAAGGCTAGGAAAAACAAAGCTCCGAAGAATCGTCCCCCAGGTATTTTTTCAAATACCCCTGTTAATGCGATAAATGCCAATCCATTATTTCCTGTTGAGCACATACTAATTGCCTCTTCTTTCGACATAAAAGCAAATAAAGCTGGAATGATTCCTACGCCAGCAAGCAATGCCGCAGACATATCGCCAAAACTCTGAATTTTTGTAGTTAATACTACTTCCGCCTTTCGATCTGCATAAACACCATAAGCGATACAGATGCCCCAACCCGGTCCCGCAGACCACATACACTGAGTTAAGGCCTCCAACCATACCTTATAATTCAAGAAATCCTTTAACTCAAATCCAAAGAGAAAATCCAATCCGGAGCTGGCGCCCGGAAGGGTAACTGTCCGAATAGCAATAATGACAATACACAGGAAAAGAACCGGCACCAACACTTTACACACTTTTTCAATAAAAGAGATTCCTTTATAAGCGCCCCATGCACAAAATGCCTGAATTGCCAAATATACCACCACCATCAAAATATTATGTTCCGAAACACTAGCGAACATCTGGGTCTTATCTACTCCCATGTAACCGCCCGTCAATGACTGATACAAATAATAAAGAATCCATGCTACAACAACAGTGTAGTATGCGATGGTGATCACCACAATCCACCAGACAAAAGTTCCAAACCAGGTACCTTTTCGACTTCCAATAAAATCTCGCATGGCTCCCGGAAGACCCTTTCGCGTTGTTCTTCCAATACAATGCTCTGCCATCATTAGGAAATCCACTGCAATAATCATAATAAGAATATAGGCGATAACAAAGGCACCACCGCCATTTGTTGCAGCCACACGCGGGAATCTCCATATATTTCCTGTGCCCACCGAAGCAGCGATCATGGCAATAGCCATTGCCACTGGTGAGGAAAATCCTAGTTTCTTATTGCTTCCTTTTTCCATTTGCATGTCCCCCTTTCAAAATACCTGGCATAACCCCAAAGACTTACACTAGCAAAATCCTATAGATATATGACAACGCAAAAAGGGACATCAAATCAGATTTCTGATTGGATACCCCTTTGCATCAAAAAAGGTATCCTAGACAGCTTTTAAACCGTTCTACGATACCTCGTTGTATTATTTCTCATGCGTTGTATTATCTTTTGTTGAATGTATGATAACATTTGCCTTTTCATTTGTCAACACGCAATTTTCATAAAAAGCTCCGATGGCAAAGCCACCGAAGCCTTTATAATTTTATAATTTCTAAATAGAAGCTAATTTCCTATTACAGGAAAAATTATCTTACTGGGCTGAGAATGTGATAGGATCGGTTTCTGCAATCGTCTCAAATGTATCCTCATTAGAAATATAGAATTTCAGTTCTGCAGTCTCGATTGACTCAATATTATTATTCTCAAGATCGCTTTCCAACAAAGTAATGGCATCTACAGATTTCTTTCCATCATATACCGTTGTAGCGAAGAAAGGATCCATCATTACTCCATTTACAGACATATCGTCTACCGTAATCGTTACATTTTGTCCTGAGGTATTTTCTGTATAAAGCAAAATAGAAGTACCCCAGAAGGAATTCTCATCCACAGTCTTACCTACGATGCGGATACCATTGGCATTGTAGAGTTCTGTGCCGGCATCATCTACCGTTGTATCCATATTGTCATATTGAGACGTCTGAATTACAGAATATTCCTTTTCGAACAGGGAATTAAAATCATCGTCATAGGCATGGAAATACATTTCAATCTGTCCTACATTCTCGATACCTGCTGCTTCCAGCTCCGAAGAATAGAGATCCATGGTCTCATTAGCTTTCTTTCCTGCTGCAACTTCTGTAGCAAACAGATCAGCAATCATATAGTCGTTGACAATCAAAGCATCACAACCAATTGTATAATCCTTGTCGGTATTGTTTTCGATAACTAATTTTACTCCATCGCCAAAAAGTCCATCTGCTGTGTATTCTGTTGCGGTAATCTTGATACCATTGGAATCTACCAGCACCTGTTCTTCGATGGTAGGTGCATCAGAGGAAGTATCCTCTGCATCTGTATCTTCCGTATCACTTGACTCATCCGTAGAATCATCAGAAGAATCTTCCGATGAGCTGGAGCCATCATCCTTTACTACCTGCTTTGTCTCCCCATCGTCTGTTCCAGCTGTGCTGACAACGCCTGCCATGCCAAACACCACCAGGCATAATACAACAATTAATAGCTTCTTCATTTTTCTTTTTCCTCCTCATAATAGTTGACCCATTGTGACTTTATAATAAAGACAGCCAGCAATTCGGCCAGAATCTCCAGAAGGATGTCCCAATGGTCAAAGGTTCCCTGCACCCCCTGCAAAAGCTGACAAAATTCTGTTATTGCAGAAAAAATGCCTGTGATAGCAAATATCTTCCACAAATCTAACTTCGCTGTCTTATTATCCATATCAAGCAGAAAGCCTAGAGCGAATACCAATGCATAAGCCCAAAGCATGTCCATCAAATGATTCCTGACGAAGCGAAACATAACACTAAGCACCAGATTGTCTAAATTTCCTCCGCCTATATTCTCCAAAGTAATGTTGAATCCCAGATTAGCATCCAACCATTGTACCAGAAACACTTCCGGAGAAATTAAACAATAGAGAATCGTCCCTAGAAAAATAGGCAGTAAAATGTTGGCAAGCAGAAAAATCTGCCTCCTTCTCTTCCCACTCATGGATTAGTTCTGAAGTCCACTGGTTCGCAGGGGCTCCATGCCATTTTTCTTTAACCAGGCATTGACATCAATGATACTTCCTGGTCTCTCATTAAATACGATCATCAACAGAGCATCTCTGGGAATCTTGGCATAAAGCTCCGGCATCTCATATTTCTTCAGAGCTCTCTGGGTCTCTTCCAGTGTCAGTTCTCCTGCATAACAGATACGAAGGATCACATCCCTCTGTCGGGTATGCTTTTCCCCAGAAAGTAGCTTATAACCATAGCGTTCCGGAATATCCGCCCGCAAAAATACCATCTGCTGCGTCAAGTTTTTTTCCGCAATAAGATTCTTCATATATACCGAAAAATCCTTATCTTCCCGCATCATACTTTCTTTATTACTTTCACAGAAGCTGTCAAAATCAGATATATGGGTCTTTCCCAACAGACTTTCCAACTCCCTTGTGCTTTTTTCACTCATAATTTCCCCTCAAATTTAATTACCAATTTCTTTCATACCGAATCCTATATAATTTTTTCTATAAACACCAAGTAATTATCTGATATAATAGTTCCATCGTCTGTATAGCAAAAGTTATGTAGCCCAAGGAGGACTCACAAAATGGATATAGCACAAAGACTTGCTATTTCATATTATGAAACCATCAATACCATAAATGAAACCCATAAAATCTATCTGGTAAAACATAAAGAGACAGGACAAATCTGTGTAAAGAAAATTATCGATGTTTACAACATTGATGTATACCGTTACCTCTATGAAAATCCTATCTCTGGCATACCAAAAATTATCGCCTATTGCGAAATCGAGGCTACATCAGAGAATGCTTTAGCCTCAGGCGCAGCTGAGAATACCACACAGCTTATCCTTATTGAAGAATATATTTCCGGCGACTCCCTGGCAGATCTGATTAAGAAGAAGCAACTAAGAAAGTCCGACATCCAGTCCTATCTGCTGGACATTTGCACGATTCTTGAACAACTTCATGCAGTGGAGCCCCCCATTATTCATAGGGATATCAAACCATCCAATATTATTATCAGCGGCTACAATAAGGCTATGCTCCTGGACTTTAATGCAGCAAAATATTATTCCGCAAATAAGGAAGAGGATACCCGCCTACTGGGGACTCAGGGCTATGCAGCTCCGGAACAATTTGGATTCGGCTCCTCCTCTCCCAGAACAGATATTTACTCTCTTGGGATAACCTTGAAGGAAATGCTGGATTCCATACCCTATCTTCCTACAGAAAATTCCAGAGATCTTCAAGCACTTTACCAGATTGCTGAAAAATGCTGTCCCATCGATGCCGAGATGCGCTATGCTTCTGTTGCAGAAATAAAAAAAGCACTTTGTCGAGAATATAAGGCGTATCCCACAAACACACCAAGCGTTTCCCAGCACAAGTATCTCCTGCCCGGTTATCGTACTCATAAAGCCTGGAAGGCATTTTTAGCTACCGTGGGTTACCTCTTCATCCTCTTATTAAGCAGCTCCCTTACGGTAAATGATCGAAATGGTGTAGCGCTCAGCGGAGGCCTTTTATTGGTATATAAATGCTTCTCCTTTTTAATTTTATTTTGCATCATCCTCTTTAACTTCAATTACCTGAATGTTAAGGATTATTTTCCCATATTTCAGCACAAGGTGCCACTTGTGCGATGGATCGTAACTTTTTTGTTCGATATTATTATCTTATTTCTTTTAGTTTTTGTATTACTTATAATAGAAGGAGTATTTTCATGATTTTCCAACTAGAATAGCTGCTTCCTCGCAGCAATTCCAATGGAATTCCATCTATGACGTGAATTTATGATATCATAAGTTAGATATGTTCGTTGCCACCGTAATGGTGGCAACTTTTCTAGGTGTTAACTCAGTGTACTCTTACGCTCATACCAAATTAACTCCCTTGTATCTGTCTTGCAATAGGCAATATGCCATCTTCATAAGTAGTCTTCAGCAAATCTATATAGAACTGTCGCTGTTCTTTCTCCATAATCTTCAATCCATATGCTTCTGCTGGTATTTCTTTAATCAAATCACATATTTGCCGCATATTTATTTTTGATATAAAACGCAGGATTGCCGCATCACAATCTTTGTTTCTGTTTTGCCTCATATAGACAAGGGGATTAATCCTCTTATCTTCGTCATCTAAAAAGAAAGAGCGACCATTCAAAGCATCTTCCTTAATCGCATTTTCATCGCTCAGCCGCTTGGCAAACAAAGAAGGATTTCGTTTATTAAAAAAAGCATTGCCATTATCATAAACTGGAGCGATGCTGGTTTCATATTTTCCTATCAGTAACCCCCAATTGCCATTATTTCTATCATTGTTGTGTATGAAAGTATCTACAACAAACATATCCCAGAAACGCTGGCGGATTTCATCTCGAAGTCCTTCAAATTCCTCGGAAATCTCTATGATACGAAGAATATCACTTAAACGTTCCCCTTGTCCCGAGGATCCGTAACTTCCAGATATGAATTCATCATCCACAGTGTTCTTGATCTGGCTGTATTCCAGCAATTCACCTCTATCGGTAAAATCACGGCAACCCACAACAATTTTTCCTTCACACTTGCCCAATACAGTCTTGTGAACAGGAATATTCATAAACTCATAAATCTTTGATCCAATATATTCACTTATAGGGCTAGAAGTATAGGAAGGAAGATGCTTTCCTTGCATGTCCTTTGTATTTCCAGGAAACTTTACCATCCATACATTACCTTCAACAAGATATGCTAACTTACGTCCTGCATTTCCACGATATCCGCGTCCTCTGATTCTTCTACACTCATCAAAATTCACTAAATCCATAATCATTTTTCCTGAATAGCTTTCCCGCTCATATGTTCAATAGAAATCTCATACACCTGTACGGCCTTCCCGGATTTCTGCATTTCTTCCTCAATGGTTTCTTCATCTGGATAATATTTTCGGGCAATTCGTCTGGTTAATTCCATGGTTTTCTCCCGGTCCTCCAGAATCCGACATCTGCCAAAAATCACTGTACTGTCAAGGTGAGGGGACCAAGCCTCCGCTTCATCAATTCTCTCATTTCCATAAACGGTAAAACAGACCTTATCACTCTTTTTAAGAGAGTCTGCCTTATGTCCTGCTGCCGCCCCATGGAAATAAATTTTCTCCGCTTCTTCGTCATAGAGAAAATTCACCGGAACTGCATAGGGATATCCATCATCCCCATTTACTGCAAAAACACCTCTACGTTCCTTGTGCAGCAAGGATTTTGCGGTGGAAAGATCGGTTTCTTTTGTTTTTCTGCGCATCGGTCGAAACATAGAATGCACCTCCTATAAAGAAATTTTTGATATATCAATATATGCATGATAACGTCCTTGCACCGATTATAGCAGTCCCCTTTTTCATCCGCAATATGAAATCCATTTGAAATAAAATCTTGATGACAAAAGAAAAAGATGTCTACAAAAGCAGACATCTTTCCCTATTTTTATCCATATCTTTTATAGATTTTTAGATCCATGCAAAACTTAGAACATCTCTTTGCTCATCTTTTCAATCTCTTCGTCTACTGCCTCATACACTCCCGGGATACAGGAGAAGTTCAGGCCATGAGAGGTACATGGAATGAAATAGAGTTTTCCACAATCGCGACAAAGCTGATCTGTCTCCGCCTCAATCATCTGCTGATTCCAGTCATAGCGGTCAACCTTACCATTATCAATACCACCCATGAAGGTAATATCTTTTCCATATTCTTTGATCAGAGCTGGAATATCATTTACAGACATACATCCCTGCCATACATCGATACCCATCTCAATCATAGAAGGAACCAGATTTGCAGAATAGCTATCATTGTGGTGAACAATCAATTCAACCCCATGGTCATGATAATATCCATATACCTTCTTATAAGCTTCCAGATAAAACTCATCAAACATATCCTTGCTCAGGAAACTGCTTTTCTGGGTGCCCCAGTCATCATGATGGAAAATCATGTCTGGTTTCAGGTAGGTACAGATCTGTTCTGCCCATTTCAACTCCCAGTCGGTAATATAATCAATGAGCTCATGCATAGCTTCCGGCTCTTCATAGAAGTTTACCATAGTATTTTGAATCTCACAGAGATAATGACACATCTCAAAAATACCTGGTGCAATCAATGGAGCGATGAAATACTCATCCCGATCAATTGCAGCTGCCGTCTCAAGTGCCGGCTTCCAATCCTCTGCTGTATAATTGATATCCGGAGCCTTTACATATTTTTTCCACTCTGTGATGTCCGGACAAACCAGATGCTCCGCATCATGCACGGGAAATGCTCCCGGAGTTCCTTCAGGCCAGGCATTGGTATAACCCCAACCACATTTTACCGCCGGTGCTCCCGGTTTCTCTGGCATCATAGGATATTGCAGTCCATAAGGAGTATTTAAAATAAACTGAATGGCCTCATACTGTTTTACAAATCGATCCGGATTGCCGCCACGAACTACTTCCAACATATTCTGTTTTTTTGTTAACATAATATCACCCTCTCTTTCGTCTTATTGTCGTATTATAAAAAGTTCTCTGTTCTTTTCTTGAATTTCTTTTATATATCAATTATATTAAAGAAAATGCCCCCGGTAAACTCCGAGTAAAGACGGAATTTTTTATCTGTTTTACTACTTTTAGTAGGAAAGGAATTCACCATGAAAATACCCTTACAGCTTTTACTGGATCATGTAGAAAATGTGGTCGGACACATTGTAAATCCTTCAAATAATCAGCCAGCAATCACAAGCAAGGGCTGGTACCAGATGCAATATTGGAATCCCCTTTGGCTCGATCAGGAAGGAGTGCTTCTCTTTGGCAAAAAGGAGGATTTCCCCGACTCCCTGGAAGATCAGGGAATCATTTCTGTCGGAAAGCCCTCCCAGACGCTCCTAGCACATAATGATGTACTTTGGTTTGAAGAAAGAGAGGAAGCACTAGCTGAAAATGCTTTATATTTTCAGCTGCAACAGATTATGCTCCGTTTCTCCCGCTTGGATGACGAGTTAAATCAAATTCTGCACATGCACGGAAGTCTGCAGCAACTGACAGAAAAGGCCTATTCTTTCTTTGAAAACCCAATTTTGATCCACGATCAGGATTTCTACCAATTGGCTGCCGCCGGACTCACCGAGCAAGATCATCAATGGGATTATGATGCCAACATTGAACAATACCGGGTGCCCTACGATGTAATCAATGATTTTAAAATCAACCAGGATTATCTGGATACCATGCAGACTCGAAAAACCTCAATTTTCCCAGCAGATACTTTTGGCTATCAGATTCTCTATCTGAATCTTTGGTATTATGGAGAATATCGGGGCCGCATCCTAATCGATGAAACCAGACGCCCCCTTCTCCCCAGCGATGCCTATCTTCTGGAAGTATTTGCTGAGATTGTGAAGGAATATTTCCGCAGCAGCCTCTATTTAAGAAATATGCATAACTACCAGCTTTCCAAGCTGCTGCAAACCATGCTGACCGGGGAACCTACAGATGAGGCTCTGCTGTCCACCCGCCTTTTATACAGTGGTTGGGCGGTGCAAGATGATTATTTCTGTGCCTGCTTCTTCCCTTTGACCAATGATTTTTACACCCATGCCATTTCCTATCATTGCCGACAGCTAAGTGAGAAATTCCCCCATTCCTGCGTCTTTGAACAGGAAAAACATATCGTTCTTTTAATCAATGCCTCTCTATCAGAATGCAGCATACAACGTTTTCAAAGCGATATCGCCGTTTATCTGCGAGACGGCCTCATGAAGGCCGGCATCAGTTCTGTGGGCCATGATTTAAATGAATTCTACTATTATCATCAGCAAGCTATCAAAGCCTACGAAACCGGCCTACAGCAGGACCCCACCTTCTGGTCCTACCCCTTTGACCGCTATCGCAGCAGCTTTATATTGCACCATGCCCTAAAGGTATTTCCAGCCCATTTTCTCTGCTGTCCAGAACTGGAAATTCTAAAAAAATATGATCAGGAGCATGGCAGCCAGCTGATGGAAACTCTGCGCTGTTATCTGACTCATGAAAGAGCTCTGCTGAAAACAGCTGAATTGCTGGATATTCATAGAACGACACTCTTGTATCGAATCCGGAGAATTGAAGAATTGACGGGGTTGGTGCTGGAGGATGAGAAGGTAAGATTTGATCTGTTGATGTCATTTCGGTTGGGGGCGGGCATATAGAAAAGAGGAGCTGTTGTCTAAATATTTAGCACAACAACTCCTCAAAAATTGAGACGGTCTTATGGTCTCAGTTTCCTTTTTCCCTTATCATTTTCTCAATAAAGTCTACAGATTCCTCCAGTTCCTCAGCAATTTGAGGAATCGGTTTGCCCTTATCATGGAGCCTGATAAAGTATGGAAAATAAATTAGCCTTTGTATGTGGAATTTCGTATAAATAAACATCGAAGATAAAAAAACATAAACACATACGCAAACAGGAGGAAAATTTATGACAAGCAAACGAGTAGAATTAAAAGAGTGTGAGATGAATCAGGTTGTAGGTGGATACTGGATAATGCCTGGTTCTCCTAATCTAATTGGAAAAGACAAGGATAGAATGACGAAGTATTATACCTTTGACGACTTGAATGCCGTTACCACTTGGATCAATAATCAGCCATATGTAGATAGCCGGTCCACCGATGAGGATGATGATTTTCTGATTAATGGTCTGCTCGCCGCAGGTTTAATTCACGCAGCTTGATAATAAAAATAAAGAAAATCAGGAGATCCCCTTATGAATGAAGAAAAAAACTTTTTAAGTTATTCAGCAGCAACATTTGAAAACTTGGCCAATTGGCCTAATGCCAATATACCATCTATAGCACTGATCACAGAATTAATTCCCGAATTATGCGGTGTCCCCTATGACTATGTGCTAAGAGATGATCCCGTCGCTATGGCGGAAACTACCCTGCTGGTACAAGAATATTTGAATGTGGACACTATCATCGCTAATATGGACATTTACAATTTCGAAGCGGAAGCCATGGGAGCTAAAATTCGATTCTACCCGGATCACTGCTCCGACATCGATCGAAGCGACTATTTTATTAAATCTGAAGCGGATTTGGATAAAATCAAATTTGGCGGATTAGACACAGGGCGCTTTCCCTACTTAATTAAATATTGTGAAGCTTATAAAAAATATACAGGAGTCGATACATTCCCCACATTCTCTGCTCCATGGACTCTCGCCGGCAACCTGTACGGTGTGGATAATCTTGTCATGGATACCATGGAAGATCCGGAATTTGTAACAAAATTTCTCAATAAAATTGTAGATGATTTTCATGTGCCAATGTTTAAAGCCCTTGCTGAAGTACTTCCAGGTTTCCATCAAATCTCTCTGGCTGATGCTTTTGCCTCAATCCCCATTGTCACGCCTAGTATCGCAAAAGAATTTATCCGTCCTAGCTTGGAAAGAATCATGAAAAAGCTAAATATGCCTGGCATCACCATGCAAGATACCGCCTTTTTCGGAACCGCTCAGCTCGAAGGACAAGAAAGAAAGGATTTTGAAGATTTTATCATTTGGTCCAATGATATGTTTTTCTGTATCGATCCTGATTTAACAAAACTGACACCACAATACGCAAGACAGGTAGCTACTGAGCACGGTGTCCCACTCATGGCTGGTATTGCAGCCAAACAAGTAGAAGCTGGAAGTGTCGAAGAGACAATTGCAATTATCAAGAAGTTTGTATTAGAAGGAAAAAAAGGTCCTACCCCACTATTTTTCTTTTTCAACAATCTCTCCCCTAGAACGCCTATTGAAAAATTACTTCCTGCCACAAAAGCTGTGCGAGTTTACGGTACTCCTGAAGCAGATGAAAATACCGTATTCGAGATGCCAGAAATTATAACATTTGAGGAATTTTTGAAAAATAAAATCAGCAACAACACCGCTGGGTATAGCTTTGATTTTCTTAAAGTTTCTAAATATAAGCAGCTTTTATGATAACGTACTCTATAATTTTGAATCATTGCCACCGGCTCAGCCGGTGGTTTACTTTTTCCAAAAAGAAGATAGTATCTTCTGACTTACCCAACCAGAGATTGCGAAGATGCTTGCTAAAGGCAAACCGGTGCCCCAGATAACCGAAGAATTGATGGGTTTGGCGCCGGAGGATGAGAAGGTAAGATTTGATCTAGTGAGGGCATTTCGATTGAGGGAGGTCATATAGAAAAGAGGAGCTGTTGTCTAAATATTTAGTACAACAACTCCTCGAGAAGCTTGATATGCTATTCACATTACATATCGGCAGATTCTATATATTACATATAAGCACGTTGCTGTAAAGAGAGCGAACTATAATCTTATATATGATATATCGTATATTTTATTTATCAGCCAATTCTTTATATTTTTGATAACGAGCCTTGACCTCTTCGATTTCCCTTTGATAAAGAGCATCTGCCTTCTCTGGGAAATTATTTTTCAGAGAAGCATAACGGTTCTCTCCCATGAGGAAATCAAGAACTTTGTCTGTATTTGGCTCCGGTGAATCCAACTGGAATGGATTCTTTCCTTCCGCTGTACGTCTTGGATCGTAACGATACAGATGCCAATATCCACATTCCACTGCTTTTTTCATCTCATCCTGTGAGCATCCCATACCAGCCTTGATATGCTGCTCCAAGCAAGGACAATAACAGATAACGATAGATGGTCCATCATAGGATTCAGCTTCGCGAATGGCTTTCAGGGTCTGATTCTGATCAGCGCCCATAGCTACCTGTGCAACATATACATATTTGTACTGCATTAGGATACTTCCCAGATCCTTTTTAGCAACTACTTTACCGCCTGCTGCAAACTTAGCAGTTGCACCAATTGGCGTAGATTTTGAAGCCTGACCACCGGTATTAGAATATACCTCAGTATCCAATACAAGCAAGTTTACATTTCTGTTCTGTGCCATGACATGGTCAATACCACCAAATCCAATATCATAAGCCCAGCCATCACCACCGACAGCCCACACAGATTTTTTAGCAAGATATTCTTTATTGCTGAGAATATACTCTACATCGTCATTTACCGGCAATTTCTCAAGAGCCTGAACAAGAGCATCTGTGACCTGACGAGATTTTGCTGAATCATTCCAATCCTGAAGATATTCATCAATGACAGCTACTTCCTTTCCTTCTGCCTTAAGATTTTCCAGACGAAGCATCAGTTCTTTACGAATGGCATCCTGAGCCAGATAGAATCCATAAGCAAATTCTGCATTATCCTCAAAGAGAGAATGTTCCCAAGCCGGTCCTCTTCCCTTGCAGTCCTTGCAATAAGGAAGAATTGGTGCACCACCGGAAATAGCAGAAGAACAACCTGCTGCATTTCCTACATACATATGATCACCAAACATCTGGCTAAGAAGTTTGATATAGGTGGTCTCTGCACATCCAGCACATGCAGCTGAGAACTGGAAATATGGTTTTGCAAACTGAACATTCTTTACAGATTTGGTATCAATTACATCTTTCTTAATGTAACTCTCATTCATTGCAATCTGATCAAAGTGTTCCTGTTCCTTCTTTTCCCCTTCAAATGGTACCATTACAAGGGCATCTTCCATTTTCTCACTCTGATTTGCAGGGCAAGCCGTGAGGCAAACACCACATCCAAGACAATCGTACGGAGATACCTGCATTCTGAAGGAATAGTTTTTATCTTTTCCAACGCCTTTTGCCGGAGCAGTTACAAAGGTATCCGACACATTTTCCTTTTCTTCCTCTGTCAAGAGAACAGGACGAATAGCTGCATGAGGACAAGACATTGCACATTTATTACATTGAATACAAGAATCTGGATTCCACTTAGGAACCTTGGTTGCTACACCACGTTTAGAATAAGCAGAAGTACCATTCTCCCAGGTACCATCCAACACACCATATTTCTGGAATACAGATACTGGAAGTTTGTCTCCTTCCTGACGATCCATGGGAACCACAATATCCCGAACAAATGGCGTCGCATTTGCTGGCATAGGTGTCGGTGTATCCTCTGCATTTGCCCATGTCTCTGGAATATCCACCTTAACAGCAGCCGTAATACCCATATCCACTGCCTTATTGTTCATATCTACAATTTTCTGTCCAGCTTTTTTAAAGTAGGAATTATAGTTATTCTGCTTCATATCCTTTTCTGCAACATCCATAGGCATTACCTTTGTTAATGCAAAGAAGGCACCCTGAAGTACGTTATTAGTTCTTTTTCCAAGACCAATTTCACCGGCAATTTTCGCAGCATCAATAATATAGAAATTAATGTGTTTTCTGGCAAGATCACGCTTCATCTTTCCTGTCAGTCTTGTTTCCAGCTCCTCTGTACCCCACGGACAATTCAAAAGGAAAGTACCGCCCTCTTTCAGATCCTCGGTAACATCATATTTACCGATGTAAGTAGGTGCATGTACGGCTACAAAATCTGCGGAATTAACTAGATAGGTAGAACGAATTGGTTCATCACCAAAACGCAGATGACTCTGGGTTAATCCTCCGGATTTCATGGTGTCATAGGAGAAATAAGCCTGCGCATATTTATTTCCTACAATTCCTATGGTACTGATAGCATTTTTATTTGCGCCAACAGTTCCATCTCCACCCAGACCCCAGAGTTTACAGGAAATCTGGCCTGGATGAGGAATTTCAATTTCTTTATAGTCAAGAGATGTATGAGTTACATCATCATTAATACCGATAGTAAAGTTGTTCTTAGGCTTATCCTGAAGAAGATTGTCATAAACAGCAATAAACTGTCCCGGTGTAACATCCTTGGAAGAAAGTCCATAACGACCACCTACTACTGTAATGTCAGATCTTCCAGCCTGATTAAGAGCTGTTACCACATCTAGATAAACCGGCTCTCCTACGGATCCTGTCTCCTTACTACGGTCAAGTACTGCAATCTTCTTACAACTTGCAGGAATTGCTGCTGCAAAATGCTCAACAGAGAAGGGACGATAGAGATGAATCTGAACCATTCCAACCTTGCGGCCCTGAGCATTCAGATAATCAACAGTCTCTTTTACTGCTTCAGATGCAGAACACATAACAACAATAACTTCCTCTGCATCATCAGCTCCATAGTAGTTGAAAAGCTTGTAATCACGACCAGTAATTCGATTAATCTCATCCATGTAATGCTGTACTGTTTCAGGAACCAAGGCGGCTTTTACATTGGCACCTTCCTTACACTGAAAATACACATCTGGATTCACATTATTACCACGGTTTGTAGGGTGTTCCGGATTCAAAGATTTACTTCGGAAATCCTTAAGTGCATCTACATCTATCAAAGGACGAAGATCTTCATAATCTAAAGCTTCAATTCTCTGCATCTCATGCGAGGTACGGAAACCATCGAAACAATGCATAAAAGCATATCCCGCTTTAATAGCTGAAAGATGAGTTACCGCTGCTAAGTCCATAGCTTCTTGAGGTGAAGAAGACATTAGCATGGCGTAGCCTGTTGTTCTGCAGGTCATAAAGTCTGTATGATCGCCAAAAATAGAATGGTGATTTGAAGTTACCACACGAGATGCAATATGCATAACACTAGGCAAAAATTGTCCACCCATAGCATACATTGCCGGAATCATCAGCATCAAACCCTGAGAAGAGGTAAATGTTGTAGTCAATGCACCTGCCTGAAGCGAACCATGACAGGCACCTGCAGCACCTGCCTCAGACTGCATCTGTGTAATATCAACACTTGTTCCAAATAAATTCTTCTTTCCCTTAGCTGACCATTCATCTACCTTCTCAGCCATAGGAGAAGAAGGGGTTATAGGATAAATCGCAGCCACTTCTGTGAAGGCATAGGCCGTATAAGCAGCAGCGGTATTACCGTCCATAACAACATATTTCTTATCCATAATTAATCATCTCCTTAATGCACATGCAACTTATACATAGTTACATACTCGTGCGATTGCCATCTCAGTAAAGCCAAGAGACTCTGCCTTTGTCTGTCTTCCGCTTGCCACCTCTGATGTTAATTTGAGAAGATCCTCTCCTAACTCCTGGAGATTTCCTCCATAAATAATCGGAGATGCATCTACATCAATATTATCGGACATATTTGCGAACGTAATTCGATTTCCGGTAATCTTAATTACCGGTGCAATGGGATTACCAGTAGGCGTGCCTCGCCCCGTGGAGAAGACAACAACCTGTGCTCCTCCAGCAACCATACCTGCTACAGAAGAAGGGTCATTACCTGGTGTATCCATGATAACCAAACCTTTTTTTGCCTCTACCTGTTTTCCATAGTCGTATACTTCCATCACTGGAGTATGTCCACCCTTATGAATACATCCAAGGGATTTCTCCTCAAGAGTCGTAATACCTCCTGCTTTATTACCAGGAGCCGGATTGCCTTCCCGCACTTCTTCCCCAACTAGTTGAAGTGCTTTTTCATATCTATGAACAATATCAAATACTCGATCCCTCACTTCAGGAGTTGCTGCCCGAGCAGCAAGAATATGCTCCGCTCCGATAAACTCTGTAGTTTCAGAAAGAATGGATGTACCACCCTCAGCAATAATCCGATCACTCAGCTCACCAATCAATACATTAGCTGCTAATCCACTTGTAGGATCGCTTCCTCCACACTCTGTACCGATAATCAGCTCTGACATGGGAAATTCTTCCTTTTTAAGAAGAGAAGCCTCTTCCACCATTTCCTTGGCATAACGAACAGCAATCTCTGTCGCCTTAATGGTGCCCCCTGCCTCCTGAATAATTACCTTTTTCAGAGGTTTATTGGTTCTCTCCTCAATGGCTTTGACTACCAGATCCATCTGGCAGTTCTCACATCCCAGTGATACAACAACGGTTCCATAAACATTAGGATTCGCTGCGTATCCCGCCATAACATCCATGGTCAACTGCTGGTCTGATGCTACCTGAGAGCATCCCTGCTGATTATTAAATGTTACAGAACCTACCACCTGAGAAGCAATAATTCTTGTTGTATCAGATGCACAGACACTTGCCGGAAGGATGAGCACCTTATTACGGACACCTACACGGCCGTCTGGTCTCTTATATCCATAAAAATTCATTACCACACCCTCCTTTATTTCACTTTCGCTTCAAGGTCTTCTCTATGACCTTCAATATTATGAACATGTGCATGTTCACCAGCCTTAATATCTGTAGTAGCAATACCGATATGCTCCCCATATTTCACTACAGGTTCGCCTTTCTTGATGTCACGACAGGCGATTTTGTGATATATGGTAATATTCTGAAGGGCGGTGAGGGATTTCTCCTCGCCGCCATCCAGCCAAGTAACGATATCGCCTTCTGCAATGGGTTCAATAGCAACAATAACATTGTCTTTACTGTCTATGATCATAGCATTAAGCATTATGCGTTTCTCCTATATAATGTTTTATCTTAATTTACCTACTTAAACCTTTTACTCCAACCTAAATCACGACTATTACGCCAGGATTAAAGCGGAATTACCAGAGCACCAATGATAGCAAGAACAAAGATGCAAACAGATGAAATGAAAGAACCAAGCGTATACGTTTTCAAACCACCTGTAACGGTCAAACCAGACATATTTGTTGCTACCCAATAGCCGGAGTCATTTACATGTCCAATAGAGTTACCACCGGAAAGGCAAGCCAGAGCGATCCAAACCGGATGGCATCCGATTGCCGGAGCGATGGTAGCCATGATACCCATGGAAGTCATACCAGCAACAGTACCGGAACCCTGAGCTACACGGAAGATCATGCCGATCAGATATGCAAGGAACATAGCCGGAAGTACAGATTTTGTATCTGTTCCCAGAAGTCCGACGATGGCATCACCAATTCCCGTCTCTGTAATAACTGATGCGAAAGCTCCACCAGCACCTGTAATCAAAAGAACAACGCCGGCACTCTTAAGAGCCTCACCGGCAGATTTTTCAATTCCATCTCTGCCAATATAAGGCACACTGACAGCATAAGCACCAAGTGTACCAAGAAGCATAGCGATAAGTTTATCACCCAAGAATGAACAAATCATAGGTTTCTCATCATAAATGGCACCACCGATAGTACCAAAGATAATACAAACTACAGGAATGATAATCGGAAGCAACGAAACCAACATAGAAGGTTTCTTTCTGTCCGGTGCACTATTTCTTCCTTCACGTGCTGCCACCAATTCTGCTGTTACATTAGAACTATGGTTTACATCCTTCTCTTCATTCCAGATACCACGATCATGAATCTTGATGTAAATAAAGTTAGATACCATAACAGTGATGAAACCAACAATCAAGCCAACGATCAGCATAATACCCAAATCAAATCCGAAGATATCTGCTGCTGCCAATGGATTAGGAGTTGGAGGGACCACACAGTGTGCAGTTGTTGCACCGATGGTCAAACAACCTGTTACATAACACATCTTCATATTAATTTTAGATGCAATTGTGATACCGATGGGAATCAAAATGATGAATGTTACATCAAAAAATACCGGAATAGACAGAATAAATCCTGCAATACTCAGACCCCATACTGCTTTTTTCTCTGGAAATGCAGATACCAGCTTATCAGCGATAACTTCTGCAGCACCACTATCATTCATAAGCTGTCCAAGAATTGTACCAAAACCAACAGGCAAACCAATACTGGTCATCATGCTACCAAAACCGGACGAAACTGTCTCTGCCGTGGTTACAAGGTCCAATCCTCCCATAACGCCCATCACAAGACAGGCGATTGCCATACCGATTGCTGCATTCAATTTGAGTACGATGATACAAAACAGAATAATTGCAATTGCAATTACTAGCGCCAGTATCAAAAATCCAGCTGAATTCATAATTTTCCCTTCCCTTTCTTTTCCTTTTTATTTAGTTAACAGACTACAGAAGTGCCATTTCCTGCATCTGCAAACTTTTTGAATTAGAACAAATTACCATTTTCATCAAATGGCAGATCATAGGGTTCCGTCATTATCTCAATATTAGGATTCTCCTTAGCCAAAGATAAAAGCCCTTCGGAAATCTCAATATATTCGATATGTGCTGTATCCGGGATACGGATCATTTTCATATTGTTCTGGTCTTCTGCATCTGGACAACAACACAAAGCCAACTGCAGAGCCTCCCGGTCATTATCCATAATCATAGGAATTTTCATAAGATGCAGGAATGTATTGGTAACTCCTGTAGGATATGTCATTTCCAATTTCATACGATTCACCAAACGACGGGTAGTAACTTCTGCCAAACCTACACCCTGTGCATTGCCGTGGGTCTCATCTGTGATATCCAAAATGACACATTTCTCTGCCTGAATGCCGCCGGAACAATACTGGGGCAATACAAACCTTCCAGAAATATTAGGATCCATACCATCTCCAGAAATATTTTTTCCAATCTTATCCACCACCAATACATCACATTTATCAAAAAGTAAATGAGCAATGGTTTTGTAGGAAATCTCTTTTAATTTTGGCTCATCATCAATAATTTCCTGAGGTGTCATTCCTTTAATTAAATAAGTCTCATCATAAGCATTTTCAATAATGGCAATACCTCCGATGATAGGCACATTTTCCAGAAAAGTTTTTCCATACTCTTCAATCAGCTCATGCATAATCGCTGGACTCTGATGATGAATACTCTCAGCTCCCTTTTGCTTTCCAAGACCAATCGCCATCATCTTCATAAGACCACTTTCATAAGGACCCCTAAAGGATGTGTGTGGTTTAATACGGTTAAACAGGATAATTCCATCCGCCTCTGATGCATTCTTATCCATGAATACTGGTTGCTTACGAACCGGTGACAAACCGATTTGCACGGTTTCCATAGAGCTTTTAATGGGACATCCCATGGCTTCTTCTGTGATTCCATAATCCTTTAGAATCTGAGTCTGCCCCGCTGCGGTTGCACCTCCATGACTTCCCATAGCCGGAACAATAAATGGATGAGCTCCTTTAGACTTTACAAAGTCAACGATAGCCTTTGCCATTACTGCATTGTTACTCATGCCTCTGCTTCCGCAGGTAATTGCGATATTCATCCCTGGCTTCACCTGACCGCCCAGAGCTTCTCGTGAAAGTTCTTCCTTCACTGTGTCCGCAATCTTATCTTCCGGAATGTGGGAATCATCAAAAACCTGTCTGATTTTTACCATTTTAGGCACTGGCACATCTTTGATAAGGTCTGTAATAGTTTCCATATATACATCTCCCTTGTACATATTTAATTCGTATATGCGAACTGTATTCGTATATACGATTGTTTGTATGTTAAGTGTAGCAATATGTCTATTTATTGTCAATCGACAAACAATACAAAAACTTACGATAAAATTTATGTATATTTTCGATTCAAAAAAAATATATATTTCCTAGTAAACAAAAAGATCCTCAATTTATTATTACAAATCAAGGATCTAAATATTTATCATTTTGTTTTCTAATGTTGCATCATTTCAAATTTGTACAATCCAGCCAACTGTTCTATTTCCTTCTGAGCTTCCATAAGACAAGAGCATACAATCTGCTTTTTTTCTTCTGGGCATCTAAAAATAGGCACCGACACACTCAAAGCTGCTGTCACCTTTCCATCCTGATGAATCGGCACAGCAAAACAACACATTTGAGGTGTGGACTCTTCCGTCTCGCTGGCAATCTCACCATCACGAATGCCATCTATCTGTCCAATCAATACATCAATATCCGATATGGTATGTTCCGTCAGTTTTTCCAACCCTGCATGATATAATTCTCTAAGATCTTCATCTGTCAAACCACTTAACAAGGCTTTCCCTATGGCAGTGGCATTTGCCGGCAATTTTGTACCCACATGAGAAATCATACGAATCGGCTGAGGGGAATCTGATTTTGCTACATACAAAACATTGCCCCCCTCCAAAATGCCAAACTGGCAGGTTTCCTCTGTCTTTTCTGTTACGGAATTCATGATAGCAATCAAAGGTTCAAACCCACCCTGAGAAGTACAAGAAGCGCCTATAATATAGGCACGCAAGCCTAATTTATACTTACCGCTTGCCGCATCTATCATAATATATCTCCTATCCTCCATCGTATGCACAATGGAAAAAAGACTACTCTTGGGAGCCTTCATTGCTGTAGCCAGCTCTGTCAGTGTCATTCCCTCAGGAGCATCTGACAAAAATTCCATGATATCTAATACACGAGCCGTTGCTCTATGCTGATTCTCTAACATAACAATCCCTCCGCAAATTTCTTTCCAACACTCCATATATGAAATGGGATTGTGTGCTGTAGCATACACAACTTACCATTTTTAGCAAGTGACATTAGAAATGACTAATATATTGATATTATCAGGTTTCAAAAAATAATGCAATTACCGAATCAGTACCTTTACCACTTCCCCTACATACATGGTATGAAAATCCCTCTTAGGATAATTAAAATCCACCAAGCCTTTCTCCACAAATCCTTCTTCTTTTAACTCACTACTGTACAATTTGCGACAGACAAAAACTAAATCCGCCTCTGCAAAATAAGTTGTGCCATCAGCAAATACCGGTGTTAATCCCACCTTCTCCACCTTATCCTCATCCCGCCCGGAATGATTGCCCAGATAGCCTAAGGTTTTTCGATACTCCTTAGAAAAATGAGAAATCGTAAACAAGTCTTCCCTATCTAAAAATTCTTTTGTATAACGACTAGGTCTTGAATAGCAAATTACCGTAGGCAATACATTTGACTGACTATCTCTATCCCACAATGAACCCAAATGTCCCCAGGCGATGGTCATCGTATTGTACCCATTACTTTCATTTCCTGCAGTAAGTGCCATCCAATCTTTTCCAAACAATGTAAAAGGAGCCACCTGTAATTCATCAATTGGTATTTCTCTCATATTGCCCTACCTCCTGTCGTATTTGCCATTGCGTATATCTGATATTATCATAGCGATAAATTATCCAAAAAACAAGGGACAACAACCAGCACGGCTATCATCCCTTATACTCATTATTTAAAATATTCTTTGCTCAATTTATCGATAATTTCTGTGGCTGCCTCATATGCTCCAGCAAATGCACTTCCTTCTCCACCCTGAGTAAATCCAGGAATAACATAATTGGTTCCAGTTGCATCAAGGAATTCCCGCAAGCCAGCTTCAATTTTTTCTGCTGACCAATCTGCAGTATCATATTTTCCATTATCAAGGCCACAATGGAAGGAAATCTGACCACCATACTTTTTAACAAGTGCAGGAATATCATTTTCCTGAACCGGTCCCTGCCATATATCTATGCCCATCTCAATCATATGCGGAATAAGCGTTACTCCATAAGAATCACTATGATGAACAATAACTTTTACACCATTTTCTTTCCATGTTCCATAAATTTTCTTATATGCCGGCACAATAAATTCTGCAAACATATCAGGAGATAAAAACGTAGATCTTTGACTTCCCCAGTCATCATGGTGGAAAAGTGCTTCCGGATGCATATGTTTACAAACCTCGATGGCATTCTGGCACTCATACTCTGTAAAATAATCAATCAAAGCATGCATTTCTTCTGGTTCTTCATAAAAGTTAATCATGGTATCTTCCATGCCCATAAAATAGTGAAGTTTTTCAAAGACTCCCGGCATAACCATTGCTGTCACCAACTCATTTTCTCTATCCACAGCATCCGCCATAGCCACAAATGGTGCCCATGCCTCCTCTGGATAAGACGTCGGTGGCATCTTTACGATATCTCTCCAATCACAAATATCTTTTAATAATTTCTCATCACCCTCGCAAAGAGGAAATGGTCCTGGAGTGCCTTCTACCCAGCTCATGGTTACTCCAAAACCAGTCTTTTTGGTTCCACCCGGCTGCAAATCCCCTTCTCCCATCAAGCCCAGGAAAATTGGATCTGGTAACATTTTCAGGTATCCAAATTGGTTAACAAGATGATCTGGATGACCGCCCTTTTTTATTGTTTCGTACAAATTCTGTTTTGTTGAAAGCATAACTATTTCTCCTTTTTCGTTCGCACAAACCGTATTCCATATATCAATCGCATTTCAAATTACTATCATCAAAGTTATTAATTATCGGTAGTTTCTCCTGAAAACGCACCACATGTTTTCATTAAAATAAAACATAAAATTGTCGCAATCAGCATGGTAATCGCTGCAATAACAAAATAATTCAAATAAGATCCTCCGCCAAGAGGAACAATGATGTAGGTCGGAATGACAACACAGCCAATCAGCTCAAGTGTTACCATAAATCCACCGGCTGTACCTGCATACCGTGGACCGATTTCTTTAAACATTACTGGAAGCATCATCATCACTGCAATAATACCGCTTCGAAAAGCTCCATTAAAAAAGCCACAAATGTAAATGCCAATTGCAGGAAGTGTTACCATACCAACGCAGGTAAGGGAAGTAACGATTCCCATCAATAAAACCATCAAAGGCGCTTTTTTCGGATTCTGAGTTGCATATATAGGAAGAAAAATTGAACCAATAATAGAACCAACCATCAAGACACTATTAAAAGTTCCAGCATAGCTTTCTGTATAACCCTTTAACGCAACCACCGCTGACACATGAAAACTGGAAATAATCATGGCTCCTCCCAGCATAAGCATCAAGGTTACTCCTGCCAGCCATATATTTTTGCTTTTTACACATACCAACAAAGAATCCTTTACCTGTGAAGCATCCTCCTCTGGCATTTTATTCTCAGAAAATACACTTTCTCTTGCCAACAAAACCCACAACACAAATAGAATGATTCCAACAATTGCAGGAATCCAAAATGCTATTTTCAATGAGGGAATTGCTGCTGTAGTAGCGTAAGCAACTGCCATGGACGCTGTAGATGCCGCCATCATAATACCAATTACTTTACTCACCTTCTCCATAGGATAAAGTGAGGACACAATCTTAGCCAGATTAGAATTCAATATCATGCAGCCAAATCCAGACAAAATCATAGCAACCAGCATACTTGTGTAATCTGTTGCGAAAACACGGAAAGTTAAACCAACCGCTGCAATCGCAAGACAGACACCCACCATACGAGAAATTCCAAAGCGATCAACCAAAAGACCAATTATAATACTTAGGAAAATTGATGGAAACATCGGTCCGGTCATCAGGCTAGAAAATTGCGTGTCTGTTAGATTAAACGCTTGAAATATACTGCCTGGAATAGCTGCTAATTGATAATTCGCATAGTTGCCAATAAACTGTGCACAAAAAATTAATGCGGCTATCACAAAAACCAGAGTTTTCTTGTTCTTCATAAACATATCCTCCATTCCTGTTTATAACCGCATTGTATAATTTTTATGATATTTTCAGATAGACGCAATATGTGACTTTTTCAGAAGAATTATAATACAAATCGTTACTGTTTATTTTTGAATTTCCTCTGATATTCAATAAGGCGCAAGGAAATTTCAACATATAATCGATCCTTAGCTTTGCCAGTATTTATTCCTGTTAAACTCCGTATCTTATCAAGACGTTTCATAAGAGAGGAGCGATGAATAAATAAGTTTTCCGCTGCTCGAGTGGCATTACATCCACTTTCAAGATATACCTTTAAAGTCTGATAAAGATTAGCCTCTTTCTCAGCATCATATTTTTCTAAAATATAAAGTCCTGGATGCACAATACTTTTTTCCGGATATTCTCGAAGCATATTTTCTAGAAGGTATTCCATAATGTAATCATGAAATTCATAATGCCAGAAATGGGGATCTTTTTTTGAACCCAGTCGCAAAGCCTCCAATGCCTGTTTTCTATACAAGACAAGATGCCGATAACCAACAAATGTATCACTCACCCCGGCCTTGGCTACATTTTCTCTTAAAAATATGGAAAGGCGCTCTCTCGTAAGGTTCTCTTTCCGTTCTTGATCCAAATTACGAACGCAGATAAGTGTACGATCTTCTGAAATAACACAAGATTTGGGAAATAACTCCCCCATCTGCATTAGTAAAAAGCGCATCCCCTCTTCCAAAGGATAGCTGGCATCGAAAGATAATACCATGACTATGTATCTTGAATCCTCCTTCCAACCGTAATGCGCCATTACTTCCCTATCTACTTCAGTTTTCCCCTCCAATAGAACACTAACTTGCTTTTGCAAATCAGAATTTTTTGTCTGTGGAAGAAGGATTCGTTGGTCAGCAAAAATACTATTAAGAGTAACCGCAAGTCTGTTAAATAAATGTTCTTGCGTGCTTGCATTTACAATATCCTCCACACTACCAAGTAACCGTGCATAAAAATGGCCTCCAATAATAATATTAAAGCAAAGAAGATCCTTTTCCTCCGACCTTAATGGCAATCGAAAAACATGTGTCTTTTTTACACATCGTTTAAAATCCTGCTGCCAGAAAAGTTCATCCATATTATCTAAATCCAGACTTTTTGACGGAAAACGAGTGCGATAGATATATCCTTTTGA